>URKH01000005.1 GCA_900548255.1 uncultured Collinsella sp. | reverse complement strand
GTTCGTGCGGAACTCATATCGAGCAAAGGTCCGGGGCCTCGCTACAGGGCAGCCAAGTTGATGTAGCTGAGATGCAGCGCGCAGTCTGCTCACTCCTCGAAGTTCTTAGCGGAAATAAGTCGAGTTGCAGCTGCGATTTACTTGCGATGGTGGTTGAGCCGCAACCCAGTTTTTATTGGACCTCGAACCCTATGCTCGATGTTCGCTTCGTTCATTGAGTTACCCTTTGCATGAGGCCGGGACATATCGTCCCGCCCGCAGTTTCGCAGGCCGCAGGCCGAGAATGTTTGAGGACGGGATGATATGTCCCGGCCTCCCGGGAGAGTTACCTATGAACTACGCGAACATTAAGTATTTCGACATTGCTGATGGAGAAGGCGTTCGTACTTCTCTGTTTGTAAGCGGGTGCCGTCGTGGGTGCAAGAATTGCTTTAACTCTGTTGCGTGGGACTTTGCTGCGGGTGAGCCGTTCGATCGTGCCGTCGAGGACAAGATTATCGAGAGTCTCGATCATCCCTTTATCGATGGTCTGACGATTCTGGGCGGCGAGCCCATGGAGCCCGAGAATCAGGCGGGGCTCGTTGAGTTTGTCGAGCGTGTTCGCGCGGCCTATCCAGTGGGGTCGGGAAAGACCATTTGGTGCTTTACTGGCGACGTACTCGAGGAGCTTATGCCGGGCGGTCGTCATCATACCGAGGTGACGGACCGCATCCTTGCCTGCCTTGACATGCTGGTGGACGGCCCGTTTGTTCAGGACCTGTACGATATCTCGCTGCGCTTTAGGGGTTCGAGCAACCAGCGCGTGATCGATATGAACGCTACGCGCGCCCGTGCTGAGCGCGAGGGCGTTGCGCTTTGTGATGCGGTTGAACTTTGGCGTGATGATCCGGTCTATTCGACCCATACTATGTAGCTTGTGGTCGATGCCGGAGGGCGTGGTACCATAGCGCGAACGTGAAATCGGAAAAGTGAGGCCCAGATGGTCGATCAGGAAAAAGTCGAGGCCGCCATTAAGCTGTTGCTTGAGGGCATAGGCGAGGACCCAACTCGTGAGGGCCTGCTGGAGACCCCGGCGCGCGTTGCCCGTATGTATGGTGAGATCGCCGGCGGTATGGACCAGAGTGCCGAGGAACACCTGTCCAAAACCTTTGCCGTCGCTTCGAACGATTTGGTTATCGAGCGCGACATCACGTTCTACTCGCTGTGCGAACATCATCTGCTGCCGTTTTATGGCAAGGCCGCCATTGGTTATATCCCTAACGGTCGGGTGGCTGGGCTTTCCAAGCTCGCCCGCACGGTTGAGGTTTATGCCCGCCGTCTTCAGCTGCAGGAGCAACTGTGCGCACAGGTTGCCGATGCCCTCATGGATTATCTCGCTCCCCAGGGAGCGATTGTGTTGATGGAGGCCGAGCATATGTGCATGACGATGCGTGGCGTGCAAAAGCCCGGCACCAAGACCGTGACGCTTGCTCGCCGCGGCGTCTTTGAGACCGATCCCGCGCTCGAGGAGCGTTTCTTTAGGATGCTGGGCCGCTAACCATGAGAGTCGTCAACGACTTTACATCGAAGACCGATGAGGGGACGTCGCGTCGCGGCTTTATGGCTTCGGGCCTGGCCCCCTTTGGTGCCATGCCTCGCATTGATTACATTTGTGCCAACGGGCTGTTCCGGCGGCACCTGGGCAACATCGTACAGTTGGAATCGGGGCGCATCTTCTGCCGCCACGGTATTGACCATCTGCTCGATGTCGCGCGCATTATGTGGATCAAGAATCTCGAGGAGCAGCTCGAATTTGACCGCGAGGTCATCTACGCCACAGCACTTCTTCACGATATCGGCAAAGATGAACAGTATGAATCGGGTATATCCCATGATGTTGCAAGCGAACGCGTCGCTGATGCGATTCTCGGCGGCATGCCCGATGACGTGGCGTTTGAGCCGGCCGATGCCGCAGCCATTAAGACGGCCATTCTGGGCCATCGAAAGCTGCGCGTGAACAGCCAACCGCTTGAGCGTCTGCTCTATGCAGCCGACAAAGCGTCGCGTGCCTGCTTTGCATGCCCCGCGCGCAACGCTTGCAACTGGAGCGATGATAAAAAGAACCTGTCGATTCGCGTGTAGTTAGTTTGCGCGGTCGGGGTTCTAAACGAAGGAGACGATCGCGTTGAGTAACAAGAAACTGCCCGAGAATGCAACCAAGACCGAAGGCGCCGAGCTCGCCCGCCGTGGAAGGGGCGAAATATCCACCGCAACGGCGGTGCCTCACGTGAGCTATGACGATTTGCGCCATGCCGATCGTATTGTCATTGACGGCCTGGAGGTTTTTGCCAACCATGGCGTGTATCCCGAGGAGAACGCGCTGGGTCAGAAGTTCATCGTTTCTCTGGTGCTCTATGCCGACCTGCGCGCGGCGGGGGAGCACGATAACCTGGACGCCTCGATTGACTACGGCTCGGTGTGCCACGATGTCGATGGCTATCTGCGCGAGCATACGTTTAAGCTCATCGAGGCGGCAGCCGAGGGGACAGCCCAGATGCTGCTGCGCCGTTATCCCTCGCTGCTTGGTGTGCGCATAAAGCTCGATAAGCCGTGGGCTCCTGTTGGCCTGCCCCTGGCAAGCTGCGGCGTCGAGATCGAGCGCGTGCGCTAGTCGACGCTAGAGCTTGTTGAGGGGTGGCTGCTTGAGCCGCTGAGACAGTGCTCTATTGTTGGGACAGTACGTGTCGAGCAGGGCGTGAAAGCGCTGATTGTGGCTCGGCTCGAGCAGATGGACGAGCTCGTGGGCGACAACCATGTCGAGGCATTCGACAGGGTAGGCGGCGAGCTCGCGCGCGATGCGAATGGCGCCGGTTTTGGGTGTGCAGGAGCCCCAACGCGTTTTCATGCTGCGCACGGAGACGCGGGCCACGGTGACGCCCATTGCGATTTCGTACGCGTGCACGATGTCGCGTAGCGCTGCGGTGACCTCGGACGCGTAGAGCTGGTCGATGTGGGCTTGGAGCTCGTCGGACGTTAGGCCGTCGAGGATTGCGCGCCGCTTGGCCTGTGGGCTTTCGTCCGATTCGTCGGTACCCATAAAACTTGCGAAGGTGGCCTGCTTGGGTCGCGGTGCGGGCGATGCAAAGTTGTGATCGAGTGCGTCCTGTACCGTGATGGGCTTGCCCCAAAGTGCAATGATGGACGAGGGGCTGAGCGGCTCTCGCGCTGTCGCCTGACGTTGCTCACGTTGGGCAAGTCGGCTGATAATCCAGGCGCTGTTGCGCTTCACAAACGCTTCGATGCGCTCGTGGCTGGCGCCGAGCGGTGCGCTGGCGTGGACCTCGCCGCTCGATGTGACGCGTAGGTTAAAGTTCTTGACGCGCTTTTTGGTAACGACGACGGGGATAGGCGTCCCATCCGGTCGGGGTAGGAAAATCGTAAATTGCTGCGTCAAAAGTTATCCTTTGGATTGGGGACGGGCCGGCATGTCGATCGCTCGGCATACCGGCCCGCTCAAGGGATGTGAAATTAATAACGCTCGAAGAAGGCAAGGGCGTTGTCGCTGCAGAGCTTTTGCATCACGGTCTTGCCAAAGTGCTTGGAAAGCATGTTCTGGAACTCGGGCATCTTGCTGGCATCGGAGAGGAAGTTGGGTACCTTGGCGCCGTCCCAGTCGCCGCCGAGCGCGATGACATCTTCGCCGCCCAGGTCGAGCCAGTGTTCGATATGGGCTGCCAGCTGGTCGAAGGTGACATCTGCGGCGGTCTCGTCGGTTGCTTCGTTGGAGAGGAACTCGCTGCAGTAGTTGAGGCCGACGATGCCGCCCATGTCACGAATGGTACGGAACTGGTCGTCGGTGAGGTTGCGCTTGACGCCGCAAACCGCACGGGAGTTTGAGTGGCTGGCGACGAAGGGGCGCGTGGCGTGGGCGACAACCTCGTCAAAGCACTCATCGTTGAGGTGGGAGACGTCGAGTATCATGCCGGCGTGCTCCATCTGCGTAAGTGCCTCGATGCCGGCGGCGGTGAGGCCGGCGTGGGTGTCGTGGCCGCTCGCGAGCGGCCCCTGCGCGTTCCAGCTGAGCGATGACATGAGTACGCCCAGGCTCTTGAGCGCCTCGATCAGCGCGGGGTCCTCGGCAAAGAACGTGGCGTTTTCGATGGTGTGGATGCAGGCGACCTTGCCGTCTTTGAGTGCAGGGCGAATGTCAGCGGCGCTGCGTACGTTGACCATGCGGTCGTGGTCGAGCATTACCTGGCCGCTCATGTGCGCCATGATCTGTGCTTGGAAGCGTGCGGCGTGGGCGGTGGGAATCTCGTCGGGGACAAACGTGGCGAAGCACTGTGCCCACGGCGTGTTGCCGATCTTTGCGAGCGAGATGGCGCAGGCGTTGCCCTCGATGAGGTCGAAATCTTGCGGATGCGTTTCGTCGCCGGGGAAATAACCGTCGGTGCCGGCGGTAAAGCGCAGGTCGAGATCGAGCGTGGCCCAGCCGATGCGGTCGGCGGTGTCGCAGTGCAAGTCAAATACGGGATATGCCATGGTTCCTCCGGTTGCAGCGTTTCTTTGCAAACTGTCTTTGAATTGTATGACTAGGGTATAGTTAGCGCCATATGTTCATGGCGGCCCGCGTTGTGCGCCGCCCTTATTACGGAGGTTACCATGTCCAACAAGGGCAAGAAGGTCAAGACCCATTATCGCGGCACGCTCGACGACGGCACGCAGTTCGATAGCTCCTACGATCGCGGTGAGCCGCTGGAGTTCACCTGCGGTGCCGGTCAGATGATCAAAGGCTTCGATGCCGCCGTTATCGATATGCAGGTGGGCGAGAAGAAGTCCGTACACATTCCTGCGGCCGATGCCTACGGTGAGCACAATCCCGAGATGGTTATCACCTTCCCGGCCGAGCAGGTTCCCAATATCGAGCAGATCGAGAAGGGCATGAAGCTCTTCCTGTCCACGCCGAGCGGCATGCCCGTCCCCGCCGTGGTCATCGATGTGACGCCCGAGGCTGTGACGCTCGACGCCAACCACGAGCTCGCCGGCAAGGACCTCAACTTTGATATCGAGCTCGTCGAGGTCGAGGACTAGTTGATGTCCGTGGACCTGGTAGCTACGGAGCGCTTGGGAAATCTCAACGACCCGTCCTATGAACTCCTGCTTCGTCGGGAGCTGGGTGGCGTCTTTGAGGTTGACGAGCTGCTACTCGATTGGGACCAGGCTGATGCGCGCCTGTTTGTGGGCGTGACGGAGCTGGGGCGCACGGTGAATGCCCGGCTGGATGCCACTGATGGCGAGCGTCTTGCCGACGGTGACGTGCTCGCTGTCGACCGCACGGGCACGGTGCCCGTAGCGGTTGTCGTGCGCCTGCGCAGCGCCGAGGTTTATTTGGTCGAAGTCGACCGCATGGATCCGATTGCGCTCGCGCATGCGTGCTGGGAAATCGGCAACATGCATGCGCCGCTCTTCCGGGGCGACTCGGACGAGCATACCGTGCGCATGTATACGCCGGTGCGGCCTGTTTTGGGCCGCATGCTCCGGGGTGTCGAGGGTGTTCGGCTCTCGGTGGTCACACGCGAGCTCGATGCCAGTCGACGCTTTGCATCGAGCGCGGCGGATGTTGTTGTGAGTATGGCTCCAGACTTTACGATCGTAAAGAAGGCGCGCGGCTAACGTGCGTATGCGTAAGACGGACTTTGAGAGGCAACTATTCAAAGTCCGTCTTACTTTTGATGGGGTGCTTTGGGGGAAGCATATGGGTCTTGAGGGAATCAAACTGATCGCCTGCGATTTGGATGGCACGTTGCTGCATCCGGGGGAGCGCGAGCCGCGTCCTGAGGCATTTGAGCTCATCGACGAGCTGCATCGTCGCGGCATTGTGTTTATGCCGGCGAGTGGCCGTCAATATGCGAGCTTGCGCTACCTGTTTGCCCCGGTGGCCGATGAGCTCGCCTATGTATGCGAAAACGGAGCCCTGGTGATGAGCGAGGGGCGTGCCGTTGTCAAACGTTCCATGGAACGTAGCCTTGCTATGGATATCGCGAATGCCGTGGTCGCCTACCCCCATGCCGACGTAACCCTTTCCTGCGAGGGGCACCTCTACACCATAAGCGGTAACGATGCGTTCATCGACCATTTGCGTTACGAGGTCCACTGCGATGTGGCGGTGGTCGACCGTCCCGAGGACATTGACGAGGATGTCATTAAGATTGCGTTTCAAACGCCCGAGACAGAGCAGCCGGCGGCGTTGGAGTATTTTGCGCGTCGCTTTAGCGACCGGGTCGATGTGATGACGTCGGGAACCGAATGGACCGACTTTATCGGCTTTGATTCGGGCAAGGGGTCCGCGCTTGCCGATTATGGTCGCGCACTGGGGATCTCACCTAACGAAATGATGGCGTTTGGCGATAACGAAAACGATCGCGACATGCTCAACGTGGTGGGCCATCCCTATCTGATGGAGAGCTGCAATCCCAGCATGCGCGGTGTCAATGACCGTGTCCGCTACGTGCGCACGGTCGAAGAAGAGCTGCGTCGTCTACTTGCTGAGTAGGCATGTCCCAAAATCTACCTACAGTTGGGGCAGAGGCCCTCGAAGATGGTGTAGTGCGAGGTGACGTTCCAGCCGATTTGCTCGGACGCCTTGGCGTCGAGCTGGGCATCGAAGGGGAGCGGTACGTCGATGACGCGGCTGCACGAGGTGCAGATGATATGCGCATGCGGCTCGATCGTGCGATCGAAGCGGCTGCCGCCCGGCGTCTTGATGGAGAGGATCTCGCCGGCGTCGGCTAAGAGATTGAGATTGCGGTAGACCGTACCGCGGCTGATTTTGTCATCCTGCGCGCGCACGGCGTTGTAGATCTCATCGGCGGTGGGGTGGTTATAGCTTTGGCGCACGGCGTCAAGAACCAGCTTCCGCTGCTTGGTGTTTCTTCTTTGCACCGCCATGCGCCTCGCCTCTTTTCTATCAACGGTCGTAGGTAAATGATACCGTATTTAGCACACAATACTAATAACGAGGACTGAAACCGTCTTCATTGGTAAGTGGGGCTCGGGCCTGGGCGTCTGCGAGGCGAAAACGCGTTCCCATGCGCTCGTAGGAGGCATGAAGCGCCTCGAGATGAGATAGGATGTTTGCCGGAGCCCCCTGTATCTCCATCTCGACGGAGCCGTCTTCCATGTTACGCACCCAGCCGGTGAGTGCGCGTGCCTGCGCGAGGTTGGTGTTGGTAAAGCGAAAACCAACGCCTTGGACTTGCCCCGTCCAGTGCAGGAAGTAGCGCAGGGGAGTGTCTTGAGTGGCCTCGTCGCTTGCGAGCACAGTAAGCCTGCGGCGCAGCTCGAGCTCGATGTTTGATGGTTTTTGAGGCTCTCGACTGCCGCCGGTGACGCTGGAGAAGAACGTATCGAAGAGGCCCATCGCTAGGCCTGCTTGACTGAATCGGCGGGGAAGGTAATGCCGGCCTGCTGACGCACGGCATCCATGATGCGCAGCGAGACGAGCGTGACATCGCGGTAGTGGCCGAGCTCATGGCGTCCCGCCGGGGTCTCCCAGATCTCTTCCTTAACGTTATCGATGCCTCCGATGGCGGTGATAAAGTCTGCGAGTTCGTATTCCATGGTGTTGCTTGACTTGGGAAGGTCGAGCGCGCGGCCGTTGTCGTCCTGTTCGCGCGGCGCCTCGGTCGCCGAGCCGCGTACGACGTCGCCGCGATAGTCGATGCGGACGTTGCGGGGCGTGGACAGATGGTCGATCTGGATAGTGCCACGCTCGCCTTCGATCTGCGAGGGCAGCAGGTCATTCGTAATTTTGGAGTGCGCGAGCTCGACGGAGATATAGCCACCGCCATAGCTGGCGAGAATGGAACCGCAACCGTCGATGGGGCCATGGGTGAGCTCTTGCGTTGAGGGGTCGAGCAGCGTGGTCATGCTGGTGAGACCAGAGGGCATGCCGAAAATCTCGACCATGGGCTCGACGGCGTAGACGCCAATGTCCATGAGGGAACCCGATGCCATATTGCAGTCGAAGATATTGGTGGCGCGTCCAGCGAGGATTTCGTTGTAGCGTGAGGAATACTTGCCAAAGCGCAGTGAGGCGCGGCGAATGGGCGCAATCTCGCACAGGGCGTCCTCGACGGCGTGGAAAGCGGGGTCGTGGAGGGGACGCATGGCCTCGAGGGCCACGACGCCTGCTGCCTCGGCAGCACGGAAGACCTCGAACGCTTGGGCCTCGGTGGCGCAGAAGGGCTTTTCGACGATAACGTGCTTACCGCCGGCGATGCAGGCGAGCGCCTGCTCGTGATGGAGCGCGTTGGGGCTGCCGATGTAGACGGCATCGACGTCGTCGGCGGACGCGAGCTCGTCGAGTGCGGTGAAGTTGCGTTCGCCGCCGTGCTCGGCGGTAAAGGTGGTACCGCGATTGGCATCGCGTGAAAGCGTGCCCACAAACGCGGCTTGGTCGTTGGCATTGACGACCTGGATAAAGTCGTCGGTGATCATGGATGTGCCGATGGTCGCTATACGCAGCATGCGTCCCCCTTGCGTTGTTTGGTCTACAGGATGAGTGTAGCGCGTGGGGATATAAAGCTGCGCGAAAACGCTATTACAGGTCGCTCTCGTTAAAGCCGGCGTCGATATCGAGGTTGGCTCCGTCGGCCGCGGTGGTGGCGAGCTCGTCGCAGCGCTCATTGAGCTCGTGGCCGGCATGCCCCTTAACCCAGATGAACTCCACCTTATGCTTGCTCTTTGCGGCAAGCAGACGCTCCCACAGGTCGCGGTTCTTGACGGGCTGCTTGTTGGCAGTTTTCCACCCGCGCTTTTTCCAGCCGTCGATCCAGTGCTTGTTGAAGGCGTTGACGACGTATTGCGAATCGGAATGGACCTCGACCTCGCAGGGGCGGTTAAGTGCCTCGAGCGCCACGATGACCGCCATGAGCTCCATGCGGTTGTTAGTGGTCTTGGCGTAGCCACGCGAAAGCTCGGAGGTGAAGGTCTTGCCGGCGGGGTTGGTGTACTTGAGCACGGCGCCGTAGCCGCCGCGTCCCGGATTTGATCGGGCCGAGCCGTCGGTATAGATGATGACCTTCACATGGTTCCTTTCGTTGGGTACGCTTCGTGTGAGTGACCATTGTAGCGCCATGCCCGCCGCGGGCTAGCAATCTACGATTTCTACCCCGTCTTCCGACAGCTGGTCGGCATGGATGATGCGGTTGAGCTCGTCGAGGTATTGCCGCAAGAGAGGAGAGGGCTTGCGCTCGTCGTGCATGATATATCCTACGTGCATCGTTGGGGCGTCTGCTAACGGGATCGATGCCATACCCCACTGCATTTCATTGGAAAGGACACCGGTCGACAGGGTGTAACCGTTCGACGTGATAAGTAAGTTAGTAAGTGTTCCGCGGTCCGAGATTCGTATGTTGCGGTCGCAAGGGATATAGCTAAAAGGTTCCTCGGCGTAATAGAAGGAGTTTGAGGTTCCCTGCTCAAAGCTGTAGCGCGTATAGGGCGTGAGGTCGGCAAGGGACAGCTGAGGGCGGCGTGCGAGCGGGTGGCGTTCGCTAACGAAGACGTGGACCGTCGCGTCGAAGAGGGGATGGAAGCTTGCGCGGGCATCGGCGAAGGCCTTCTGCAGAACGCGGGCGTTAAAGTCATCCAGGTACAGAATGCCGATATCGCTGCGAAATGCGCGGACGTCGTCGATGATCTGCGAGGTGGTGGTCTCGCGCATGATGAACTCGAACTTACTGTCGCGGCAGCGCTCGACGACGTTGACAAAGGCCTCGACCGAAAACGCGTAGTGCTGGGCCGAGATGGCAAGGCGCGCCTGGGGTGTGCCGCCGTCCTCGTAGCGTGCCTCGAGCATGTCGGCCTGCTCTACGACCTGGCGCGCATAGCCTAAGAGCTCGGTACCGTCGTTGGTGAGCGTGACGCCGCGGCTGGAGCGCGTAAAGATTTCCAGATGGAGCTCCTGCTCCAGGCTTTTGACGGCGTTTGAGATGTTGGACTGAGCGGTATAGAGGCGCTGAGCTGCGGCGTTGATTGAGCCGGACTCTGCCACGGCAATCAGAAAACGAAGCTGCTGGAGGGTCATCGACGCCCGTCCTTTCGATAGCTATCTAAAAAACCGATAACAGGTTAGCGCTTTTAAGTGATTGACCGAGCGAAACAATGCTCGTACTATTCAAAACACACAAAGGCGGTAGGTAATTAAGCCGACCACGGAACCGGGATGCGAAAGGAGGCCCGCATATGAATTGCTTACCAAGACGAATGCCGGGCTCCTGCTTGCGCCCGTCGGCGTGATCAGGAGACAGCGACTTATTTCTCTTACTCTTATTACTTTTGTTCGATCAAGGAGATCATCATGAGCCAGTTTATCAACAACCCCGAGCACACCTTTGGTTTCGATACCCTGCAGCTGCACGTTGGCCAGGAGAGCGCCGATCCTGCATCCGACTCCCGTGCTGTGCCTATCTATCAAACCACGAGCTATGTGTTCCGCAACTCCCAGCACGCCGCCGACCGCTTTGGTCTTGCCGACGCCGGTAACATCTACGGCCGTCTGACCAACTCCACCCAGGGCGTCTTCGAGGACCGTATCGCCGCGCTCGAGGGTGGCGTGGCCGGTCTTGCCGTCGCCTCCGGTGCCGCTGCCATCACCTATACCCTGCAGGCACTTGCCCAGGCTGGTGACCACGTGGTCGCCCAGAAGACCATCTACGGCGGTTCCTACAACCTGCTGGAGCACACGCTCTCCCAGTTTGGTGTCGAGACCACCTTCGTCGATGCCCATAACCTGGACGAGGTCGAGGGCGCCATCAAGGACAACACCACGGTCATCTATCTCGAGACGCTCGGTAACCCCAACTCCGACATCCCCAACATCGACGCCATCTCCGAGATTGCCAAGAAGCATGGCCTGCCGGTTGTTGTCGATAACACCTTCGGCACCCCGTATCTGTTCCGTCCGCTGGAGCATGGCGCCAATATCGTCGTCCACTCCGCGACCAAGTTCATTGGCGGTCACGGTACCTCGCTGGGCGGCGTGATTGTCGATGGCGGCAACTTTGACTGGAAGGCGAGCGGCAAGTATGCGCAGATCGCCGAGCCCAATCCCTCCTACCATGGCGTCTCGTTTGCCGAGGCTGCCGGCCCTGCCGCCTTCGCGACCTATATCCGCGCCATCCTGCTGCGTGACGAGGGCGCTTGCATTAGCCCGTTTAACGCCTGGATCCTGCTCCAGGGCACCGAGACCCTGTCACTGCGCGTCGACCGCCATGTCGAGAACACCAAGAAGGTCGTTGAGTTCCTGGCTTGTGACAGCCACGTCGCCAAGGTGAACCACCCGAGCCTGCCTGAGCACCCCGACCATGAGCTCTACAAGCAGTATTTCCCCAACGGTGGTGCCTCGATCTTCACCTTCGAGATTAAGGGCGGCCAGGAGGCTGCATGGAAGTTCATCGACCACTTGCAGGTGTTCTCGCTGCTCGCCAACGTGGCCGACGTCAAGTCGCTCGTCGTGCACCCGGCTACGACTACGCACTCCCAGCTCTCTGCCGAGGAGCTCGCCGAGCAGAACATCACGCCCTCCACGATCCGTCTTTCCATCGGTACCGAGAACGCCGAGGATATCATTTGGGACCTGAAGCAGGCCTTTGCCGCACTGGACGAGTAGGGCGACTTGTGCAAGGACCCCTTGCGACTCGATAGGTATAGCTGCATAAAATGCCTGCTCAAGGCGCCTGCGCAAGCAATGGTTGCGCAGGCGCCTTTTTTGCATAGGAAGGGCGCTATTACAGGGTTTTTGACATGCTTTATGCAATCGAGATGTGGAAAACTCCTGTTGAGAGGATGTGAGTTTTACGCAAATGACGTGCACCTTTTGAGAAAAACCGCAGGTCGCGATTTGCTCGGAGTACTATGCAGCGCGATCGAATCACGCGCAGCTCAAACGCAGCAAAAACGCACTACGGAGGTTTCCAGCTACATGAGGATTGATTCACGAAAACCGAAAGCCGCCGCCCTTTCCGCCGCTCTGACCGTGGCACTTTTAGCGGGCGCCGGCGCAACCGATGCCCACGCGGCAACACTGTCCGACACGGTCGGATCCACGCCGTCCGAGGCGACGCTGATGCAGCCCGTCGACTATCGCGGCGACGGCTTTGGCTCCATGCAGGAGTGGAATGCCTCTATGGGGGCCAAGCGCGATTCCCTGGAGGTCCGCGCCCAGATCATCATGAACATGTACGGTGACTATGCCACCGATGACGAGCGCGCTGTACTGCAAGGTTGTATCGATGGTGCGGGCGGTCTTTTGACGATGGAGGAGGTCGACGCCAAATCGACCGAGCTCGATGAGCTGCGCACGACGCTTGAGGATGCCAAGCGTGAGGCGCTCGAGGCTGCGGCCGCCGAAGCCGAGGCCGCTGAGGCCGTTCAGGCTTTGTATTACAACGCCGGCTCCGGCTCGTCTTACGCGTCTGCTGCGTATTACGCGAACGGCTCGGGCCTGACGCGCTCGAGCGGCGTCAATAACTATAACGGTCGTCGTGAGACCTATTACAGCAGCAACGTGCTCTACCATCACCGCACGGGCGAGTGGACTCAGGATTCCGAGGGCTTTTGGCGCGATTCCGATGGTTACTACGTCGTTGCCGCGGGCGATAAGGCTCAGGGCTCCACGTTTACCGGTTCCAAGGGCGAGTGCAAGGTCTATGACTCCGGCTGCGCAGCCGGAACCACCGACTACTACACTGGCTGGTAATTTTTCTGCATCACGAATATTTGGCGGACGGGCGTCTTTACCGAGCTTTAGGGCAACGTAAGGGCGCCCGTTCTATGTATGCATTTGAGTTAACAGAGCGCTTACCGTGGCAGTACGCCGCGCATATGGGCGCGGGGCACACTAAGTCACGAGAAACAAAGTCTTTCTCGTGGAGGAAGTGGTTCCATGAACGCTCGAGATGTCGCTATTGCCGTCGTTGCCCTTTTGATCGGATGCCTTGGTCCGACGGCGGCGTTAACTGCCGGCTTGCAGTCCGCTACGGGCGCCGCTCCTGTGATTGTGGGCGCCTTGATTGCAGCGGCGTTGCTGGGAAGCGCCGGCGTGCTACTTTGCCGCGATGACGAGGACGAGGTTCCGGAATCGCAAAATAAGCCTCAGTTTTAGCCTCGAGCTAAATGCAACAGGCCTTCGCGAATGACGGAATCCTCGCGAAGGCCTGTCTGCTTGTATTGCGCACGTCGCGATGCGGCCGAGGCTACCAGCTGCTTTCTATTTCGCGAATCCTCTGGTAGAGCCAATCGTTTTGCGGCACTTGGATATCGTGTTTGGCGGCCAGGCGGCAAATGGTGCCCGCGAACTCCTCGACTTCGGTCTTTCGTTGTGCGATGCGGTCCTGCGCCATCGAGGGCATACCGGTGGGGTCGATTCCCTCGATGAGGTGCACCATCTGCGTCAGGTCTGCCTCGGTCAGCTCAATGCCCTCGGCATTGGCGACCGCAAGTGTCTCTCGCATGGCGGAGACAAAGCAGCGGCGCTGCTCGGAGCCGGCCTCTGTGGCGCTTCCATACGTTCCGCCGTAGGCCATGCACGTCTGGTTGATACCATCGTTGAGCATGAGTTTGGCCCACATGCGGTGCGCAATGTCGCTCTCGGCGGTATGGGCGATGCCGCAGCGTGTGTAGAGCTCGTCGATGGCGGTGACGGTTGCGGGCTCGGTGCCTGCTGCCGCGCCAAAGCGAATCTCGCCCGCATTGGTAAAGGTGAGCGCGCCGTCGAGGAACACGGCATCCATGCCCTGGCAAATACCAAGAACGGTATGCTTCCAGCCAAAGCGCTCGGCAATCTTCTGCTCGCTCGTAATGCCGTTGCACAGCGAGGCGATGAGCGTGTTGGGCCCCACGACGCGCTCCATAGTCTTGAGTGCTTGGTTGAGTCCCGTCGTCTTGACCGTGAGAATGACAAGATCGGCGGGCGTTGCCTCGCTGGCGCGCACGGACTTGAGTGCGCAGGGCTCGCCGTTGACCGTAAGGGCGTCGCCTGCGTGACGCTCGAAACGGGCGTCATCCATAACGTATTCGACGGCGTCATTGCCGAGGGCCGTGGCAATCATGCTACCGTAGAGCAGGCCGACGCCGCCCTTGCCGATAAAGGCGACCTTGTTGATCTGCATGTGAATCATCTCCCCATATAAAAGGCGCCCGCGTAAGGGGCGCCTGATGGATTGTATGCTGCCAGGGTGATTGGTGGATGCGCGGGACTGCTGTTACGAAAAAGAACTATTGCACTGTGCGCTTATGCCGCGGGACAGACCGCAAAAACGCGCACAGGATATCCAACGCCATCGCGCACCTTGGGGAAGGTGCAGATGATGCCTGCGCCCGTGGCGGGAAGCTCGTCCAGATGGTTCATGACCTCGATCTGGTAGCGGTCGACTGAGAGGATGGATTGCTCGCCGGGATAGGGGTAGGCGTCCTCACGCGTGGCCACGCTCGCCTCCTTTCATCGGGCTTTTTGCTGATGTTAAAGCGGTGCCGTGACGGCCTGATTTCTGCTGCGTTACGATACGTTTTCGATTGCGATTCCGATGTGCTTCGATGACGTGACAGGTTTGTTTCGCCTTATCAGGGCTTCGATGGGGGAGGAGGGGCCGTGCAATATCGCGTTGACCCCAAAAGCAGTAACCGTATCTCGGCGTTGGGGCTGGGCTGCATGAGGTTTCCCGGTGCGCCGGGACGCCCGGATGCGAAGACAGCCGACGCCATCATCTCCCGTGCGGTGGAGCAGGGGATTAACTACCTGGACACGGCCTATCTCTATCCCGGCAACGAGGCTTGCGTGGGCGCTTCGCTTGAGCGCCTAGGCCTACGCGACCAGGTTTTGCTCGCGACCAAGCTGCCGCATGCTTCGTGCAAATGCGCGGAGGATTTCGACCGGTTCTTCGACGAGCAACTGTGCCGCCTGCGGACCGACCATATCGACTATTACCTCATGCACAACATTAACTCGCCCGCCCAGTGGGAACGTGTGGTGGCGTTGGGCATCGAGGACTGGATCGCGCGTCAAAAGGCGGCGGGGCGCATTCGCCAGATTGGTTTTTCGTATCACGGCAGCGCGGCGGATTTCCTGACGGTGCTTGACGCATATGACTGGGATTTTTGCCAGATCCAGTACAACTATGCCGGCGAGCGTTACCAAGCGGGAACGGCAGGACTCATGGCGGCTGCGGAGCGCGGTCTTGCGGTGTTTGTGATGGAGCCACTGCTGGGCGGTCGTCTAGCGGGCAAACTGCCGCCGCGGGCACGCGCTGTGCTCGATGGCGCCCGTGACCCGCATTTGCGCACTCCGGCCGCCTGGGGGCTTTCGTGGGTGTGGAACCATCCTCAGGTGACGATGCTGCTTTCGGGTATGACCGATACCGCGCAAGTGGATGAGAACGCGGCGTTGGCCGATCGGGCCCTGCCGGATTCGATGACGGCTGCTCAGCTCGATGCCATCGCACGCGTGCTGAGGGAGTTTGAAAAATCGAATCGCGTGCCCTGCACGGGATGCGGCTATTGCATGCCGTGTCCTAAAGGCATCAATATCCCTGGGTGTTTTGCTGCCTACAACGCAAGCTATGCGCACAGCTGGTTTACGGGGCTGTCTCAATACTTTACGGCGAGCGCGGTGCGGACGAACGAGCCCAAGCTGGTGAGCAATTGCGTCAAGTGCGGCAAATGCGCGCGGCATTGCCCACAGCATATCGATATCCCCGGGCGCTTGGACGACGTACGCCGCCGTTTTCAGCCTGGCCCCGTGACGGCGGTGCTTAAGGCCTTCGGCAAAACGCGCTCCTCGTGACCCTTTTATAACTTGCGGTGGAATAGTTCCTGTTTGCGGCAGAATAAGGCATCGACAGGAACTATTTCACCGCAACTGATGAGGGGGAGCTGGGGATGCTGACGATCGGGTGTCATCTATCCACGACGAAGGGCTATTGGGCGATGGGGGAGACGGCGTTGTCAATTGGCGCCAATACCTTTGCATTCTTTACACGCAACCCGCGCGGCGGCAAGGCGAAAGACCTTGACATGGATGACGTGGCCGCCCTGCGCGAGCTTATGGAACAGAACGATTTTGGCCCGCTTGTGGCTCATGCCCCGTATACCTATAACCCTTGCTCGGCCAAAGAGCGGGCGCGCGAGTTTGCCTTGGAGGCCATGGCGGAGGACCTGCGGCGCATGGAAGCGCTGCCCGGCAACTACTACAACTTCCATCCCGGTGCGCATGTGGGGCAGGGCTCCGACGCCGGCATTCAGATGATCGTCGACACCCTGTGCCAGGTGATGTTTGAGGGCCAACAGACGACGGTGCTGCTCGAGACCATGGCCGGCAAGGGCACCGAGGTGGGCCGCAGCTTTGAGGAACTGGCACTCATCATCCAGGGCGTTGCCGACAAGTGCCCCGAGCTGTCGGCCAAGTTGGGCGTTTGCTTGGACACCTGCCATGTGAATGACGCCGGCTACGACATCGTCCACGATCTTGAAGGCGTGCTCGACGAGTTCGATCGTGTGGTGGGTATCGAGCGCCTGCGCGCCGTGCATATCAATGACTCCAAGAACCCCTGCGGCGCCCATAAGGACCGCCACGAATGCATCGGTAAGGGCTACCTGGGTAGCGAAGAGTTTGGCGGCGGTATGCAGGTTATGCAGAATATTGTATCGAATGGCCGCTTGCGCGCATTGCCATTCATTTTGGAGACACCGAACGAACTTGCAGGTTATGCGGCTGAAATCAAATTGTTAAGGTCATTGCAGCAGTGATGACTGTCATAAAGTGGAGTGCTCCATTCACGTTATGGGTTTGTTTCAATCAGTTTTCTAATTGCGGATTCTTCCAAGCGGGTGCATAATAACCCTCAGTTTTTGCAGACCCCTGAATCACGTGGGGTCATTGGAAGGAGACTGATTATGAAGCTGAAGAAGCTTGGCGCATTTGCCGCCACGGGTGCTATGGCGCTCGCCCTTGCTCTGACGGGCTGCGGCTCGTCCAACGCCACCTCTGGTTCTGATGCCAGTTCCAGCAGCTCTGACGACGCTAAGGTCGAGAAGGTCGACGGTTCCAAGGAGTACGCGCTCGTCAAGGACGGTACGCTGACCGTCGGCACCTCTGCCGAGTACGCTCCGTTTGAGTACAAGGATGACAATGGCGACTACCAGGGCTTTGACCTTGAACTCATTAAGGCTATCGGCGATAAGCTGGGTCTGGATGTCGAGTATGTCAACAATGATTTTGACACGCTCGTCCCCGGCGTTGCTTCGGGCGCCAAGTACGACGTCGCCATCGCGGCTATCACCGACACGCCCGAGCGTGAGAAGGAAGTCACTTTCTCCGATTCCTACTACATGGACGATCAGGCTATCGTGACCAAGGTCGATAACACCGATATCACGGCCGACAACTTCAGCGAGAAGCTCAACAACGCCGACGCTACCATCATCGTCCAGTCTGGCTCGACCGCCGAGGCCTTTGCCCAGGAGAACTTCCCCAAGGCCAAGATTGTCCCCTACAAGGACGCCACCGAGTGCTTCAGCGCCCTGCAGTCCGATAAGGGCGACGCCGTAGTCACCAACCGCTCCGTTGCCAGCCAGCTGACCGCCGAGCAGTTCAACACCTGCCAGACCATCAAGCAGGTCAGCACCGGCGAGGAGTACGCCATCGCCATCAACCAGGGCAACACCAAGCTCAAGGACGACATCAACCAGGCCATCAAGGACCTGACTGACGACGGTACCGTCGACGCCCTCATGGCTAAGTACAACATCAAGTAAAATAGCTACTTGATTGCGCGCGGGCCCTTTCCGTTTTGGCGGAGAGGGCCTTTGCGCTTCTCTTGACGGAGAGTGTTTCCGTCTCGTTTTGCCGGCAACTTCTACGATAGGAGCCACCTTGTCTCGACTGAACAAAGGGGCTGCGGAGCAGCGTTTTCCACTGCCCGCCTTGCTCCAAAAGCTAGCCTGCGCCATGGCCGTGGCGCTCGCGCTGGTGTGCGTGGGGGCATATGCGCCCACGACCGCCCAGGCGCTTGAGACCGCAAAGATTACCGCCCGACCCAACACCGGTTCGGGCAGCGCTGTGGTCGGCGGCACCGAGACGCGCATTACCTGGGAAGTTCAGGCCGATGCCGACGAGGAGCTGAGCGGTCTTTCTCTGACGTTTGTCGACGGCACAACGTTTGGTACCGATGACACGCGATTGACGATGCTCTCGGGCGAGGACCTCATGGATCGTACGCCCATGAAGCCCACGTGCAAGGCTGACGGCCAGACGCTCAAGATTGACTTTGGCGAGACGGCGCCTGCCGGCGGCTTTTTCCGTGTCGAGGTTTACGGCGTGACGTTCCCCGTCGAGGGCGGCGATGAGGCCTTTAGCGGAACCTATACGCTCGCCGACGGTTCGACCAAGAAGATTTCCAAGATTCCTTCCGTCGAGATTAAGGGCGTGACGGCGTTCGATAACTTCCTGGCCGACCTTAAGGAACAGCCGTGGGTCGAGGCATGGAATTCCAACATGTTCCTTCGCCTGTTCCTGAACCCGGTCATTTTGGTCCAGAGCCTGCCGATCGTCTTCAAGGGCTTCCTTATGTCGCTCTCGATCGTGCTCGTGGCGTTTCCGCTGGCGATCCCCTTTGGCTTTGCCCTGTCGCTTATGCGCATATCCAAATCGCGCATCCTGCGTTGCCTTGCCGGCATCTACGTGAATGTCATCCGCGGTACGCCGGCGTTCCTGCAGATCTATATTGCATTCTTTGGCCTGCCGCTTGCCGGCGTCAAGGTGGACGACTATGTCTTGGGCGTTATCGTCATGGCCATGAACTCGTCTGCGTATCTGTGCGAGATTTTCCGTGCCGGTATTCAATCGATCCCCAAGGGCCAGAACGAGGCCGCTCGTTCGCTGGGTATGAATGCCTTCCAGACGCTGCTCTACGTTATGATTCCGCAGACGTTCCGCAATGTCCTGCCTACGCTGACCAGCGAGTTTATCCTGCTCTACAAGGATACGTCGCTGCTCGCCGCCGTGGGCGTGGTCGAGATCGTCATGAACGCCCGCACCATCGTGGCAACGACGGGCTCCATTACGCCGTATGTGGTTGCCGCCCTGTTCTATCTGGTCATTACCCTGCCGCTTGCGCGCTTGGTGAGCGGTCTTGAGGCGAGGCTGCTGGGTACGGCCGAAACCAAAAAGAAGCGTCCCACCAAGAGCGCCGGACAGGTTGTCGACGCCCGCCGACCATATCGCTGGTCTGTAAGGAGGTTCTATTATGAGCGAAACCAATAACTCGAACGAGGTCGTCGTCAGCATCAAGAATCTCCAGAAGGCCTTTGGCGATAACGTGGTCCTGCGCGACATCGACCTTGATGTGCACAAGGGCGAGGTCGTCGTAGTCCTGGGCCCTTCGGGTTCGGGCAAGTCGACGATGCTTCGCTGCATTAACCGTCTCGAGGAGCCCACGAGTGGTTCGATTGTCGTCGAGGGCGTGGATGTGTGCGCCAAGGGCGTTGACCTCAATAAGGTGCGTACGCACTTGGGCATGGTGTTTCAGCAGTTCAACTTGTTCCCGCACCTGTCGGTCAAAAAGAACGTCATGCTTGCGCAGCAAAAGGTGCTCAAGCGCAGCAAGGAAGAGGCCGAGAAGATTGCCATCGAGGAGCTGACCAAGGTCGGCCTGGCCGAGCGCATCGATTTTATGCCGAGTCAGCTTTCGGGCGGTCAGCAGCAGCGCGTGGCCATCGCCCGCGCCCTGTCGATGAATCCGCACGTGATGCTCTTTGACGAGGCCACGTCGGCGCTCGATCCTGAGCTTGTCCGCGATGTATTGGGCGTCATGCGCGATCTTGCGCATGACGGTATGACCATGATCGTGGTGACGCACGAGATGGGCTTTGCCCGCGACGTCGCCGACCGCGTCGTCTTTATGGACGGCGGCGTTATCGTGGAGGATGGCACGCCGAGCGAGGTCTTCGACCATCCTAAGAGCGAGCGCACCAAGGCGTTCTTGGGTAATATCTCGTAGCCGCTTTATATGACTGACACAGCAGAAAACGGGAGCCGGATGTGATCCGGCTCCCGTTTTTGTTGGGACGCGAATGTGTTTTGGTGCAGAGCGCGTTACGGGCGGAGCTCATTGCAGCTAGGCGAGCTCGGCTCCAAGGGCGCGGCAGGCCGCCTCGCCCTCATCGTCGGGGGCGTCGTAACAGATGACGGAGTCGACCACGTTGACGCCTGCCTCGTCGGCGTCCGCCTTCCAATTGTCCATCCATTCGCCTTCGGCCCACGAATAAGAGCCAAAGAGGACGACCTTCTTGTCGCCGAGGGTCTCCTTGACTTCGTCCCACATCGGTTGGAACTCATCGTATTCAAGCTCCTCGGAGCCCATGGCGGGGCAACCGAAGGCGAAGGCATCATAGTCGGCGGCCCTGTCGGCAGAGAAGTCGGCGCAGGGGATGACTTCGGCCTCGGCGCCCGCGGACGTGGTGCCCTCGGCAACGAGGTTTGCCATGGCCTCGGTGTTGCCCGTGCCGCTCCAGTAGACGACGGCGATCTTGCTCATGTTGAGTCCTTTCGGTTGTGCGGCGTGCGGTCGCGGTTTGTACGTTCTATCGGGTCGCCTGGGCAAGTTGCGCCAAGCTGCAGCCCTGCTGATAGATAAAGGTGAGGTGTTGGGTGCAGGCACGGTACGCATCAAACGTCGCAAGCGCCTGCTCGACATTCGTATAGACCTTCCAGGCTCCAAAGATCTTGTAGTTCTCGCCACGCTGAGCGATGAACTCGTATACGTCGTCGCAGGGGTACCCCAGGAAGTAGCCAATCTCGTGTGGAAATTCGCAGGCGCAGTCGTTGTAGCAGCAGACTTGCTGATCCAGTGCGCATCGAGTCTGGCCGCAGGCGCATTCCGCGGCGTTATTGCTCGCGAGCGTGATGCGTGATGCCAGGTGCACAAGACATGCCGAGAGGTTGCCGGTGTCGTAGCCCTTCTTGGCGAGTGCCGTTTTGGCGCGCGGGTCAGCAAGGTAAGTGGCGAGGCTATTGGGCCGATATGCGTATACGAGCGCCCCGCAGGGGCGCCAGACCAAAACGCTCAGATGGATACCGAACGGATTAAGCTCGCGGTTGCACCGGGCGATAACGTTGAGCAGGCGTGCTCGGCGATCCTCGATCGCCGCAGTTACGCTTGAGCCGTCTTGATCGGCATAGACTCCTGGATAGGTAAAGAGCGATGCCGGTTTGATGCCCGCGAGCGTGGGGGAGCAGTTGCGCACGACTGCCGCCTGAAACGTTGGGATGTCTATGGTTCGAGTCACGACGCTCCTTACGGATCTAAACTGTTAGCCTAGGAAAACTTATACACGAAAGTAAGCCTTGGTCAACTAAAAAGTTTGAAGAGGGAAACTAATTGACCGAACGGACATGATTTTGGGTTAAGATGGGAACACCCCATGGGGGTATCTAGATAGGGCTACTTGAAAGGGGAACGCATGAGTGACTTGCTCAACCCTGCGAATCTCATCGTGCTGGCCGTCATTGCCGTCGGCATGTTTTTTGGGCTGCGTCGCATTGCGGCGTCGACGCATGGAAAGAGCTGTTGCAGTGATGGCGCGAGCGGCAAGAAAGCCAAGAAGGTTGTGGTGGCAGACACCGACGAGTCCCACTATCCCTATAGCGATGAGCTGCTCATCGGCGGCATGAGCTGTGACGGCTGCGCTCAGAACGTAGCCAATGCCCTCAATGCACTGGACGGCGTGTGGGCTACGGTGACGTATGCGGACCACACAGCACGCGTACGCTCGAAGCTCCCGGTTGATCGCGACACACTCGAGACGGCGGTGAGGGGCGCGGGCTATTACGTTATGAAAATGTAGGCGTTGCCCTCTCCGGTGGATACCGGCCTCCTGCTCATTGCGACTATCGACATCCAAAAATTTGCGTAAAAAATAACCTTTAGATGCGGTAAAAGTGGAGTTTGGTGACGGTTTGCGCGGAATTCGCTACCAATCGAGCATCTATTAACCCGTCCAAAAAATTACAGGTGTATATTTATACGCTGATTATTGCTGTGCTCAGATTGCAATTAACCGTGGACAGAAATGAAGAATGCTAAAGCTGGGCTTTAGGACAGGGGAGGTTATAGCCTTATGAGACGAGTGGGAGCACTTGGCTTGGTGGCAGCGCTTGCCGCTATCTTGGTATCGCCGCTGCCGGCGCATGCCGAAGACGCTTCGGGTGCCGTTACCTACAATGCGGGAAATGGGTATTCCTTTGAAAAGCTCTCGCATCCTACGGTAGGAACGTCGCAGCCGGATGGCATCGTCGACTACCAGGGTGGCGGTGCCGTTGCCGTTCCGGGCGCCGACGGTAACGCGGCCAACAACGAAGGCGATCGCGGCCAGAGCTACACTTGGGCGGCTGTGAGCTATGGTGACTGGCTTTATGTGGGCACCTGCTATGCGGCGATGGGCAACACGCTGACGCTCATGAACGGCACGCTGGGTGATTCCTTTGATGCCGAAACCATGCGCCTGACGCTGGAGGCCATGTTTAACGGCACCTTCTTCTATGGACAGCAGAAGGAGGACGGCACGGCCGACAAGGACAGCGGCGGCATCCTGGTCAAGATCAATACCAAGACCGGTGAGACCAAGCTGCTGCTCTCTGAATCGCTCAACGGCGTCGGTCCTTTGTTCCGCAATGCCGTGAGCTATAAGGGTAAGCTTTATTTCTGCGGCAGCGTCAGGACCAATGGCGGCAAAAGCGGCCTGCCTGCTGTATATGAGATCGATCCTAAGAATGATAAGTACAAAGTTGTCTATCAGGGCCTTTCGAGCATGCAGGATTACGGTGCTGCCTACAAGCAGGGCATTTCTACCGGTATCCGCGGCATGTGCGTCCATGATGGCCAGCTCGTCATCAGTAATGTGGGTAAAGACGCGGCCGGTAACTTTGTGTCGACAATCCTGACGTCGTCTGACCCGTCGAAGGGCCAGGACAGCTTCACCGAGATTGCCAACTCGGGCACGCTGTTTGGCTATCCGGCGATTCGCTATCAGGACAGCATCTACGGCGGCGCCATTTGGGATATGGTCTCGTACAATGGCCATCTCTATGCGACCATCTGCACCGGTACGCCTGAGAACGCTCCCGATGATAATTCCATGCAGTCGTTCGCCATGGTCCGTGGCGACAAGAACGCCGACGGCAGCTATTCGTGGACTCCCGTTGTTGGCGATCAGGAGAGGGACGGTGCAAAGTACTGCTTTGGCATCGATCCTGCCCGCACCCGTTCTGGTGCTGCCAACCTCATCGTCTACAACGACTACCTCTATATCGGTGAATACAACGACGAGGAGATTGCTCTCGAGCGCATCCTGTTCAACAAGTCCAACACCGAAGAGGGCGGCAAGAGCGGCATGGGCGGCGTTGACTGCTCGTTTGTGAATGCCAATCTTGAGCAGTCGGTCAACATCTATCGCATGGACAAGAACGAGGACATGGATCTTGTCGTTGGCGATCCCACCGTCATGTTCCCCAAGGGCGGTATTTCCGGCCTGGCTTCGGGCTTTGGCCGAAACGAGAACCAGTACATTTGGCGCATGCAGAAGTTCGACGGCAAGCTGTATATCGGTACCTTTGATACCGCGAGCCTGCTTGAGCCGATCGGCCAGTTCTCCAATGGCGACATTATCGATATGACGCCCGAGGAGTGGAACTCTCAGGTTCAGCGCCTTAGGGACCTGCTCGATCACCTGCTCGACAAGAAATCGCCTGACGACCCCATCGTTCCCGCTAACACGCTTGCGGACGATGATTCAAACGAGGCCGTCGAGGTCGATGACGAGAAGGCTGAGGCCGTCGAGGTCGATGACGAGAAGACCGAGGTCGCTAAGGGCTTTGGCGACCTGAGCGATGCGCTGGAGGATGCCGCGGGCGACCTTTGCGAGCAGGCCGCGACGATGTCCCAGGACGTTGAGGACGACGCCGCTTATGTCCAGAAGATCGATGGCGAGATCGCGTACTTCAAGTCCTTTGCCGACCAGTATCAGGACATGCTCGATAGCTATGAGAGCCTGAAGCAGCAGTACGAGGATGCCTATGGCACCGAGCTGCCGGGCGATATTCAGGATGCGCTCGATAAGCTGCTGAGCGAGGAGAACCTCAAGAAGCTGCAGAGTGTCCTTACGTGCATGTACTACCTGCGCGATGCCGAGCGCGGCTTTGATATGTATGTGACCGAGGACGGCGTGAACTTTACGACGCTGACGACTAACGGTTTTAACGATCCGTACAACCATGGTCTGCGCACCTTTGCCGTTACCGATCAGGGCCTGTGCCTCGGTACTGCCAACCCGTTCTATGGCTGCCAGGTTTGGATCCAGCGCAAGGAGAATTCGGAGAATCCGATTGATCCCGGTACTCCGGATCCGACGGAACCCACCGATCCTTCGCAGCCGGGTGGCGGCGATCAGCCTGGTGGCAGCCAGACGGGCGGCAATGACCAGTCGAGCAGCACCACGACGACCGTTTCGACGACCACCAAGAAGACTCCGAAGGACGGCTCGCTGCCTCACGCTGGCGACTCGACCCTCACGCTTGTCTTGGGATTGCTGGTTGCAGCTGCCGCAGTGCTTGGCATTGCTCTCGTCTTGCGCAAGCGTTCTCGTCGCTAGGCTCGACCACGCAGCTCGATGCCTTGGATATCGTCGAAGTTGATGGCGATATCCCTGAGTTTGAGCAGCTTGAACGCGGGGAGCACTTCATCAAGGATGCCCGTGCGAGCGCGATAGCCGTACGTATCGTAATAGGTGACACGAACCAAGTCGCCACGTTTGAGGCCCTCGAGCTTTTTTGAAAGCTCGAGGGCTTTTTCTTCCGTGAGTTCGCATTTGGGCTCGACAGTGATTTCTTGCTTGCGTACGAGCTCGTAGTATCCCGTGAGAGCGGCGAAGGGCATAAACTGCGCGGCACGGCCGGCGCGAACGGCGCCGTTGGCGGTGAGCTTTGAGTCGGCGGAGCGACGTCTTCCCTCGGGGTCCGCTAGGCGTTCAAAGGATGTCGGTGGCCGCATCGGCTGTTGTTGGGGCTTAGGCACGGTGTCCTCCTACCTGATCGTTGCGTTCGCGTGCGGTGGCGCCGGCGGTAAAGCTCAGCCCCTTGACGAGCGCGTTCTTGCCGTACTTGCCCTTTACGGCCAGGACGGCGCGCGCCAGGTCGCGCTCGCGCTCATCGGCCTTAACATCGCTGAACAGGTCGATAGTGGTAAATTCCTCGGGCATGAGGTTGCCAAATCCCAGGTTGATGCGCTTGACCGGTCGTTTGGGATCGACAGTCTGCGCCCAGAGCTCATCGAAATAGCCCATGATCTTCTTAAACGAATTGGTGCGCTCGGGCAGCTTTCGCGAAGCGTTTGAGTGCGCGAAGAGCGCGGCATAGCCACCGCGCGGTTTGCCGCCATGCTCTCCCACAAAGATGCCATCGATTGCCTGCGCCTCACGTACCAGTCGGCGCCGTTCGTCATTGCGCTGGACGGGCTTGGGCGCACGGGGTGCGAGCTCAGGGCCGGCGGTTGCGGTGGGCTCGATACTTGACGTGCTCGAGCGTAGGTGTCCGCATCCGTCTACATATTGCGCTGTACCGCTGGCATCGAGTCGGCGTATGTCGGCGCGCTCGCTCGCGTAGCCCACAAAGAGCGAGATGCTGTCGCACACCACGTGCTTGTCGACTAAGTCCAGCACGGCGTTGTCGACCATCTCGCGTAAGACGGTGTAGGCCTGCTCGTAGGCATAGCCCTTCGAGAGCACCTGTCCTGTGGTGGTTGAGGTTGCCTGCGGGCGATACGCTTGGATATCGGCGATGGTTGTCGGCTCGCGCCCGAAGGCGTGGTCGATGAGATATTCGGCATTGACGCCGAGTTCATCGTAAAGCAGGTTTTCGTCGAGCGCGGCGACACCCATCAGGTCGTAGACGCCGTACTTTTCGAGCCGGGCTGCCACACCGGGGCCGATACCCCAGATATCGGTGATGGGTCGATGCGGCCAGATCTCCTTGCGAAAGGTTTCGTTATCGAGTATGCCGATGCGGCTGGGTACGTGCTTTGCGGTAATATCGAGCGCTACCTTAGCCTGGAATAGGTTGGGGCCGATACCGACGGTGGCCGTGATGCCGGTGCGCGCGAGGACCTCGTCGCGCAGCATGCAGGCGAACCCTTCGGCATCGGTGTGATAGAGGTCCAGATAGGGCGTCACGTCGATAAAGCATTCGTCGATGGAGTAGACGTGCACGTCCTGTGGGCTGACGAATTCCAGATAGATACCGTAGATTTGCGCCGACACCTCCATGTAGTGCTGCATGCGCGGTACGGCCTTGATGTAGTCGATACCGTCGGGAATCTCGAACAGACGGCAGCGGTTATGGATTCCGAGGTCTTTCATGGCCTGTGTGATGGCAAGGCAGATGGTCGTGCGCCCGCGCGATTCGTCGGCAACGACCAGGTTGGTGGTGAGCGGGTCGAGACCGCGGTCGACGCATTCGACGCTGGCGTAGAACGTCTTGAGGTCGATGCAGATATAGGTGTGACGCTCGTGTCCCACGCGTCCTCCCATCAAACACATGTTCTTATCGAATACTTGTTCGATAATACCCGCTCGTCCGGACATCGTCAAAACCTGTCCCTTTTTGGTAGGTATGGTCGTGCGGCTGCATCGGGTTTTTTAACGCAGCTCTAAAGAGTGCGAAACAGCTCGGAAAACCTTGCTTCGTAGCATGAGCCTAACAATCGATACCGCCTATACGCACGGAAGGGCTGTGGGAAAGATGGTCAATTATGGGTTTGGTATGCCGACACGCTTGGTTGCGGATGGGGATGTGGCTCGCTGGTGCGGGCGATTGGTTGCCCACTATGGCGGCACTAAGGCACTGGTCGTGCTGGGAGGCGACAAGCACACGCGTGATGAGCTTGTCTCGGCGGCACTCGGCTCGCTTGATCGAGCTCTGCTCGAGCGCGTGCTTTTCCGCTGCGGCTCGGTTGAGGGCGACGGGGGAGACGAGCTGATCGACGAAGCCGTGGCCCTGGCGACCGACGAAGGGGTGGACTTTGTATTGGCGATTGGCGATGCCGATACTGCTGGCTTTGCGCGCGAACTCGCGCGTCGCATGGCGTCGTTCGATGCCGGCGAAGACGGTTTTGTCCCTTATGGATGCATTGTCTCGGAGGGCAAGGTGCCCGCCGTTGTGGGTGCCGGCGAGGTTCCCGTTTTCGCCATCATCGCTCCCGAACTGCTGGAGGGTATCGGCTCGCCCTTGCGCGAGCTGCTCGGCAGTGTGTGCGCCGCGGCCTAATATTTACCATAAAGGGATAGGTTATTTTTGGTTGGTAAAGCGTTTGACCTGCCAAAATAAACCTGTCCCTTTTTGGTCGGTTGCCGTTGGGGGGCGGATTGGCAACGCTCGCTGATTGTAGTCTTGACCTGCGCTAGAATAGGACTATCTGATTATCCGGGCGCATGGAGGCTTGCGCCCGTATGCTGAGGAGGACTTTATGGCAACTGTTGCCGCACCTATCGACGCTACGTCGACCGCCGCTTGGAAGGCGCTCGAGGCTCATCAGGAGAAGCTCGAGGCCGAGGGTATCGACCTCAAGGCCTGGTTCGCCGCTGACGCCGACCGCGTGAACAAGCTGAGCTTTGACGCCGGCGACCTTCACTTCGATCTGTCCAAGAACCTGGTGACCGATGAGACCGTCAAGCTGCTGTGCGATCTTGCCCGCGAGGTGAAGCTCGAGGAGCGCCGCGACGCCATGTTCTCCGGCGAGCACATCAACACCACCGAGGACCGCGCCGTCCTGCACACCGCGCTGCGCCGTCCGGCAAGCGAGAAAGGCCAGCTTATCGTCGACGGCCAGGATGTCGTCGCCGACGTGCACGAGGTCCTCGATCGCATGTATGCCTTCGCCGAGCGCGTGCGCTCCGGTGAGTGGAAGGGCGTTACCGGCAAGAAGATTGAGCACCTGGTGTCCATCGGCATCGGCGGCTCCGATCTGGGCCCGGTCATGGCTTACGAGGCCCTGCGTCCCTATGCCGACGCCGGTATCGACTGCCGCTATATCTCCAACATCGACCCCAACGACCAGGCCGAGAAGCTCAAGGGTTTGGATCCCGAGACCACGCTCGTGATCATCGTCTCTAAGACCTTCACCACGCTCGAGACCCTCACCAACGCCCGCGAGGTCAAGACCTGGATGCTCGAGCAGCTCAAGGCTCAGGGCGCCATCGATGGCTCCGATGAGCAGAACGCCGAGGCTGTGGCAAAGCACTTCGTCGCCGTTTCCACCGCACTCGAGAAGGTCGAGGCTTTCGGTATCGACCCGGCTAACGCCTTTGGTTTCTGGAACTGGGTCGGCGGCCGCTACTCCGTCGACTCCGCCGTGGGCCTGTCGCTGATCGTCGTGCTCGGCCCCGAGCGTTTCCAGCAGTTCCTTGAGGGCTTCCACGCCATCGACGAGTACTTCTGCAACACGCCGCTCGAGAACAATGCCGTCGCGCTGATGGGTTTGTTCAACGTCTGGTACGTCAACTTCTTCGGTTCCAAGAGCCACGCCGTGCTTCCGTACTGCCAGTATCTGCACCGTTTCCCGGCCTACCTGCAGCAGCTCACCATGGAGTCCAACGGCAAGCATGTCCGCTGGGACGGCAGCGCTGTGACCTCCGATACCGGCGAGATCTTCTGGGGCGAGCCCGGCACCAACGGTCAGCACGCCTTCTACCAGCTGCTGCACCAGGGCACCGTGGTGGTCCCGGCCGATTTCATCGCCTTTGCCAATACCGCCAACCCTGCGACCGACAGCGGTCAGGACGTGCACGAGCTGTTCCTGGGCAACTTCCTGGCCCAGACCAAGGCGCTCGCCTTTGGTAAGACGGCCGATGAGGTGCGTGCCGAGGGCACGCCCGAGCAGATCGTCCCGGCCCGCTGCTTTGAGGGCAACCGTCCGACGACCTCGATTTTTGGCGACACGCTGACCCCGTTCGCGCTTGGTGAGCTCATCGCCCTGTACGAGCACATCACGTTTGTCGAGGGCACGGTCTGGGGCATCGACTCCTACGACCAGTGGGGCGTCGAGCTTGGCAAGCAGCTTGCCAAGCAGATCACCCCGGCCTTCCACGACGACGCCGCCAAGGCCGAACAGGACGCTTCGACCCAGGCGCTCATCGAGTTCTACCGAGCTCACCGCAAGTAGGATTCGCTGCGAAAACTAACGCATAGCCGACAAGGGCCCGTATCCGTTGGGATGCGGGCCCTTTGCTATTTGGATAGGATGGAATGTATCGGGAGGCGCCTCGACGGGCATCGCAATCGTCGAAGGCGCGCCGTTCATGTTTGGGACAATATGACATTTTTCCCGTTGCAAACAACGCCGCCGTGGGTGTTCTGTATGATGGCTCAGACAAGGTTGTTCAATGTCAGGGAGGCATATATGGCAATCAAAGCCATCGCAATGGATATCGACGGTACGCTCACCAACGACCAAAAGGTCATCAGCCCGCGTACGCGCGAGAAACTGCTCGCGGCGCAGGAGTCGGGCATTAAGCTTATCTTGGCTTCGGGTCGTCCCGCATGGGGGCTGCATGCCTTGGCGCAGGAGCTCGACCTTCAGAACCATGATGGTCTGCTAGTTGCCTTTAATGGCGCGCACGTCGTCGATGCTCAGACCGACGAGGTGCTGTTCGATCAGGCTATGCCTGCCGACGAATTGCATCGCCTGATTGATCATCTGCGCAATTTTGACGTGATCCCTATGATTTCGCTCGGTCGCGATCTGCATGTCGAGGATTCGTACCGCTGCATGATTACGCTGCCGGATGGCTCGCAGAAAAACATCGTCAAATACGAGCGCGATGCGTGTGACCTTAAGATCCGCGAGGTCGAGAGCTTGCATGAGGTTGTGGACGCTTATCCCGTGGACAAGCTGCTGACGGCAGGCGACCCGGCCTACCTACAGGCGCATTACGAGGAGATGTATGCGCCCTTTACCCAGACGCTTTCGGGCATGTTTACGGCCGACTGGTACTTTGAGTACACGGCGCCCGGTATCGACAAGGCCCGCGCGCTCGAGGGTGCCCTGCCCAAGCTCGGTATCGATGCCAGCGAGGTCGTCTCGTTTGGCGACGGCCAGAACGACAAGTCCATGATTGAGTGGGCGGGTACCGGTGTTGCCATGGGCAACGCCGTCGATGAGGTTAAGGCGGTAGCCCAGATGGTGACCGCCAATAACAACGAAGACGGTATTGCACTGGCGCTGGATAAGCTGCTGGGCTAGAATCGCCGATAATGCATGGTTCGGGCGCCTGCTTACAGGCGCCCTTTTGTTAGGGAGGGTGCCGTGTCCGCATTTCCGTTCGACGCCGTTATCTTTGACATGGACGGTGTCATTGTCGATACCGAGTATTACTATCTGGGCGAGACTGCCGCGTTTGCCAAGGAGCTTGGGTTGAACCTGACCCAAGAGGAGTTGAACGGGCAGGTCGGTACCTCGCATCAGTTCTTTCTCCACATGCTGGTCGATTGGTTTGAGCGTGCCGGTAAGGGACATTTTACTGGCGAGGAGGCGTTGGCCCGTTGGGATGAGTGGGCGCATAAACGTCCGCGCGACTATCAGACTTTGATTAACCCAGGCGCCGTGGATACGATTCGAGAGCTGCCGCGCCGCGGCGTTCGCGTGGCGCTTGCTAGCTCGTCGCCCATGGATAGCATCGAGGAAGTACTCAATGCGTGCGGGCTGTCGGATGCCTTTGAGTATGTGGTGAGTGGCGAGCAGTTTAAGGAGAGCAAGCCCGAGCCCGACATCTACCTGCATGCGCTTGACCTACTGGGGCTGCCCGCGAATCGCTGCTGCTGCGTTGAGGATTCGGTGCCTGGCATCACTGCCGGCAAGCGCGCCGGTCTGACAGTTATTGCCAAGCGCGAGGAGCGCTTTGGCTTTAGCCAAGATGCCGCGGACAAGATTATCGACCAGCTGCCGGAGCTGCTCACGCTTTCTTAGGAGCGCGGTAGTTGCGCGTTTTTCGGGTCTGATGAGTAAATAGCCAACATTTTGGTGCGACACCTAGCATACTTTAAGCTAATGCGGGCTTAAGGGCTTGTTGAATGCCTTTAAGCCCGTTTTAGAATTAATTGTGCTGGGAGAGGGTATATGCCACCGACTGAAGGGCCGACTGACGGTAAAGCAGCGATACCGCTGTACCAACAGGTCATTGATATCATTAAAAACGAAATCAACTCCGGCGCCTACAAGGCAGGCGCGCGGATACCCAACGAATTCGAATTGGCTGAGAGCTATAAAGTTGGCCGCGTTACCGTGCGACGCGCTATTGAGGAGCTCGTCCAGCAGGGCTATCTAACGAAGCGACAGGGGAAAGGCACGTTTGTCAATGCCCCCAAGCTCAAGCGCAAGATTCGCCAGAAGGATGACGTTCAGAGTTTTTCGGACGCATGCCGCGTTAACGGAATGGAACCGGGGGCGTGTGTCATTTCGAGAAAGATACTGCCGGCGGATTCCACCGAAGCACAGTTCTTTGGTGTTCCCGTTGGAACTGACTTGATTTGCGTTGAGCGCGTGCGCACTGCCGATGGCGTCCCTGTCATGCTTGAGAACAACATATATGTTTACGAGGACAACGCCTATCTATCAACGGCACCTCTATCTAACCAATCCATTTTTGAGTTCGTGCGCAACCGGACGGGCCGCACGCCCGCGTTTACCGACCCGTGCACGCTCGAGATCGCCTGCGCGTCGCCCGAGGTCGCTCGACTGTTGGCAGTTCCCGTTGGCGAACCCTTGTTTTATATGGAAGCCTTCTTTTTCGATGAGCAGCGGCGGCCGTTTATCATCGGTCGTCAGCGAATCGTTGGGTCTCGCTACGTTTTTGACATCTAGGACATTGCGAATGGAAGCGCCCGGTGGATCATCTCACCGGGCGTTTCCATACCGTTCACGGCGCAAACGCAACCGTTCAACCGCGTTGCGGCAATCAGTTTGAAATTATCTTGATGAAGGAAAAAGCTGCTGGTAATCTATAGAACGTCATAGAACGTTTGCATTGTGCAAACGTTGAAGCGAGATGCGATGCAGTCTCGAGTTCTTTGGAGGTATCTATGTCAGATACGAAGGCGAAGAAGACAAACAGACGTTTTAAGTTCAAATTACCGCATGTCTATACGATAATGTTCTTGCTGATCGTTGTCTTTGCGGTCCTGACTTGGATCGTTCCCTCTGGTCAGTATCAGCGCAAGACGATTTCGACAGCGGCGGGCGAGCGTGAAGTCGCCGTTGCTGGAACCTATGAACAGGTCGATAAGAACTACACCGATTCCGAGACCGGTGAGACCATCAATTTGGGCCAGGATATCTTCGCGGTCCTGCAAGCGCCCACCAAAGGTATCCAAGAGGCTGCCGACGTCGTTGCGTTCGTCTTATTGATTGGCGGATCGTTCGCAATCATCACCAAGACCAACGCTTTGAATGCCGGCATGAGCCGTGTGATTAAAAAGCTTAAGAACAAGGACATCCTCATCATTCCCATCACGATGACGTTGCTGTCCATTTGCGGCACTACGTTTGGTATGTCTGAGGAAGCCCTGCCGTTCTATGCCATCTTCATTCCCATCATGATGGGTATCGGTTATGACTCGATGACGGCATTCATCATCTGCTTCCTTGGCCCTAACCTGGGATATTGTGCCTCGACCATCGACCCGTTTAATGTTTTGATCGCCCAAGGCATCATTGGCATCGAGGGCAATCCGCAACTGTGGCTGCGCGCCGTTTCTTGGGTCATCTTCACTGCCGTCGGTATCGCATGGGCCATGCGCTACGCCATGCGCGTCAAGAAAAACCCCGAGTCGTCCATTACGTATGAGGACGATAAGCTCAAGCGTATCGAGTTTTCCGTGACCGATGCCTCCATTGAGGAAGAGTTCACTATCCGTCAGAAGCTCGTGCTTATCGATTTTGCTTGCGGTATGGGCATTATCGTCTGGGGTCTTGTTACCCAGGGCTGGTACATGAATGAGATTTCCGCCGTGTTCCTTGGCATGGGCTTGCTTGCCGGTATCCTGGGCGGTCTTGACCAGCAGACGATCGCTGAGGAGTTCGTTAAGGGTCTCGCCGACTTTGCGTACGCTGCCATCGTTATTGGTATCGCTCGCGGTATTCTGGTCATCGCCGAGGGCGGCATGATCATCGACACCATCCTCCAGGCGCTCGCTACTGCGCTCGCCGGTGCACCCGCCGCCGTCTACACCACGTTTATGTATATCGTCCTTGGCCTGCTCTCTTTGCTGGTTCCCTCGAGTTCTGGCCTGGCGGCGCTCACCATGCCTGTTATGGGCCCCCTGACCGAGCTTATGGGCCTCAATCCCGAGGCAGCCGTTACCGCGCTCCAGTTTGCTAATCAGACCATCAACACCATCAGTCCCGTGGCGGGCATGACGGTCGCCGGCCTTGCCGTGGCTAAGATTTCGTTTGGCCAATGGTGGAAGACCATTTGGAAGTTCTTCATTTTCATGGTCGTCTTTGGCCTGATCGTAACGGCAATCTCTGGCATGCTTCCGATGTAGGTGGTTGTGATGTCTGATCGTTTGACGGTCCTGACGTCTAAGAGCGTCTTTACCGGTACGGGGGACCTGCCGTTTGAAGGTTTCGTAGCGGTCCGTGGCAATCGAATTGAGGCTGTTGGCACCAAGTGTGAGGTAGCTTCGTATTTGACCCAAGCGGACGAGGTAGTTGACCTGGGCGACCGCACCGTCATGCCTGGCCTGATCGATGTGCATACCTTCTATACGGGCTGGGCGCTGCGGACGTTGGGGTCTGATCTATCCGGCGTCGCCGATGCCAAAGAGGCCGTGTCGCTCTTGCGTGCATGGAAAGATGATCATCCGGATTGTGCGGCGGCTTTTGGCCACAACATGCCCGAAACGTTGGCATCGGATGCCGAGAACGCAAATACGGCAGCTGTGTTTGACGATTGTTTTGGCGATATCCCTGTCGTCTGCTTTACACCGGGTGCGGAGACCTGCGTTCTCAATGCTGCCGCCAGTGCGCGATACGGCTTTACACCCCAGGCGTGCTATGCCGAGAAGATCTGGCGCATGATGAGCGATTTCCTCGCGCTACCCGAGGTGCGCGCCGGGTATTCGGACTACATGAGCATGCTTAACGAGCGCGGCGTTACCGCCATCAAGGAGATGGCGTTTGATGACTACTACGGCTTTGCCGACGAAATGGCTCGCCGTGAGGAATCTGGTGAGCTGACGGTTCGCGTCTCTATGATGTCGCAGCCGGTGGGTGCCGGTGCAAATTTGGCATATGCCCGCGAGGCGCGAGAGCGCTTCCGGGGACCGTTCGTTCGTTTTTCTGGCTTCAACCGTATGACCGATCGCGGCGTATGGGCGGGGCTTGCCGAGATGATTGACCCCTATGAGGACACGGCCGATGCGGGAGCTGCCGGCAAGACGGTTGTCGAAGAGCCCGAGTGGGATCTGATTGAGAACGAGCTGCGTGCAATTGATGCTGACGGCTTCCGATATTCCTTGCATTGCCAGGGCGATGGCGCCGTTCGCCGCACCGTGGCGCTCTATGCCTCGCTGCCTCGAGACGAGCATGGACGGATGCTTCGCCGCCATGCGATTACCGATCTCGAGAACTCTGACCCGACCGATCTTGTCGAGTTTGGCAAGTTAGGCGGAATTTGCGAGGTCTATCCGCAGATTCTGACGCTGGACCGGCGCGAGGATTGCCTGTCGATGATGCGTCGACAAATTGGCGAGACGCGACTTTTGCACAGCTGGAATCGCCGCGGCATGGAAGATTCCGGATGCACAGTGTGCTGTGGAACGGATTTGCCACTGCTGATTCCGAGCCTGGGCGAGTCAATCTACAGCGCGTGCGGCGGATTCTTCGCCGACGGACTGCCCGTGAATGAGGTCAACACGCTGACGCTTGTCGAGCTCTTGCGCGCTTGGACTGCCGGGGGCGCGTACGATCTGATGCGCGAAGACGAGCTGGGTACGCTTGAGGTTGGCAAGCTTGCCGATATCTGCGTGCTCAATCGGGATGTGTTCGACCTCGATTATCGCGACGCACGCGATCTTGCGGTTGATATGACGATGTCGGACGGACAAATCGTGTTCGATCGAAATAAGGAGGCATAAGATGTCTGAATCCAAACCGACGCTGCGCCGCGAACAGATTGCGGGCATGAATATCCACTACATCATGTGGTCGCTCGATTACTTCCTTGATGTGCAGCAGCGTTTGGGCTTTGAGTCCATTGAGCTGTGGTGTGCGGAGCCGCATGTGACGCTCGACCACACGGGCTACTTTGAGGCTGAGGTCCTGGCGAAAAAGGCTGCAGACCGTGGGCTTAGGTATCGTACTCTGTGCCCCGAGAATGTTGTCTATCCTTGGCAGTACTGCGCACGCAAACCGCTGCATGAACAGCGCAGCCTGGCGTACTTTAAGCACGGCATTGAGCTTGCCGAGGTACTTGGGTGCGACCGTATGTCCGTCAACTCGGGCTGGGGCGACTGGGACGAGGACCGCGAGGAAGCCTGGAAGCGCAGCCGCGAGCACTTGTCCATTCTGGCGGAGTATGCCGGTGAGCACGGTCTGGTGCTTACGATGGAAAGCCTGCGTCCCGAGGAGAGCAACCTTGTAACGACGGTTTCCGATGCGAAGCGCATGATTGACGAGGTCGCGAGCCCGTACTTACAGCCCATGGTTGATACAACCGCGATGGGCGTTGCGGGCGAGACGCTCGAGGACTGGTTTGCCGCCTTTGGTGATGGGGCAATTCACGAGATGCACTTATGGCCATCTGGTGTGGGGCGATGGCAAGCACGATATGGACGCCTTCGTCGCCACGCTTAATGCCCATGGTTTCGATGGCATGCTGGGCCAGGAAATCACGGACGGGCGTTACTACGATGACCCGGCGGCGGCAGATGCCAAGAACATGGCCGCATTCGAGAAATATCTGATTGACTAAAACAACTATCGGCCACGCAGCCAACGTCATTGATTGCGGACCAAACAAGAAAGGAACTGGATATGAACGCACACGATCTGATCAAAGAGGCAATTGCCGAGAAGGGCAAGTTCGACAGCGTCTACTGGATTGCTTGCGGTGGCTCCATGATCGATTTGATCCCGGCTCATGAGCTTCTGCAGCGCGAGGCAACCACCTTCACTTCGTATATCTATACGGCTCGCGAGTTTGATATCATGCGCCCGCGCCGCTTGGGTGAGAAATCCCTAGTCATTGCTTGCAGCCACAGTGGCAACACCCCCGAGGTCGTCGAGGGCTGCGAGATTGCCCTTGCTGCCGGCGCTACGGTGATCGCCCAGACCGACAACGCTGGATCCAAGATTGACTCCGGCAAGTGGACCACGTGGGTCTACCCCTGGGGCGAGGGCGTGCCGCAGGCCGAGGTCCCCGCTGGCATTTCGCTGTCGCTTGCGGCCGAGCTGCTCGATCAGCAGGAGGGTTACGCCGATCTTGCCGATATGTATGCCGGTATCGCCGAGATGGATAAGATTCTTCCCCCGGCACGTGAGAAGGTAAATGCCGAGCTAGGTGATCGTTTTGCCAAGCTTTGCCAGGAGCACGAGTTCTTCTACATTCTGGGCAGCGGTCCCAACTTTAGCCAGACCTACGGTTTCGCTATCTGCTCTCTTATGGAGATGCAGTGGCAGCACTGCAGCTACATCCACTCTGCCGAGTACTTCCACGGCCCCTTCGAGGCTACTCAGGATGGCGTTTTTTACTTCCTGCAGATGGGCTCCAGCGAGTGCCGTGCTATGGACGAGCGCGCCCTTGCGTTCCTTAAGACGCATACCGATACGCTGATGGTGCTCGATGCCAAGGAGTACGGTATGGAAGCCGTGCCGGCGAGTGTCCGTGCCTATCTGGACCCGGTGCTGTTCTACGCCATGAACTGCGAGCTGCGTGCTGCACGCGGCAAGGTGTTTGATCACGATCCCGATTTCCGTCGCTATATGGGTGTTGTCGAGTACTAGAAGGGGCAAAGGCCATGGCATTTAACGTTAACGCGCTCGGATTTGGCGACAACGTCGTCGATCGCTACGAGCATATCCACACCATGTATCCCGGCGGCAATGCGGTGAACTTCGCCGTTTATGCCAAGAAATGCGGTGCCGCACGCTCTGCATACATGGGCATTTTTGGCAATGACGCCGCTGCCGAGCATGTCATTGCAAGCCTCGAGGATGAGGGTATCGAGCTTGACAAGTGCGAGCAGATGATTGGCGAGAACGGAGCGGCTCGCGTGACCGTCGTTGACGGTGACCGTGTCTTCCTCGGCTCCAACGAGGGCGGTATCCGTGGCGATGCGCGCTATGTTCTCGATCGCTTTGACCTTTCGTACATGAAGCAGTTCGATGTGGTTCATTCGGGCAACTATTGCTTCACCGAGCGCGAGCTGCCCAAGTTGAAGGCTGCGGGCGTCACGGTCTCTTTTGACTTTTCGGACGACTCCACCGACGAGTACTACGAGCAGATTGCGCCCTATGTCGATTTTGCTTTCTTTAGTGCGGCGGATGCCGCGAGTGAGGACGAGATTCGCGAGCGTCTGGCATGGGTGAAGGGTCTGGGTCCGCGTTTTGTGTCGGCTACGGCGGGCGCCGAGGGCTGCATCGCTTACGACGGCGAGCGTTATTACCGCCAGCTGGCTAAACCGGTAACGGACATGAAGGACACCATGGGGGCGGGCGACTCGTTCCTCACCTCGTTTTTGATGTGCTATCTCGATTCCGCCAAGCGTGGTGAGGGCGGCGCCGAGGCCATCGAGCGCGCGCTCGACTTTGCTGCCGGGTTTGCCTCGACCGTGTGCGGCATGGAAGGTTCTTGGGGCCACGGAGCACCAATCGTCGAATAGCTTAAGAAAGCGTACGGCGGTCTGGCTATGAGGCCTTGGACAGCCGATGCAAAACAATAAGCGAAACGCGAAAAGGGGGCTCGCCATGTGGTGGGTCCCCTTTTGAACATTGGAGAAGACCATGGGTATTAAAGCGTGTGCGGCTGGTTTTTGCTGTGCGGACGTCTATCAAAACATCGGCGTGTTCTATCCGACTGGTAATGGCATTGACTGGGGTATCCATCTTGCACGATTGGGCGTTTCGGTATCCGCCGTGTCGGTTGTCGGCAAGGACGAGTACGGAGACAAGATGAGAGAGGCGCTGGCCGCCGAGGGGTTTGATATCTCTCATCTGCGGGTGGAGGATGGCGACACCTCGGTGATGCTCATGGCATTGAAAGACGGCGTCGATCGCGTGCATCTCGAGGCAATCGATGGCGTAATGGAGACATATCGTCCGAATGAAGATGACCGGGCGTTTATCCTAGAGCATGACATCATTCATACCGACCTGTTTGGCAATTGTTTGGACCTCCTGCCCGAGTGGCATAATGCGGGCAAGACGGTGGTTATGGACTTCTCGGTGTTCAGCCAAGATCCCGAATATGCCTGCGAGAATCATTTTCCCTACGTTGACTACGCATTTATGTCGTTTGAAGATGACACTCCGGAGCTGCGGGACTGGGTACGTCACGCGCAGGAATTGGGGCCGCGCGTTGCGGTTGCCACGCTTGGCGAGAAGGGAAGCATTGCCTATGACGGTGAGCGCTTCTATGAGTGCGGGATCGTGCCGGCGGAGAAGGTCGTTAATACCGTGGGTGCCGGCGACTCGTATATCGCCGGGTTTACCAAGGGCGTGATCGATGGCCTTGATATTCCGGCGTGTATGAAGGCGGGCGCTGAGCTGTCGTCCCGAGTGATTGGTTCGTTTGAGCCGTACTAGGGTCAAATGCCTGGAAAGGAGTACGAAATGGTTATCGACATGTTGGTCCATCCTATGCTCTACGGCGAGATCTGTACGCCGGGTGATGAGCCTGATGGATTCGGTTTTTGGTCACGAGAATTTGGTATGGGGCATATGGGCCCCATGGATTGGGATGAGCTTCAAGTCGAGATGGACGTCTGCGATGTGCAGAAGAGCGTGCTCATGCCGCTCGATGTAACCACGGCATGCGGAGGGCACTTTGGCACCAATGACCAGATTGCCATGCTGGTTGCCGCACATCCCGATCGTCTGTGGGGATTTGCGAGCGTAGACCCGCAGGTGAGCGGTGCCGCAGACGAATTAGAGCGCGCCTTTACCGAGTTGGGGGCAAAGGGGCTTTGCCTGCATCCTGCAAAGCAGGGTTTTGCCCCCGATGATGCTGTGGCCGAGCCGCTTTACGAACTGTGCGAGCGCTATAACAAGCCGGTGGTTTTCCATGCCGGTATGTCTTGGGAGCCGGGCGCAGAGCTCTCGCGCAGTAACCCGCTTGCATTTGAGCACACAATCGCAACGCATCCAAATGTGCGTTTTAGTTTGACCCATTTTGGCTGGCCCTGGGTGCGCGAGACCGTGGCGATGCTGCTCAAGTATCCCAACTGCTACGTGGACACCTCTATCACTTACATCGATTCGCCCGAGGAGATGATGCAGCGTCTTTTCACGGTCGATATTGGGCCGCTGTGGTATGAGCGCGCGCTATCGCACCAAGTGATGTTCGCCAGCAATACGCCGCGCTTCCGTGCATTCAAACTCAAGCGGGCGCTCGATACCGTGCCCATGCGCGATGATGCGCGAGAAAGGCTCTACTGGGGTAATGCCCTGCGTTTTCTTGAAGGGGATGAGTGAACATGGTGACGCTCGAGACATTGAGCTATCTATCGACTGCTCCGGACCAGTTCATCGATATTACCGAGGACGTGCACGCTGCCATCGAACGCAGCTCGGTGACCAATGGCTTGGCGGCGATTATTTTGTCGCATACGACCTGCGGAATCGTGGTAAACGAGGGGCTGCCCTGCGTGGAGACGGATCTTATGGAGACGCTTGATCGCATCGCCCCACTCGATGCCCCCTATGCGCATGCACACTTCCTGCCGAGCTACGGAGCCACCGGTAACAACTCCTGTGGGCATATCAAGAGCATGATTTGTGGAAACAGTTGCTTCTTTCCCGTCCAAGATGGCCACATCGTGTGCGGAAGTGCCCAGAACATCTATCTTGCGGAGTTTGACGGTCCGCAGAAGCGAAAAGTGTACGTCGAGGTGCTGGGGGAGTAACGTCCCTGCAATAACCCTATGAAGGAGCACGTTATGTCGTTTCTAACTTCGATGTTCAAGAACGAAAAGCCGGTTATCGGAATGCTGCACCTGCGTCCTCTGCCGGGCGATCCGCTGTATTACCCGGGCGGAAGCGTATCGCAGGTCGTGGAAGCCGCCAAGCGCGATCTCGAGGCGTTGCAGCAGGGCGGTGTCGATGGCATTTTGATTACCAATGAGCTCTCGATGCCCTATGAGCAGCATGTTTCTCCCTCAACCCTTGCATCGATGGGCTATGTAATCGGGGCTCTGTCCCATGATCTGTCGACTCCTTGGGGAGCTGAGGCAATTTACGATGGTGATGCCACAATCGAGCTGTGCGCTGCCGTCGACGCGCAGTTCACGCGCTGCAATTTTTGCGGTGCCTGGGCCGGTGATCTCGGGCTGATTAACCGAGATTTCGCTCACACCATGCGTCGCAAGGCGGCGCTGCGCTTGGACGACCTCAAGCTTTTTCACTTCATCACGAGCGAGGGCGAGGTTTATCTCAACGACCGCACGACCGCGGACATTGCCGATTCACTTCTCTTTAATTGCCTACCGGATGCGATGGTCATCGGCGGTTCGGCTGCCGGTCGTGGCGCTTCGGGCGAGCTTGCCGACGAGGTCCGCGAGCGTGTTGGCGAAGTGCCCGTGGTATGTGGCACCGGTTGTCGCGAAAATACCGTGGCTGACGTATTTGCTCACTACGATGGCGCGTTTGTCGGCACGTGCTTAAAGCGCGACGGAAAGCTGGATGCCCCGATTGATGTTGAGCGGGTGGTTCGTTTTATGGCTGCCGCTCGTACGGCGCGAGGGGAGTAGGCACCTATGGCGCTCTATCTGGGTATTGATATTGGGACAAGCGCCTCTAAAGGCGTTTTAATCGATGATCGATGCAACATCGTTTGCCAAGCCTCTTGTGGACATGAGACGGACAACCCGTGTGATGGATGGTACCAGCATGATGCTGAGGCAGTTTGGTGGGGCGATTTTTGCCGCTTGTCGCGCGAGCTGGTGATGCTATCGGGGGTTAACGCGGCGCAGATCGGATGCGTGGGCCTTTCCGCATTGGGTTGCGACTGTGTGCCGGTCGATACCGAGTGCAACGCGCTGGCGCCCGCGATTTTGTATGGAGTCGATGCACGTTCGAAGCCGCAGATTGACGAGCTCCTTTCCGAATATGGGTCAGGTCGCGCACGCGAACTTTTCGGGCACGATCCCTGCTCATCAGATATTGCTCCTAAGATCTTATGGTTTAAGGAGAATATGCCCGAGGTGCACGAACGTGCCGCGAAGTTCCTGACGGCATCATCGTTTCTATGCGCAAAGTTGACGGGGCGTTTTACGGTGGACCGTTACTTGGCGGAGGATTTTCTTCCCCTATACGACCGCTACACTTGGAGGGTTGATGCTCGGGAATGTGCTCGTTTCTGCCGGCCTGACCAGATGGCGGAGGTAATGTCGGCTACCGATATTGCCGGGGCGATTACGCAGCGCGCGGCTGAGGCGACAGGGCTCGCGGCAGGGACACCTGTCTTAGTGGGAACGGGCGACTCTGGTGCCGAGGCCATTTCGACGGGTGTATTTCGTCCCGGCGATATGATGGTTCAGTTGGGGAGCACGGCGTATTTCATCTACCTAGCTGATCATATGGTCGATGATGCCCGCCTGTGGCCAGGGACGTTTATCATTCCCGGAACTTACGGGATCTGCGCGGGGACCAATACGGCGGGTGCACTCACATCGTGGCTGCGCCAAGAGCTGTATCGCGACGCCGTGGAGGCCGAGGGCCACGGTGGCCCCGATGCATATTCGGTCATGGCGCATGATGCCGCCGATGTGGCGCCGGGTGCCGATGGGCTCCTGTGCCTGCCGTACTTTGCGGGGGAGCGTACTCCGCTCAACGATCCCGAGGCACGTGGCGTCTTCTTTGGCCTGACCGGAAGGCATACGCGAGCCCATATGGTTCGCGCCGCCTTGGAAGGCGTCGCGTATACCGTTGCATCCCATGTCGACATTATCGAGCGAGAGCATGGACTGCCAATTGGGCGCATTATGCTTGTCGGAGGTGGAACCAAGAATCCAGTTTGGATGCAGGCTATCGCCGACGTATGCGGGCGCGAGGTCTCGGTTGCCAAGGTTACGGTGGGCGCATGCTTCGGTGATGCCATCATGGCAGCTCTCGCAGGTGGCGCCTATGCATCATGGGATGAACTCGCCCAAGTCCTTGGCGTTGCACAAACAATCGTGCCCGATATGGATGCCCACGAGCTATATGCGTCGCGTCGTCATATCTTTGACGAATTGTATGCACGTAACCGTGATCTCATGCACGAATTGGTGTAATGCTGCCGAATTGTACTGCCTGCCAATAGGGACTGCGTTGTGCGATTCGCATGTCCCTTGGCATTTTTGCCCACAGGGGTTAGCGAAGGTCAAAAACAGAGTGCGCATTTGCTAAAACTACCGACTCGATGCGCTTTGCGTCACAGTTTTTGAGTGAGGCAATGTGCATCGAGGTCCTTGCGAGCGATCTGATGAGCGATTGCACACTTGTTTCTGTGTTTGGTTCGGCCGGCGCATCGGTCTCGAGCAGTAGACGGTCGAGTGGAATCTGTCGGGCATATTCGCGACCGCGCTTGGTGGCGAGCATACGCTCGTTCACGGAAAAATAGCAGCCTGCGTTTCGCGCACGGACGAACTCGTTCGAGGTACCGCTAAACCAGTGAAAGATGACGGCGGGGGAGTTGGGGCTTGGGGTGAGCAATCCATATGACTCAAGGGCGTCCAGTACGGTTCCTGCCGAACGAACAGCGTGAATTGATATCACGCGCCCGGCAAGAGGGTGCTGCACGAGTGCATCGCAGAGCCGGTCAAATGCCTGTACTTGTAGCGACTCGCTTCCGGCAAAACGAGCGGAAAAGTCGAGCCCGACCTCGCCGATCAAGCGTTCTTGTGCAGCGACTTCGCAAAGCAGATTGATTTCAGCGTTGCCACATCGTCCGTCGGCGAGCCACCAGGGATGGAGGCCGATGCCGGCAAAGATATTTGAACGGCCGCAGGCGCGCTTCTTGGCGCGTGCAAAGTCGTGCGGATCGACGCCGCAGTCAAATAGAATCAGGCCCAGCGCCGTTGCCTCATCGGCAACGGCGTCCGGGTGAGCCATTAGATCAAGATGGCAGTGTGCATCAAATAACCGGGGCTCCATCTCGGCGCGCTCCGCTAGTCTAGGCGCTGGCCATCGGCGCGCACGCGCTCGGTGCCGCGGCCACTGATCTGACGGATAACCTCGCCGGCGATCATCTGGCCCATGATGGGCGGCATAAAGCTGGCGGTTCCCAGCTCGGTGCGCTCGTGGATGTTGGAAGGATCGCGGGGCTGTGTCTTAACCGATTCCTCGCAGCTAAACAGTACGTGTAGGCTCTTGATTCCGCGCTTCTTACATTCTTTGCGCATAATGCGGCTCATGGGGTCACGTACCGTATCGAAGATGTCGGCAAAGCGGAGGCACTCGGGATGGAGTTTGTTGGCCCCGCCCATGGAGCTAACCAAACGGATGTCATGGTCCTGAGCATATTTGGCAATGGTGAGCTTGGCCGAGATGGTGTCGATGGCGTCGACGACGTAGTCGAGCTTGCCACCCGTCTGCTCCAAAACGCCCGCGAAGAACTCGTCGATGTTGTCGCTCAGCAGGTATTCGGTGCGCTTGATAACGCTGGCGGCGGGATTGATGTCGTGGATCATGGCTTCCATCACGTCAACCTTGCGCTTGCCGACGGTGCTGTGAAAGGCGATGGCCTGTCGATTGATGTTGCTGGGCGCGACGATATCCTTGTCCAGAATCACAAAATGACCGATGCCGCCGCGGACAAGTGCCTCGCAGCAGTTGGAGCCCACGCCTCCGCAGCCGAGCACCAGCACCGTGGCGTTGGCGAGTCTATCGAGTGCCTCACGGCCCATGATGATCTCGAGTTTGGTGTCGCGTGTCTCGACGAGAGCGGCGGTTTCGGTCATAGACATCCTCCGATGGGGAAGCGAATCGTGTTTTAGCTATCACCATTATAGGTATTATCGCGATTCCATTTGAGCCCTAGGGGCTTGTTGAAATGAGGCGGTGATTCGCATAAGATGAAGCAGATGGCACCCGTTGCCGCGGGTTAGCCAACTCCGAAACACGTTTATGGCGTGAGAAGTGGCCGTCTTCGCATTACGCGGAGGCGGCTATTTTTTTGAGTACAAGATTAGATAGTTAGACAAACATCTAAATATCGAGTATAGTGTGCGCGTCATGAGGGGTGCTGAGAGGAGGTCCTATGCCGGGAGAGGGTTTTAAGGCGCTTGCCGATCCAACGCGACGGCGCATTTTGGAGTTGCTGCGCGAGGGCAATTGTACGGCCGGGGAGCTTGCCGAGCATTTTGACATCAGCAAGCCGTCATTGAGCCATCATTTGGCGACGCTCAAAAACGCCGGGCTGGTGACCGACGAGCGCCATGGCCAAAACATCGTTTACAGCTTAAACACCACCGTCATGCAGGACTTGATTGGCTGGTTTATGGGCTTTACAAACACGGAAGGTGATAAGGATGAATAACGAAAACAAGGGCATTCACCCCACGGGGGTATCGTCGCGCGTGTGGATTGCGCTGGTCGTTCTGTGCGTCGCCAATGTCGTAGCGCACCTCATGGTGATGCCGAGCTTGCCTGCACAGATTCCCACGCACTGGGGCGCGAACGGCGCCGTCGATGGTTGGGGTCCTAGCTGGATGGCCTCCGCGCTCGGCGTGCTGCCTCTGGCGCTTCTCGCAATGTTCTGCGTGGTGCCGCGCATCGATCCCAAAGGTGAGGCATATCGAACCTCGGGCAAGTTCTATCAGGGCTTCGTAATCGCCTTCACCTTGTTCATGTGCGCCATAAGCTGGCTGGGAGAGCTTACGGTCTGGGGCGTGGTGCCGGCGGTCGGTTCGGTCAACGTGCTGATTTCCGGTGCTATCGGTTTGCTGTTCATCGGCGTAGGCAACTACTTGCCGCGTGTGAAGCAGAACTATACGCTCGGTATCAAGACGCCTTGGGCGCTTGCCGATCCCGAGAACTGGCGCCGTACGCAGCGTTTTGGCGGCGCCTGCTTTATGGTGCTGGGTATTGGCCTGATTGTGATGGGCGTGGCAGGTGCGGTGCTTTCGAGTGAAGTCGTTGCCGCGGTGATTGCGGTTCTGGCGTTTGGTTCAGCCGGAGCTGCCTACGTCTATTCGTATCTGCTGTGGCGTAAATCGCAGCGAGCCGTTCGCTAAGGTTGCGGAAAACTAGCGTACGCAGTTCATAGTATGTTCTGGGGGACTTTTCCCAGGTAGTATTAGGGGGTGTGGGCAACCATGCCCCTTTTTCGTTAAGTTTCAGAGCTGGTTTCCTCATTTCGTTTCCACTAAAGCGAATCAAGAATAGGGAAACAGCAGGTAGAAAGGATAAAACAGGCATATGGCGGAGTTTATCTACCAGATGTATCAGGCTCGCAAGGCCCATGGCGACAAGGTAATCCTTGACGACGTGACCCTGAGCTTCTACCCCGGTGCCAAGATCGGTGTCGTGGGCCCCAACGGCATGGGCAAGTCGACCCTGCTCAAGATCATGGCCGGCATTGAGGAGGTCTCCAACGGCGATGCCAGGCTCACCCCCGGCTACACCGTGGGTATCCTGCAGCAGGAGCCGCCGCTCGACGACGACAAGACCGTCATCGAGAACGTGCGCATGGCGTTTGGCGACATGATCGCCAAGGTCGATCGCTTCAATAAGATCGGCGAGGAGATGTGCGACCCGGATTGCGACATGGACGCCCTCATGGCAGAGATGGGCAAGCTCCAGGACGAGATTGACGCCGCCGACGGCTGGGATATCGATTCCAAACTCGGCCAGGCCATGGACGCTCTGCAGCTGCCCGATTCCGACATGCCGGTCAACGTGCTTTCCGGCGGCGAGCGCCGCCGTGTGGCCCTGTGCAAGCTGCTGCTTGAGGCTCCCGACCTGCTGCTGCTCGACGAGCCCACGAACCACCTGGACGCTGAGTCGATCCTGTGGCTCGAGCACTTCCTGCACAACTACCAGGGCGCGGTGCTTGCCGTCACGCACGATCGCTACTTCCTGGATAACGTTGCCGAGTGGATCTGCGAGGTCGACCGCGGCCACCTTTATCCCTACAAGGGCAACTACTCCACGTATCTGGAGACCAAGGCCGCGCGTATCGAGGCGCAGGGCAACCGCGATGCCAAGCTCGCCAAGCGCATGGAGGCCGAGCTCGAGTGGGTACGCAGCTCGCCCAAGGCTCGCCAGGCCAAGAACAAGGCCCGTCTGGCTCGCTACGAGGAGATGGAGGCCGAGGCCCGCGCAAGCCAGAAGCTCGACTGGACCGACATCCGCATCCCTGTGGGCCCGCGTCTGGGCAACAAGGTGCTCGAGGCCCATCACGTGCACAAGGAGTTCGATGGCCGTGTGCTCATCGACGATCTTTCGTTTACGCTGCCGCGCAACGGCATCGTGGGCGTGATCGGTCCCAACGGCGTGGGCAAGACCACACTGTTCAAGACGATTGTGGGTCTGGAGCCGCTGACTTCGGGCGAGCTCGAGGTGGGCGAGACCGTCAAGATTTCTTACGTCGACCAGAACCGTTCCGGCATCGACCCCGATAAGAACCTATGGGAGGTCGTCTCGGACGGCCTGGACCACATGATGGTGGGCGAGACCGAGGTTCCGAGCCGCGCTTATGTGGCGAGCTTTGGCTTTAAGGGCCAGGACCAGCAGAAGCGCGCTGGCGTGCTCTCCGGCGGCGAGCGCAACCGTCTGAACTTGGCGCTTACGCTCAAGCAGGGCGGCAACCTGCTGCTCCTCGACGAGCCCACGAACGACCTCGACGTCGAGACGCTGTCCTCGCTCGAAGCGGCGCTGCTCGAGTTCCCGGGCTGCTCGGTGGTCATTAGCCACGATCGTATGTTCCTGGACCGCGTTGCCACGCACATTCTGGCGTGGGAGGGCACCGACGAGAATCCGGGCAACTGGTATTGGTTCGAGGGCAACTTCGAGGCCTATCAGGCCAACCGCATCGAGCGCCTGGGCGAGGACGCAGCCCAGCCGCATCGTATTCACCGCAAGCTCACGCGTGACTAGTAGCAAGTAGAAAGGCCGCCAGCAAGGGCGGCCTTTCTTGTAGCAATTGCACTGCAGCTATGCCCTGGCTGCTGGTTTGATTCATAATCAAAGTCATCTCTTTGGGATTAAAGCCCGTTTTTGCTATGAGTGATTTTCTAATTCCGTTTAAAACGTAAAGACGTATTGGGTTACAAGGACATAAGCAAATCGAATTGAAATATAACCAGTGCTGTAACGTTACAAAAAAGGTTATAGAATAGGAGTATCTTATAAGTCGCTCCTCTAGAAAGAAGAACATATGCTTTCGCGTCGTCGTTTTCTGCAACTTGTCGCGTCTTCAATTGTCGCCTTAGCCGCACGTCCGAAAGAGGTTTTTGCTTCGACGGGCAATATTGATGGTGAGCAGATACAATTTACTTCAGAAATTGCGCAAGAGCTTGCCGATAAATATATAAAGGGACTCCTCGGCTCTTCGTATACGCCTTCTGACCCTATTCCTTTTGTAGACGTTGATGGGTCCCCGCTTGGCTACATTGTTCCGGTTGTGACATTCAATAGAGCCGCGGGCTATTTGGTTTTAGATGCTTCAGATGATGAAATACTTACGGGATATCGTTTTGGAGACGGCTTAGTCAGCCCTATGGATCGGGGAGGAGATCTTGGTGTTGAGTCTTATTCTTTCAATAACCCAGTCGTAATGATCAATCCATTCGAATTCGGTGTGCAATCTTTGGACGGTTCAATAACAACAAATTGCGGAAGAACAATCCCGGCTGTTTCCATAGAAGGACGGCCTGTCGTTTTATCGAATAAACCTTCAAGCTGGAACGATGTCGTAATTTACGCAACTCAAATGCAGGATTACACAGTATCTGGATTTCGTTCCATTTCTCAGTTTATGTCATATGATGAAAGCGAGATTAAGAGGCTTACTGCCCACTATGCTTGTATGGTGACAGCTTTTTCGAACGTTGCGGAACTGTATGGCATTGCCAATTTATATAACGACCCTTCGCAATATATGCAGATATGGAATTACACCAATACCCATGCTCTTTCCGATGAAGAACAGACTGTTCCCGGCGTTGTTTTGGGCGGAACGCCGATATCAACCTGTGCAACGGGGTTTACAAATTACTGCGCAAGCAGAGGAAGTACTCTTA
>URKH01000004.1 GCA_900548255.1 uncultured Collinsella sp. | reverse complement strand
CCCGGCGCAGACGTAGCGACCATGTGTTCAGCAAACAAAAGGGCGGCCGAGAACGTGTCTCGGCCGCCCTTCTTACGGTTGATCTTCCAAAGATCGCTTTGCCGCCTACTCAGACTGCCCGCTCTTCTTGGCATGTTTGGACGGAGCGCTCAGAAAACGGCCCGTCAAATAGTTCGCCGGGCCAGAGATATCGATCCCCAGCAGCACGTGTCCTAGCCATAGGAACGCCACGAGCACCAGTAGAGGAATCACACACGAGGTCACGATCATCACGATGACGCCTTCGATGAGGTCGGTCACCTGTTGCACAATCTCATCGGTCATCTGCTTGGCACCGCTGGTCACCGACGTGACCAGGCTCGAGGCCCCGTCAGTCAACTGCTCGAGCACGTTTTTGGACTCCGTGGTCTCGGACTTTTTCTTGTTCGATTTTGAGCTGGTCTCGCCTGACTTGTCCGTGGTATCGGTCTTTTCCGCAGCGTCCGCTGCCTTTTGCTCAGCTTGCTCAATACTTACGCGATACGTTTCATCGACCTTCTGCGACACCCATACGCTTGCGGGCACAAGCGCCATGCCGATCACGGCAACCACCAACACGCGCGTCGCCACACGGCGCAGGACGGCGCTCGTGCTCCAGCGCCCGTGAATGCCAAGCGACACCGCAAAGAGCACCAACGCAAACGGGATTAAGATGCCCAAGCCAACCGACCACAAAATAGTCAGCAGATATTTCTCGAGGTAGAGCACGGCAAGCACGATGCCCAGGTTACCCGAAAGCTGCGCGAGCTGCTCGGCGACCGGCGTTCCCGTATCACCCGGCAGCGCGGTAATGCCCGCAGACAGCGCCACGCACGAGGCCGTGAGCGCCAGTACGTTACCTTTCTTTTGGTCGATAACCTCGATGGTGGAGTCCCAAGTCTTGGTATCGGCAAAATGCGGACGAGCCACAAAGCCCGACAGCAAGGCCAGTACCACGAGCGCAACGATGATACCGATCTGCAGCTTTTTATTTGCGCACACGACATCGGACAGGCTGAGCTGCAGCTCGGTTACCGTCGTGTGCTCGGTTATCTGGACAGGACGCCCATGAGCCATCTCGTGCGCGTCTCTTTTTTGTATTGACCCGTTATCCGGCATTTGGATACCTCCTCAGTCCGGCGTTTAATGTGAAAGGAAGTATACCCACCCAGCGAAAAACCGAACGGCAAGACGAACGGGCACCAAGACTGTCCCCAATGACTATTTCGGGATGAGTTGCGGTGGAATAGGGATTGTTTTGCGCCCGCCGGTCCCTATTCAGTCCCTATTTCACCGCAACTTGGAGGAGTGCAGAAAAGCCCTGCCGCGGGTAGCGGTAGAGCTTTTGGAAGGGGACTTGGTTGTGAGAGCTCGTTAGGCGAGCTTAGCCTCGAGTGCGGCGATGCGCTTATAGGCATCGATGGTAAAGCGGGTCTGCTTCTCCAGGATCATGGTGGTCATGAGAGTATCCTGAGCGTGAGCCATGATGAAGGTCATCTCCATCTCACCGCCGCCGGCCTCCTGCGAAAGCAGCTTGGTCTGCGTGTCGTGGGCGCCGATAAGTGCATCGCTGGCATCCTTGTGCAGCTGCTCGGCCTTCTCAAAATCACCCTCGCGAGCAGCATCGAGCGCTGCAAGCAGATCGGTCTGGGCGTCGCCCGCGTATGCGACAATCTCGAATCCAACCATCGAGATTTCTTCTTTGGTTGCCATATTGCGTTCCTTTCACATATGAACCAACGGAGAGCATCGCGTCCGGGCATACGCGCTGCGCTGTGTATGGCAGGAACATTAACATTCAAACAAAAAAGAACAGCGCAAAACGTAATTTCGAGCTCTGAACGGTCACTTTTCGCCCGTGAGCGGTTTTTAAACCAATCTGAACATTCTCGAACACAATTAGCGGCTACCCAAACAGGTCCGCACCCTAGCGTACATCGCGCACCGTATCGCCCTCGACGAGCACACCCGGAAACAGCATGTGCTCCACACCGGGTGCAGCGCCCTCGGCGCCGGCAATCTTGTCGACCGCCCACATGCCGACGCGCTTGTTGTCAAAGCGCACCGTAGCCAGGCGACGATCGGGCACGATATCGCCCAAACTATCGTCAACACCCACCACGCTTATGTCCTGGGGCACGTGCTTCCCGCGCGACTCGAGCCCGCGAATGCAGCCGTAGGCCATGGCATCGTTGGAAGCATAAATGGCTGTGCAGTTCGGATCGTCCGCAAGCACCTGGCCGGCGGCATATCCGCTCTGTGCCGTCCAATCGCCACGGACGAGTCGCGGCGGCTCAATACCATGCGCGCGCAATGTCTCGCGCCAGCCCTCCTCGCGACGCATGCCCGAAAGCGAGCGCTCGGGACACGAGATAAAGTGCACGGTCTTATGCCCCTGCTCCAGCAAGTACTCGACCACCTGGCGCGAGCAATCGAACTGGTCGTTATCGACTGTTGAACAGAGCGGGTGCTCCAGCATGGTAACGAGCACCGTCTGCATACCGGGCAGCGGCTCGAAGGTGCCAAAGTCCGCCGGCATGCGATTCATGATCACAACCATGCCATCCACCGGCAGCGCGCTCATGCGCGACGATGCGCTCTCGAGGGTATACGGATGCCCGTCTACTTTAGTGAGGGTGATGGCATAGCCATGTTTATCGGCCGCGGCGGCAAAGCCCTCCATACGGTCGAGGTTGCCGGTGCCGGTAATGTTGAACATGGCGACGCCGACAGTCTTAAACTTGCCGCGGCGCAGCGATCGACCGGCAAAATTGGGGCGATACCCCAGCTCGCGCATGGCGGCACGCACGCGCTCCTTGGTCTCGGGGCGCACGCTGGGCGAATCGTGCACCGTACGCGAGACTGTCTGCTCCGAGACGCCCGCGAGACGCGCCACGTCCTTAACAGAAACCGATTTTTTAACAGCGGCCATAGGTCGATCTTTCTATGTCAACGATGCCATCGCGGGCATCCCAACAGACAAAATGAACGCCTCCAAGTATATCCAACGCCTCTCCCGCCATACGCTCACCACCCAAAACCTACCGTTCACCGACAATCCCGCTTCCCCGGACGGCTTTTGTAGTCCAAATGTTAACGTTGCCATTGTGCAAACACAGAGCCACCGGGCGGCTCAAACGTTTACGCATAAGGAATCGACGGTTCGCAGGCACAGGAACCATCAGTTCGCGTCTTTTTTTGTGTCGCAAAATGGCAACGTCAACATTTTGGCAACCGAACGCCAAAAGTTACCATCGTTGCTAACCCACCGACTCTTAGGAGCATTGCATGGAGCAACTCATCGCCATCATCGAAAAGGGCCAGCCCTTTTTCAACGCGATCGCCCGCAACAAGTACCTCAAGGCGATTCGCGACGGCTTTATCTCCGTCATCCCCATCATCATCTTCTCGTCCATCTTCTGCCTGGTAGCCTCGGTCCCCAACATCTGGGGTTTCTACTGGCCCGATGACATCAACAACGCCCTGTGGAAGTGCTACAACTACTCCATGGGTATCCTGGCCATCGCCTGCGCTGCCACCACAGCCAAGCACTTCGCCGACGCTCAGAACCGCGATCTGCCCAAGAACAACCAGATCAACTTCATCTCGTGCATGTGCGCGGCCATCATCGGCTTCTTGCTCCTTTCGAGCGACACGATCGCCACGGACGCTGCCAGCGGCTTCAACACCACCTACCTTGGTTCCAAAGGCCTGCTGACCGCCTTTATCGCTGCGTTTGTGACCGGCATCATCTACAAGTTCTTCATTAAGCGCAACATCACCGTCAAGATGCCCGAGCAGGTTCCGCCTAACATCTCGCAGACCTTTAAGGACATCATCCCCTTCTCCGTCTGCATCACCGTCTTTTGGGTCTTTGACATCGTCTTCCGCGCTGCCTTTGGCTTCTGCTTTGCCCAGGGCGTCATCCAGGTGTTCCAGCCCCTGTTCACCGCTGCCGACGGCTACATCGGCCTTGCTGTAATCTACGGCGCCATGAGCCTCTTCTGGTTCGTGGGCGTCCACGGCCCCTCGATCGTCGAGCCCGCCATCGCCGCCGCCCTCGTTGCCAACATGACCGACAACCTGGCTGCGTTCCAGGCCGGCCAGCACGCTTCCGCTGTCCTGACCCAGGGTGCCCAGTACTTCGTCGTCTGCATGGGCGGCACCGGCGCCACGCTTGTCCTGGTCTTTATGTTCTGCTTCCTGGCCAAGTCCCAGGAGATGCGCGCCGTCGGTAAGGCCGCCATCGTTCCCGTCTGCTTCGCTGTCAACGAGCCGCTGCTGTTCGCCGCACCCATCGTGCTCAACCCCGTCTTCTTTGTCCCGTTTGTCTTTGCCCCGATCGCCAACATCTGGATCCTCAAGATCTTTATCGACTTCTTGGGCATGAACGGCTTTATGTACACCCTGCCTTGGACCGTCCCCGGCCCCATCGGTACCATCATGGGCCTGGGCTTCCAGCCGCTCGCCTTTGTGATGCTCGCCCTTATCCTGGTCGTCGACTTTGTCCTGTACTATCCGTTCTTCCGTGCCTATGACGCCCAGAAGTGCGCCGAGGAGGCCGAGATCTCCCAGGAGGAGCTCGCCGCCAAGAACGCCGAGAAGGCCGCCAAGCTCAACGACGCCTTCCAGGGCAAGGCCGATGCCAAGAGCGTTGCCGCCGGCGCCGCGGCCGAGGCCGTGAAGGCCGACGCCCCCACCGCTTCCACAGCACCCGCTGCCGAGGCAACGACCGCCAGCGACCTCAACGGCAAGCGTGTGCTCGTGCTCTGCCAGGGTGGCGGAACCTCGGGCCTGCTCGCCAACGCGCTGGCCAAGGCTGCCAAGGAGCGCGGCATCAATCTGGAGACCGCTGCCGAGGCCTATGGCAACCACGTCGACATGCTCCCCGACTTTGACCTGGTCGTCCTGGCCCCGCAGGCAGCCAGCTACCTGGGCGACCTGCAGAAGGATTGCGAGCGCGTGGGCAACAAGTGCGTCGCCTGCCGCGGTAAGCAGTACATCGAGCTCTCCCAGAACGGCGACAAGTCTCTCGCCTTCGTCTCCGAGCAGCTTTCGAAGTAAGTAACGCCTAGGGCCAGCCGACCATCCAAGACCGGCTGGCCCTTCGATTTAGACGATTGGATCATCATGTCCGTTAACCCTGCTAGCGTCACCAACCCGCCTGCGCAGTTTCCCGAGGACTTTGTCTTTGGCGGCGCCACTGCTGCCTACCAGGTAGAGGGCGAGACCCGCACTCACGGTAAGGGCAAGGTTGCCTGGGACGACTTTCTGGAAGCCCAAGGCCGTTTCTCCCCCGATCCCGCTTCGGACTTCTACAACCAGTACCCCGTCGACCTGGAGCTGTGCGAGGAGTTTGGCATCAACGGCATTCGCCTCTCCATTGCCTGGAGCCGCATCTTCCCCAACGGCACCGGCGAAATCAACCCCGAGGGCGTCCAGTTCTACCACGATCTCTTCGCCGAGTGCCATAAGCACCATGTTGAGCCGTTCGTCACGCTGCATCACTTCGATACGCCGCTTCCCCTCTTTGAGAAGGGCGACTTCCTCAACCGCGAGACCATCGATGCCTTTGTGGACTTTGCCACCTTCTGCTTTAAGGAGTACGCCGACCAGGTGACCTACTGGTTCACCTTTAACGAGATCTGGGCCGACGCCTCCAACACCTACATCGAGGGCACCTTCCCCGGCGGCGTCAAAGCTCATCTGGCCGAGGCCTTCCAGTGCGAGCACAACATGATGCTCGCCCACGCCAAGGCCGTGCTGGCCTTCCACAACGGCGGTTTTAGGGGCAAGATCGGCGTCATTCAATCGCTGGAGTTTAAGTATCCGCTCAACGAGAACGACCCCGCCGACATCAAGGCCGCCAATAACGAGCACGTGCTGCAGAACCAGTTCTTGCTCGACGCCACCTTCCGCGGGGACTATGCTCCCGACACCCTCGAGTGCGCCAACCGCCTGGCTGCCGTCTCGGGCGGCGCCATCGAGATCCTGGACGATGATCTGGAAATCATGCGCGAGGCCGCGCTCTACAACGATTACCTGGGTGTCAACAACTACCAGTGCCGCTTCCTCAAGGCTTACGACGGCGAGAACGACCTGCACCACAACGGTACGGGCGAGAAGGGCACCGGTCGCTGGCGCGTCAAGGGCATTGGCGAGCATGTGAACAAGCCCGGCATCCCCACCACCGACTGGGACTGGATCATCTATCCCGAGGGTCTGTTCGATCTGCTCGTCTACATTAAGCAGCGCTACCCCAACTACAAGCAGATCTTCATCACCGAGAACGGCATGGGCTACAAGGACCCCTACAAGGACGGTTTTGTGGACGACCAGCCGCGCATCGACTACATCGAGCAGCACCTGCGCTGGCTGCTCAAGGCCATGGAGGTGGGCGTCAACGTGGGCGGCTACTTCCTGTGGAGCCTGCAGGATCAGTTCTCCTGGACCAATGGCTACAACAAGCGTTACGGCTTCTTCTACGTTGACTTTGAAACCCAGAAGCGCACGCCCAAGGCAAGCGCCTACTGGTACAAGCACGTGGCGCAGACCCGTCGTCTGGACTAGTGCCTTGCGACTAGCGAGATGCCCCGCTCACACAACCTGCCCCCATTCCTCAGCCGGGGGCGGCACGTCACACGGCGCGCCGCCCCCGGCCTTTTTGTTTTTGAGCGGGTCGGGGTCCGTTTGTCTCAATCTGTAACATCTAGCCGAGTTTTTCGGTCCTAACTGTTACAGATTGAGATGAAAGGGACTGACCAGGCCGAATTGTCTCAATCTGTAACACTAAAACCGGTTTTTGACGTCTAGCTGTTACAGATTTAGATGAACGCACAGGCCAATCCCCTCAATCTCAATCTATAACAGTTAGCCGGTTATTTCTCCCCCACCTGTTACAGATCGAGATGAATAGATTAGACCTAGCCGAAAAATCTCAACCTGTAACACGTAGCCGAGTTTTTCAGTCCTAGCTGTTACAGATCGAGACAAACAGGCCGAGCAAGCTACACCCGTAGGTCTTTCACGCTGGAGCATTCGACCAGCACGCCTGAAACAAGCGTACGGCTTCTGGAGCTCGGGGCTTCTAGGCACGCAACGACCTCGTCGGGCGCACGGACACCCAGTCCGCGGTGACGGAACTTCACCGACATATCCCGAAAACTCGATCCCCGGCTTAGCTTGCGCGCATTATCACAATAAACCCCCAACGATACACGGTCCTGCGGTTCAATGAGCCACAGGACCGCATGCCGTCGATCAGATAAAGATCGTCATATACAGAGGTAGATATATCCTATGCCCTTCAGCCCTGAGCTGTTTTGGGTGAAGAACTATCTCTTCTCCGACTCGTCGTTCGAATCGTCTGCCGAAATCGTCAAGCGAGATTGTTGAATACGATTTGGAAGATTTAACTTCAACAGGAGTGACCCGCGGTTTTCCAGCCGCGTCTTCAAAGCCGCGCGAAACAAGAAAATCAATTTCACGCGTTCTGGGCCGACTCCCCTCTGTTTTGGAAGGCTCCTGCCAGCTGTAATAAAAAAGCGAATGCCCCAGACTCTTAAGCTGCTGCGCCACGATGTTCTCGATTAGCATTCCTTTATTAATTGAAATTCTTCCAAATTGAATGTCTCTATGAACATCCATAAGGTCCGGACCATCATCAAACGCCAAGCTCACGAGCAATCCCGTGTCCGCCATATAGCATTTAAGCGAAGACGCGTCCTCGTGCAGGCGGTAACCCACGCTCGGATCACTGCATAAATAGCAACGGTTAATCAGTCGCGCATCCTCAAGCCAGATTAACGCCGACTCATATGTCTCAAAACGGGACCCCTTCTCCAAGCTGTCAAATTTGAACCGTTTATTTGCCGCAGATAATTGACCCGGAATATCGTCATAAACCGCCCGCGCACGTCTAGCGTCCGAACCTCCAAACTTGGCAATGTCCTCCCTGTACAGTGCGATAATCTGCCGTTTAACCCTGTCGCATCCTCTAAAATCATTCTCTGCCACAAAGGAGTCGACCGACTGAGGCATACCACCGACAAGCATATACTCATCAAATAATCTCATGCACGTCGCATGAACGCCGTCCGGAAGCGCGGTCCGAGATTCGCGCGCTTTACGGATCTCTTCTGCATAAAGATCTTTTCCGGTCGCCCAAAGATACTCCTCAAAATCGAGGGGCTCGAGAGGGATTCTTTCTTCCTCTGACGGTATGACAATGCTATCGACATTCTTTTTGATGGAGACAAGAGAGCCTGTCTCGATGTAATCAAATCTGCCGTCTTCTACAAGATGCTTTATGTATTCGCGCGCGATGGGAAACCGCTGCACTTCATCAAAAATGACCAGCGACTCTCTCGGTTCGAGGGCCTTACCATACTGCAGCTGAAGCATGCGTAAAAAAAGATCGACATCTTCACGATGGTTCAGAAATATATCGAGCGTGGCTTTGCTAGCAGCCGAAAAGTCAATGTACAGATAATCCTTGTATTCATTTTGCGCGAAGCACTTGACGAGCGTCGTTTTGCCAACGCGTCTTGCACCCTCAATAAGCACCGCAGTGCGCCCTTGCGAGCGTTCTTTCCACTCCTGCAGACGATCATATGCCTTCCGTTTAAACATAATCTCACCTCAGCATAATTTACGTGCTAGTTTACAAAAATACCGACCTTCAGATATATCTAATAATACAAAAATACCGAGCTTTAAATGAGCTTATAGCTACAAAAATACCGACCATTGCAATGATTGAGACATACAGTAATACCGAGCTTTACGCATAACGGATGCTATGCCGAGCCGTCTCGATCTGTAACACTAAACCCGGTTTTGGGCGTCTATCTGTTACAGATCAAGACAATTCAACGATGCCGACTATTCGATACGGCGTGGTACAATTATGTCCCAATGCGAAGGAGATACTTATGCCCATCTGTGTGCCCGTCCGAGACATGAAGGACACTGCCACATTCACCGCGCTTGTTGAGTCCGAGCGCGACGTCACCGTAACCAAGAACGGCTACGAGGCCATGCACTGCATCAGCAGCGACCAGTATCGCCTCATGCAAGACGAAATCGCCAAAGCCAAGCTTCTGTCTCGTATGATGCTGGCAGAAGACGAGATATCGCAAGGCGACTATAGCGACTACGACTCCTTCGCGACCGCGATACGAGACAAATATGACCTATAACGTCGTAATACTCAAAAGCGCGCGATATGAGTACGAGAGTATCGTCGGATACCTTGCCCAAATCCTCAAGAATCCGCGCGCAGCGGGCAATTTTGTCGCTGAGTTTGAATATCAGCTTGACCTGCTTCGCGAGCAGCCGCTTTTACGTCCCCTCTCGCACATGCAAGAGCTGGCGGCACGTAATTACCGATCGTTTCCCGTCAACAACTACGTGTGTCTATACAAGTTTGAGCACGAAACAATCTATATCGCCCATATCTTTCATCAGTCACAGGACTACGCCCGCCTGGTCTAGCCCACAAGCTGAATACTTGGCCCGAGCGCATTTGCGTGTCATTGTGAAGCGGTAATCCCCGCGCCGGCTGGGAGACAGAAGTATCGCCTGTATCGCTAGCTAGCAGATGACCTGCGTGTGCTCCTCGATGGCGGCGCGATCTCCATCAGCAATACCCGGTTCGCACACCACGGCGTCTAAATTGTCCAGGCGGCAGAAGGTGTAGAAGTCGCGCTTGCCGATCTTGCTGGAGTCGGCGATCAGATAGCGCGAGTCGGCCTTGCTAAAGGCGAGCTGCTGGATGCGGCCCTCTTCCATGTTAGACGTGGACACGTCGCCGTTCAAAATGCCGTTGGCGCCGATATAGGCTGCGTCGATTCCCAGCGCGCGCAGGGTATCCTCGGCCATGGGCCCCACAAAGGCGGCGGTGCGGCGGCGATACATGCCACCCACGAGGCACAGGTCGCAGTCTTCGCGCGCCTCGAGCAAGTTAAACACCGAAAGCGAATTGGTCACAATGCGCAGGCGAAACGCCGGCAGCATCGAGGCCATCTGCTCAACCGTGGTGCCCGTACCCAAGAAGATGGTCGAGCCTTCCTCGATAAGCTCCACAGCGCGGCGCGCGATCTGCAGCTTTTCCTCGGCATGCTTAGTGCGCTTTTCGCTGTGCGAATACTCATGGCGCAGCATAGCGTGGGGACGGCCCTGTGCACTGCGGGCTCCGCCGTGCACGCGCTCGATCTCGCCTAGGCTCGCAAGTTCCTCAAGGTCGCGGCGGATCGTCATGTCCGAGACACCTAACGCATCAGAAATCTCTTTTACCGAGACCGTCCCCTGTTCCTCGAGCAGCTGACGAACCTTATCCTGACGCTCCGCCTTGATCATTTTTACTCCTTTGAGTGGTTTTGTTCGCATTTATAGTAATCGAACATTTATGCTCACTCACCCTAAACGGTCGGTTTTTCCCGGTGAACGGTAGGATAGTAAACGCCAAACGTTGAATATCGAATGTATCCGACACATCAACTTCAGCTATACATAGGCAAAAAGCTGCGATTTTAAAATCATTTCAATCCAATGTTGCCTCAATAAAGCAAATTGAACTTTGCCGAACAATAGAAAACAGATTGACACACTAATTCTCTTAGACTTAAATAACAGAGAACTTAAACAAACAGATTCGAACATGTTCGATCTGCATGGAACGGAAGGAGTTGCAGACATGTCCGCAGAGAGCAATCTGTTCTTCGAAGACACCGTGTTTGTTTGCGACCGCACCACGCAAGAAGAGGTCTTTACCGAGATCGCCAATAAGCTGTCACTCAAAAACTATGTGGCGCCCGCGTTTCTCGAGAACATCATCGAGCGCGAAAAGGGCTACCCCACCGGCATGGATATGTCTGTCGTCGACCCCGAGTTGCCCAGCTTTGCCGTTCCCCACACCGAGGTCGAATTCGTTCACACCCGCCGCATCGTCCCCGTCAAGCTGACGACCCCCGTCGAGTGGCACTCCATGATCGACCCCTCGCAGACCTTCCCCGTCTCGTTCCTGTTTATGATCCTCAACGACGACAAGGAGGCCCAGGTGGGCATCCTTGCCAAGATCATGGACTTCGTTAACGCTCTTGGCACCGATCGCGTCAAGGAGCTGTTCTCCATGACCGACGCCAAGGCCATCTACCAGTTCTTGGTCGACAACTTTCCTGCCGACTAGCCAATTACCCTTAGGAATCCGCGGAATAACCCGCATAGAGAAAGGAATTCATCATGATTAAGGTTCTCGCAGCTTGTGGCGCCGGTGTTAACTCCAGCCATCAGATCAAGGACGCCATCGAGTCCGAGTTCAAGAATCGCGGCTACAACCTGCACTGCGACGCCGTGATGATCAAGGACGTTAACGAGGAGATGCTCTCTCAGTACGACATCTTCGCCCAGATCGCCAAGACCGATTTTGGCTTTGAGGTTAAGACTCCGATCGTCGACGCCGGCCCGATCCTCTATCGCATGCCTGCTATGGCTAAGCCGGTTTACGACAAGATTGAGGCCATTATCAAGGAAAAGGGTCTCAACTAATCATTTGCAGCTTCGCTCTGCACAATCTTTGGCTTTAAGGAAGATGACGACCGGGAACGGCATCTTCCTTTTTTAAGGCAACATACGGAAAAGGAAATTCTCTTTTAGGAAAGAGGGAGACATGGACGCAGTAATCGGGTTTGCTAATGCCGTCTTTCAGCCGCTGATCGACCTTGGCGCAGCCCCTATGATGACCATCGTTTTGACGGTTATTGCCCTTCTCTTCAAAGTTAAGTTTACCAAGGCCCTCGAGGGCGGTCTTAAGCTCGGCATCGCCATTACCGGCATCGGCGCCATCATCAACATTCTGACGACGGCTTTCTCGAGCGCCATGACGACGTTCGTTGAGTCCACCGGCCTTCAGCTCACCGTTACCGACGTGGGTTGGGCACCGCTGGCCACCATCACCTGGGGTTCTCCCTACACGCTGTACTTCTTGATGGTCCTCGTCATCGTCAACATCGTGATGATCGTGCTCGCCAAGACCAACACCATCGACGTCGACATCTTTGACGTCTGGCACCTCGCCTTTGTCGGCCTTGCCTGCATCTACTTTGGCGCCAACATCGTCGTCGCCACGCTGCTCGTCGTCTTCGTCGGCGTTATGAAGATCATGAACTCCGACCTTATGAAGCCCACGTTCAACGATCTTTTGGGTGCTCCCGAGGAGAACCCCATGACCACGACTCACATGAACTACATGATGAATCCGCTGGCCATGCTGCTCAACAAGATCATCGACAAGGTGCTCCCCTTCCTCGATAAGTACGACTTCGACGCTGCCAAGCTCAACAACATGATCGGCTTCTGGGGCTCCAAGTTTGCTATTGGTATCTACCTGGGCGTCTTCGTCGGCCTTCTTTCGCACCAGACCCCGCAGCAGATCTGCACGCTCGCCTTTACCGCCGCAACCTGCCTTGAGCTGTTCTCGATGATCGGTTCTTGGTTCATCGCAGCCGTTGAGCCGCTGTCTCAGGGCATCTCCGACTTTGCCAACAACAGCAAGTGGCTCCAGGGCCGTACCCTCAACGTCGGCCTCGACTGGCCCTTCATCGCCGGCCGCGCCGAGATCTGGGCTGCCGCTAACATCCTTGCCCCCGTCATGCTGGGCGAGGCACTGCTGCTCGCCAACGTTCCCTTCCCCTTCTCCCCGACTGGCACTTGGAACGGCCTGCTGCCGCTCGGTGGCATCATCGCCATGGGTCTGACGCCGGCACTGCTCGTTGTCACCCGCGGCCGCGTGATTCGCATGGTCGTCATTGGCGCTGTCCTGCTGCCCGTCTTCCTGGGCGCTGGCACCCTCGTCGCCGATTTCGTTACCTTTACCGCTAAGACTGTTGGCGCTTTCCCCGATGGCGTTACCGGCCTGATTTCTCAGACCACCATGGAAGGACCCGTCGAGAAGTTCCTGGCCTTCTTCGTGGGCAAGGCGACCACGGGCGATGTGACCATGATCATCGCCACTGTCGTTGCCATCGTCGTGTACGTCGCGCTCTTCGCTTGGTATCGCAAGCAGATGATCGCTCGTAACATCGAGTACGCGAAGCAGGATAAGTGCTCCCTCTCGCCGCTCACCACCGGCAAGTTTACCGAGGAGGACCTCAAGGCTGCCAAGGAAGCCGAGTCCGCAAAGGCAAACGCCTAACTCATTGCCACATATCCCCTGTGGAAGAAACCCGTCGCATCCCGGCGGGTTTCTTTTTTTCGTCACAGTAAATCAATCATCACTTTTTTGAGAAAAATACCCCCTGCTTTAGTGGGGTGTAGTGATAATCTCGCCTGTTCGCGCTACAGTTTGTCCGAAATACCTCGATGTTAGGAACCAAATGATCACTTCCGAGCTTTTCGGTACCGCGCCGTGCGGTACCCCCGTTCATCGTTACACCCTCAACGGGCCCGAGGTCTGCGTTCGCATTATGGACTATGGCGCCACCGTGCTTGGTATCGATGTGCCCGACATTCCCGGCAACGTGCGCGATGTGGTGCTGGGCTTCGATAAGCTCGAGGATTACTTTGACAACCCCGCCTGCTTTGGCGCGACCATCGGACCTGTGGCCAACCGCACTGCAGGTGCCACGATCACCATCGATGGCACGGACTGGCATATGCCCGCCAACGAGGGCGCCAACAACCTGCACAGCGATCTTGAGCGCGGCCTGCATAAACGCGTGTGGGACGTTGAGCTCGACGAGGTCCACAACGCCGTGCGCATGACCACCTCGCTTGAGGATGGCGAGCTGGGTCTCCCCGGTAACCGCACCTTTACGGCCGTGTTTACCGTGACGCGCACCGGCTGCTTCCGTATCGAATATGGCTGCGAGAGCGACCGCGCCACGTACGTGTCCATGACCAACCACACGTACTTTAACCTTGCCGGTCATAACGCCGGCATGGACTGCGAGCACTTCTTCGTTGCCAACGCTGCCCACTACCTGCCCATCGATGAGCAGAACATCCCCACCGGCGAGATCGCTCCAGTCGAGGGAACTCCGTTTGACTTTCGCGAGTTGCGCCCCGTCGCGCCTGGCATGGAGGCCGACGATCCGCAGATTAAGCAGGCCCGTGGCTACGACCACTGCCTGTGCATCGATGGCTATCAGTACGGACGTAATCTGCGCCGCGCGATGCACGTCGAGGAGATGTGGACCGGTCGTGAGCTGGACTACTACACCACCGCCCCGGGCGTGCAGCTCTACACCGGCAACTGGCTGGGCGACGAGCACGCCAAGGACGATGCCAACTACGGCTGGGGCGCTGGCTTTGCCCTCGAGGCCGAGATGTACCCCGACACACCACACCAGCCGCTGTTCCCGCAGGGCACTGTGGGCCCGGGTCACCCCTACAGCAATGTGATCGAATACCACTTTATGAGGCACTAAGCCCATAACGCGACATATCGCACAGCAACGCCCGCCGGCACCACCGCCGACGGGCGCTTTTTCATCTTTTAGGCTCATTTTCGCTGCGACTGTATGGGTGACATATCAAAACTATGCCCATTTACTACGTTTAGCCCGGGATGCTCGACCATGCACCGGTTTTTGTTTAATTCGCGAGCCGTCTACCTGCGGTTTTGTTTTTCTCAAATTCGACATGCTCGGCGATAGCCGATCAAACGTAGTAAATGGGCATAGTTTTTGACAGACGGCATCGCATGCGTCTCTCGCGAGGGCAAAATGATCCGTTTTCCTCCGTCCCCAAGGATCAGTTGAACAGATTGCCGATGGGGTCGGGGGCGGAACTGGGGAGGTAGCGGATTTCTAGCTCTACGCCGAGTTCTTGCAGCTCTTTAAAGGCGGCGGTATCTGCATCGTCTACGGCAACGGTAGGCGTTACGGAGCGCTTGCCCTCCTCCGCCTGCATATGGCCGATGCTAATCTTGGTGATCGGCACACCACCCTTAACCAGCGCGAGCGCATCGGTGGGTGAGGCCACCATGATCAGAATCCATTGACGCGGCGTTGCAGAATGTATGACGTCGATGGCCTTTTGCACCGAGAAAAACCTTGTCCAGACGCCTTCTGGCGCCGCCACCCTCATTGGTGCCCATTGGCGCGAATCCGCCGCGATCTCATCGTTGACGATTAGGACAAGGTTGGAGTCCACGGCCTCGTTCCACAGCTCAACGTCTTGCCCGTAAATGAAACGGTCATCGATACGCGTGAGAAGAATCTTGGGTTGAGCCATGGCTGCCCCATTCTGTTTGAGACCCATACGAGCGGGACGTCAGTCACCAACTCAACAGCAAGTCAAGCGCCAAATGAACGCCGTAGACACCACGTCTCCAATATTAGTGCATTTAAAGTGAGAAAAGCCGTAAGAGCACTTGCGCGGATGTGCGATGTCCCGTATCATAGACAGCCGTTGACGCTTCAGTTGCGTCACCACATGGCCGCCAGCGTAGCTCAGTTGGTAGAGCACCGCTCTCGTAAAGCGGGGGTCACCGGTTCGAGCCCGGTCGCTGGCTCCATTACACAAGATAGCCGCCTTCGGGCGGCTTTTTTGTTGCCGATTTTGAGTGCGTGCGCGCCAATCCAAACATCGCCACGTCAACGGCGGCCCACTCGGTGGACTTCGGGTTTAATGCTTAGGGGCGGGGATTTACCAAAGTGAAATCTTAATGAAAAGAAACCCAGCTGCAACAATTGCCATGGTGAGGGCTCAAATTGGCCATATAGATCTAAAATAGTCACAATATACAAATGTCGAGAGATATTGGCGATATAGATGAAAAGAACTAAGGGTTTTCTTTTGCTGGTATTGATGCTGCTCGGACTGTCCTGCCTGAGTGGCCCTTCTTGGGCCAAGGCTGCCTGTCCTGAAGGTGAGCCTTAGCAGTCTTATACGGGCAGCCTGCTGATAACTGCTAAGGAGGGCGATGCCGACTCTCAGTCTGGGGTAAATCCCCTTGCCACTTTTGAGGGGGACGGCGGAACGGTCAAGCTTGACCATATTGGTAGCGGGATTTTGAGGTGGCAAGTTCTTCCGGACAAAATTGCGAACGATCCCTTCTCTTTTGCTGGAACGATTTATCTATACAAGGTTGTGAGCGGAAAACAAAAATACGTCGATTGCTATCCGACAAACGGGTCTGGAATTGCATTCACCGGCATTTCGGGGCATATTGATACACATGTACGAAAGGGAACCTAAGTGGTGCGTTGGGTTGGAGCTGCTGCAGGTCCGATACGGATTGCGGTCTTGCGCCCCGATGTCCAAATAGGTTTCTCTCTCTAGACGGGAAGTTGCTCATGGACGCCATATATGACGGAGATGACTGGGTCGATCATTATACTTGGCGCCTGGTCGGCTCGAACGACAATGGGGATGTGGTGTTTGATGGACTATGTCCAAAGCATCTCCATCCTTTTGTCTCGTCGTTAATTGAGAGTTCCGCTCGTGTTGCCCCCTACAGCTCGGCATCGCTTCATGATACGGACGTTTTGAAGACCATAAGGGAATCAATTGACGATGGCACGATGAGCGGCCCGCTGTTTTCTCGGCTTGTGGGGCTAGATGAGATTGGCTCGAAACGACTGCTTGCGGGCGAAAAAGTGGAACTCACTTATCGGTCGATGATTTCAATCCTGCGGCTAGCCGATGTTCTTCGCAAATAAATGAGGCTTCCCTATTCAAAAACAGAAAACCCCGCCAAACGTGATTTCCCTAGGGAAAACCCGTTTGGCGGGGTCCTAGCGTGATTTCCCTAGGGGAATCACGCCATCAGACGAACAGCTCAGCCGAGCAGCTCGCTACTCCTCCCAGTAGGCGTCGGCAAGCAACTTAAAGCAGATCTTCTTGACCGGCTGTGCGCCATCGCCCGGGAACTCGAGCGTGGGCATGTGGGGCTCGCCGGCAACGAACAGCGCGAATTTGTCGTCGGCAAGATCGCCGGCGATCGAGGCGTCGGAATCGACCAGATCATAGTCGTCCTTCTCGTCAAACTCCTGGACCAGCGTCAGGCTGCCCGTAGCGACCTTGAAGGCCTCGCGACCCTCGACGTCGATCTGCAGGTCGTGATAGCGCTGATGCGTCTCATAGTGAGCCTCAGCCTCGGGACGCGTCGTGGGAGACATGACGTTCGCAAAGACCTTCTCACCCAAAATCGGATGGCTGCCGACCTCGAGCTGTGCCGGGTCGTTCTCCTCGAGCCAGTCGATCAGCACGTCGAGGCCCTTGAGCATTCCGCGGTACTCCTCGATATCGCCCAATGCACCGTAAATCATCTAAATCCCCTCTCGGATCGTTTATTTGGCAGCTACTCGGTAAATGCATTACCGACGCTGTTGCCACCCACATACGTCTCGACCAGGGTAAGGTCGGGATTGAACACGACAAACTCGGCGTCGCGCCCCAGCATAATGCTACCGCACTTGTCGTCGACATGAGCTAGCAAGCAATGCCGGGGCCGACGCCCAGGCTTTTACAGCTCGGTCACGACAACGCCGTTGTAGACCTCGTCCCAACGGTCCATGACCAGATGGCCGGTCATGGGATCCATGGCATTGAGCTTGCCGCAGGTGTTGGCGGTACGCAGCACCGTCTCGTCATCCGCGCCAGCAGCAATCGCATGCGCGAAGCCGGCAATGGTCGAATCGCCAGAGCCCGTAGCGTTAACGGCGGGGATATCGGGGGTCTTGGCGCGGAATGCACGGCCATTATGGAAGCCCACGGAGCCGGCAGCGCCCATGGACACGACGACCCAGGGGATATCGGAGAAGCGGGCATCAGAGGCGAGCGCGGCGCGGAGCTCGTCCACATCGTCGGTGGTAAAGCTCGTGCCCAGAAGGCCGTTAATCTCGGTCAGGTTAGGCTTGACCAGCTCGGGCTTAATTTCGGACTTAAGGGCGGCCTCGAGCGAAGCACCCGAGGTATCGAGCAGCACCTTGGCGCCGGCGTTCTCGGCAATGCCCGTGATCTTGGCGTAGTAGTCCGCCTCGACACCACGGGGCAGCGAACCCGAGATGGTAACGACAGCGGCCTTGCTCGCAAGCTCGGCGAACTTGGCGGTAAAGGCATCAAGCTCCTCGGGGGCAATCGTCGGGCCGCTCTCGAGTAGCTCGGTCTGGTTGCCGGCGTGGAGGATGTTGAGGCAAATGCGAGTCTCGCCCTTGATGGGTACAAAATCATTCTTAATGCCGTTGACATCCATGAGCTCGGCCATGTAGGCGCCCATGTGGCCGCCGAGCAAACCGGTTGCCACAACGTCGTCGCCCAGCTGACCCAGTACACGGGCCACGTTGAGACCCTTGCCGCCGGCGGTCTTTTCGGGCGTCACACGGTTAACGTCGTCGATAATGAGCTCATCGAGCTGATAGCGTGTATCGACGGACGGGTTCATCGTAACGGTGAGGATCATTTTTAGCTCCTTATCTCGCAGGCTCCTTGTGCCTCGCGATACGAGTCGACAAAACGGAATTACAGAATCTCAATCGTGAACGAGCGAACGACGGTCTCCTTGGGCTTGGCGACAAGGCAGCCACGCTTATGCTCAAGCACGTCGTCCTCATCGGAGCAGGTCGAAAGGCCGCCCCAGGGCTCAACTGCCACAAAATCGCCCTCGGGCTTGCTCCACACAATGAGATATGGGAAGCCCTCAAAGCTCAGGCGGACGCCCTTGTCCTCGCCCTTCTTGGAAAGCGTGACCTGACGGCTCTCGAGCACGTCAAAGATGGTCTCCGCAAAATCGAAGAGCTCGTGCGACAGGGGCAGCGTCTTTCCCACCATGGGGTTCTTGGAGCGCTTGTCCACGTCAATCAAGCCAGTCGAAGGGACAGCGGTGCAAAGCTCTGCAGCCTCTTCTTTCTCAAAGCGCAACTCGTAGTCCGTATAGGCCTCGCCCTCATCGAGCGGGCACCTAAAGCCGGGATGCCCACCGATAAAGAACGGCATGTCCTCGGTGCCCTCGTTGGTAACCTCATAGGAGACACGCACGGCGGCGTCCTCGAGCGTATAGCGGGCGACGAGCCTAAACGGATACGGATAATCGCTCAGCAGCGCGGCGTTATCCTCCGAAGCCAGGCACATCGCCAGCTCGTTCTCGCCTTGGCTCAGCAACTTCCACTCCTGTTTGCGCGCAAACCCGTGGCGAGCGAGCTTTACATGATGCCCGGCAAACGTCATGGCGCTGTTGTCGCGCAAGCCTCCGCAAATCGGGAAGCAAATCGGCGCCCGGCCGGACCACACGGTGGGATCACCCTGCCACAAGTACTCGCGACCTCCGGCCTCAATCGAGGTAAACGAGCCACCAGCCGTGGAAACCTTAATAGAAATCGAATCGTTGGAGAGAGCGTATTCCATTACCCATCCTTTCGAACAACTGCTTTATTTCACGCAAGCGCCCGTTTCAATCCTAACCATAGAACAAACCCGCACGCTCATCGATGCGTCCGGTATCCCGGCCATGTAACGGGGTACCATACAGACATTGATGCAATTACAGCTGAAAGGCCTTCTTATGCGAACCATCATTCTTTATGCCTCACGCCACCACGGCAATACGAAAAAGCTCGTGGACGCCATCGTCGAGGCGCACCCCGAAATCGATACCCTCGATGTGAAAACGCTCGGCAAAAACGAGTATCCCAACCTGCACGAATACCATCTGATTGGTGTCGCCACGGGCATCTATTACTCCGAGATCGACAAGGACATGGCACGCGTGCTCACTAACGTGCTGCAGCCGCAGGACAAGGTGTTTGGCCTTATGACCTACGGTGGCAAAAACAAGTGGTACGGCAAGGATATCGATGGCATCTGCCGCATGAGGCAGGCCATCTTTATGGGTGTCTACGGCTGCCCCGGCTTTGATACGTGGGGGCCGTTCAAACTCACCGGCGGGGTCCAAAAGGGGCACCCGACCGCTGAGGAAATTAAGGGTGCCGTCGACTTCTTCGACAAGATCGAAGACGAGTATGGAGACATCATCGTCGAAGAGTACGCCAAGCGCGAGAAGCGTCTAGCATACGAGAAGGAGCATCCTGCAGGAGGCCTGGTGGCCGGCGTTAAGCGTACGGCAAAGAAGATTGCTAACAAGCTGTAACTGTAAAGGTGCTTTTGAGCGTTTAACCCATACGGCGGGTCCGAGCAGATTCGGGCCCGCCGTCTTTTTCTTTCGTTACTCGGTAAAGGCGTTGCCGACACTCTGGCCGCCAACATACGTCTCGACGAGGGTGAGCTCATGGTCGAACACGACAAAGTCGGCGTCGCGACCCGGCATGATGCTGCCACACTTATCCTCGATGTGCGCGGAGCGTGCCGGCACCTCGGTTGCCATGCGAATGGCGATATCGGCGCTGGCGATACCCCAGTCGACAATGTTCTTGACGCCCTGGGCAAGCGTGAGCACCGAGCCGGCAATGCTCTTGCCGTCGGCGAGCCAGCACAGGTTGTCCTTCATGATGACGTCCATGCCGCCGCTGGTGTAGCTGCCCTCGGGCATGCCGCCGCAGCCCAGGCAGTCGGTGATGAGCACCGTGTGCTGCCAGCCCTTGGCCTGCAGCAGCGCCTTGATGGCGGCAGGGTTCACGTGCTTGCCGTCGCAGATGATCTCGGCGTAGGTCTCGGGCGTGGACATAGCAGCGCCCACAACACCGGGCTCACGGTGATGCAGCCCGCGCTGGCCGTTATAGGTATGCGTAAAGCAGCTAGCACCGGCGTTGATGGCGGCGATGCACTCGTCATACGTGGCATCAGAGTGACCGATGCTGGTCACGACACCCTTCGCATTGAGGGCAGCAGCATAAGCAGCGGCGCCATCGCGCTCGGCAGCCATGGCGCTCTTAACGATACGTCCGCCGGCAGCCTCCTGCCACTCGTCAAAGACCTCCTCGGAGGGGTCAATCAGGTAAGCGGGGTTCTGTGCGCCCACATGCTTCATGGTAAAGAAGGGGCCCTCCAGGTAGATGCCCTGAATGCGAGCACCGCAGAAGTCAGGGCCGCGGCCCTCGTCAGCCTGAGCGATGGCGGCGCAGGCATCCTTGATCTGCTCGACGCCATCGGTGAACGTCGTGGGTAGCCAGCTGGTGGTACCGCGACGGGCGAGCTCAGTCGAGCTGATATCGATACCCTCGGGGTCGTTATCGGTAGTTGAGTGGTTGTAGAAGCCATGGATGTGGGTATCGACCATACCCGGTGCGATCCACGATCCCGTGTAGTCCTTGATCTCGCAAGAGGGCTCGTCGGCCTGCCAGGCGCCAAAGACGCCATCCTCGACCATGAGATAGCCGCCCAGCTGCGGGCCCGCCGGCAAGAAGAACTTGTCAGCCTTAATTGCGTACGTGCTCATATGCACTCCTTGCTTCTAAAGCAGTTGACTGTGGTGATGCTTATACCCAGCCCACGTAATAACAAAAAGCGCCCGCCCGCCGTTATGAGCGGACGGGCGCCCTTACAGGGGGACGCGATTAAGCGGTGAAGGGGTGAATCGTCACGCCCTTAACCACGCGGTTGACCGTACCGGTGGGGCTCGGCGTGTCGGGCGTGTTGCCCACGCGCACGGAGTTGAGCAGGCTGATAGCCTGAGCAAACATCACGAACGGCAGAGCAAGGTAGCCCTCGGGAAGCGCCTCGTAGCCCTTAAAGGTGAAGGACTCGCCCTCGTAGACGGTAGCGCCATCCTGCTGAACGGCAACGGTGTGCTGAGCGATCTTGTCGCCACCGATCTCGTTGAGGATGTCGATGTCGTACTGACGGGTGTAGGCGTCGTTGTTGACGAACACGAACACGAGGGTCTTGTCGTCGACGAAGGACTTGGGTCCGTGACGATAGCCCATGGAGGTGTCGTAGGAAGTGGCAACCAGGCCATGAGCAAGCTCGAGGATCTTGAGCTGGCTCTCCTGAGCAAGGCCGCCAAAGGAGCCGGAGCCAAGGTAGGTCACGCGGTTGAAGTCGCCAGCGAGGTAGTCGGCAACCTCGGACTCGCGAGCGATGACCTCCTCGCCCATCTTGGCGATGGTCTCGACCCACTCGGCCTTCTGCTCGTCGGAAGCCTCGTCAAAGATGAGGGTAGAGAGCAGGGTCATGCAGGTGTAGGAGCCGGTCATGGCGAAGCCCTTGTCGTTGGCGCGCGGAATGAGCAGCGTCAGCGCATTGGGATCATCGGCAGACTCGACGGCGAGCTTGCCCTCGGGCGCGCAGGTGATGTTGAGGAACTTGACGTTGTGGACGAGCTCCTTGGCAACGGCAACGGCGGCAAGGCTCTCGGGGCTGTTGCCAGAGCGGGCAAAGGAAACCACGAGCGTGGGATCCTCAGCGCGCAGGAAGTCGCGCGGGGCGCTCACGATGTCGGTCGTGGCGATGGGCTTAAAGTCGTAGAGATCAGTGTTGCCGGCGTGACGCAGATACGGGGCGCAGGTATCGCCAACATAGTCGGACGTACCGGCACCGGTGAAGACAACGGACAGACGGCCCTCGCCCATAGCACGAGCCTCGGTAAGGAAGGCCTCGATGGCCTCCTTGTTCTCGCGATAGATGTTGAGCGTATCACGCCAAAGCTCGGGCTGCTGAGCAATCTCGGCCGTGGTGATCTGGGCGCCGAGCTCGGTGAGCTCCTCGACACTCTTCTCGAACATTTCTAATACCTCTCTCTAGAAGTAATCCTCTGACGTGCAATTATACACTTCGGTTGGTTATCTGGTAGTAACCAGTTAAATGCAAAGAATCACCATATGGAAACGATGCGGACACTAGTTGCTACGCTGGTGGTAAACCTTGTATTTAAACTGATCGGCACGAGCAACCGAGAGTGTATACTCCACAACCTCGTTTGACTCGTTATACGTAGTCCTGACTAAATCGAGCACAGGCGAGCCCTCGACAATTCCCAAAAGGTGGGCGTCGGTGGGACGGGCTATGCTCGCATAGAACTCCTCTTCAGCCACGCGTATCTTTTGCTGAAAGTCTTGCTCAATCACATCGTAAAGCGGCTTGCGCTCCAGCAGCGGTCGCTTTAGGGACAGAAATTGACGAACCGGTAGATAGCTGCGTTCGACCATCATGGGCATGTTGTCGGCAGAACGAAGGCGCTTAAGCTTAAAAATGCGATCACCGATACGCAATCCCATATGCTCGGCCAGATTCTTATCGGCCTCCATCTCGCAAAACTCGAGAATCGTGGTCTCGGGTTCTCGACCCATCGCGCGCATCTGCTCGGTAAAGCTGTAGGACTGCATAAGATTGGTTGCTTTTGCCGAACGGTCAGTCACAAAGGTACCGCGACCGTGCTGCCGAACCACCAGTCCTAAACGCTCCAGTTCCTGCAGAGCCAAGCGTACCGTAGTGCGCGAGAGACCATAGCGCTCCGAAAGTTCGCGCTCGGAAGGAATCATGTCACCAGCGCGATATTCTTGGTCAATCTTTTCGGTCAGAATATCGACCAGCTGATCGTACAGCGGTTGCTTACGCGCTCCGATCGCCATCCTATCCTCCCTTTTGCTCGAATTCGGCTAACTACCTAGGGTGTTAAGCATTATCAGTCCGCAACACCCGACTCATCAAGAAAACAAAAGCCGCGCGCTCTTACGAGCACGCGGCTTTTAACATACACATGGCTTAAGGGGTCGGGGTGTGAGCCGCGTAGGGACACACCCCTCAAGCTAGAGCCTTACCAGATGCTCGGCCAGAGACCAAGCGGGCCAGCGCCCAGGATGCCCAGGACGAAGAGCAGCAGAATGCCCTTGGTCGGGGTCCAGCTGTGCTTAGCGAACATGTAGTAAAGCAGCAGCGTAAGCATAAGCGGGACGAGCTTCGGGACGATGGTGTTGAGGGTGTCGGCAACAGAGAAGTTGACCGGATCCTCGGTGACGGTGCCGTAGGTAACGGACTCCATGCCGTTGCCCAGATCGGTGACGCCGCACTCGACAGCGTTGCCGTCGGCATCGGAAGCGGTGAGGGCGTTGCCGTCCTCATCGGTCATGGCAATGGTACCGGCCTCAGCGGTCTCGGTATCGATGCCCTCCATACCGGTGAAGTTCTCGGCCTCCTTCTCGGAGACGATCACGGTAGTAGCGGAGAGGCCACGGGTGGTGCCGTTGGGGATCTGGAGGTTGATCTGGGTGCCACCCATGGTGACGACCAGGCAACCGACGACGAAGACGCCCATGATGGAAGCGGCACGCGTGAAGGCCTGCATGTTGGCAGTCAGAGCGTCAATAGCGCTGGTGCCAAGCTTGTAGGACCAGTTCATGAGCCAGAAGCGCAGAGCGAACTGGACGACGTTGAAGATCACCAGGAAGATGATCGGCGCAGCGGCGTTGCCGTTGATGGCCATGTTGGAGGTGATGCCGGCCGTGATAGGCACGAGCGTCAGCCAGAACAGGGCGTCACCGATACCACCGAGCGGGCCCATTGCGGCGACGCGGACGGCGCGGATCGTGGGGATGTCAACCTTGTTCTGCTCGAGCGAAAGCACGATACCCATAACAAAGGTGACGAGGAACGGGTGGGTGTTGAAGAACTCCAGGTTGTGGCTCATGGAAGCCGCGAGGTCGTTCTTGTTGGTGTGGATCTTCTCCAGACCGGGGATGATGGAGTAGAGCCAGCCAGCGGCCTGCATGCGCTCGTAGTTGAACGATGCCTGCAGGAAGCAGGAGCGCCAAGCCATCTTGTTGAGGGTCTTCTGGTCGAGCTGCGGAGCAGGAGTGAGATCCTCGTAGTGCCCCGGGATCACATACTCATTAGATGCCATCTTCGAAGTCACCTCCGTCAGAAACAGCTGCACCCTTCAGCTCGGTCTGCTGCTGGAAGTCCCAGAAAGCGATGCCGAAGCCGATGAGAGCGAGGATGAGCAGGGCAGGGGTTGCCAGCGAATCGTTGGCAACGGTGATGAGCGCGAGGCCAAAGCCCATGAGGAAGAAGCCCCACATATCGCGGTTCATCATAACCTTGAGCAGGACGGCGAAGCCGACGAAGCGCATCATGCCGCCTGCAGCGGAGAGACCGGTCTGCAGCCAAGTCGGGATGGCGGAAGCGATGGTCTGACCGATGGTAGCGCCAGCGATGAAGAACAGGGTGACGACGACAGCGAAGATCAGGCCGAGCAGGGCCATGGCGAAGTAGTTCAGACGCTCGATACCCTTGGTGTCAGCGTTGTGGGCCATGTTGTCCGCGGAGGACATGAGCGGCGACATAAGCGTGAAGACCAGGGTAACGCCGAGCTGACCAAGCAGAGCGAACGGAATGGCAAGGCCGACTGCCGCGTTGGGCTCGAGGCCCGTAGCGATAGCGAGAATGGCTGCCATGATGCCGCCGATGACGGCGTTAGGCGGCTGAGCGCCTCCGATCGGCATGTTGCCGATCGTCATGAGCTGATAGGTACCACCCACGAGAAGACCGGTGTTGAGGTCGCCAAGGATAAGACCGATGACGGCGCCGGTGACGATGGGCTGATAGAGAGACTCGAGGAAGTTGAACTGGTCGATTGCCGCGACGAACGTGACGATGAAGACCAGAGCGACCTGGATGATCGAGTATTCCATCTTGCTCCTCCTTTCAAAATGTATGTACGCACTTTGGATATCACGTACAGAACGTCAGGGTTTCAATCCTGACAACGTGGATCACGAGGATTACGAGAAGAGCTTGCTCGTGTCCTCAACAGGCGTGCTCGGAACGCGCCTGATCTCCAACTCCACCCCCAATTCCTGCAGCTCTTTAAACGCAGCGACATCCTCGTCGTTAACTGCGACGGAGGTGGCGACTTGGCGCTTTCCTTCCGACATGTGCATGTTGCCGATGTTTACCTTCTTTATAGGCACACCGCCCTTGACGAGCGTAAGCACGTCTTCCGGTGTTTCGGCCACGATGAAGATCTTCTGGCGCGGGCTCGCCTTGCCAATGACGTCGATGGTCTTCTGCAGGGAGAAGAAACGCGTAGCGACGCCGGCGGGAGCGGCCATCTTCATGAGGTTCTGACGCATGGTGTTGGTCGACACATCGTCGTTGGCGACGAGGATAAGGTTGGAGCCCAGGGTGGAGTTCCACTGGGTGGCAACCTGACCATGGACCAGTCGGTTATCGATGCGGGTAAGAAGAATGTTGGGTTCTGCCATGTTGATCAGCTTCCTTTCGTTATTTGCTGACGACAGTTACTTGATCTCCTGAATCGCGTAACGCGAAACATCTACGACGGCACCGGATCGGACTTTGATCTGGATCTTTTCGCCTTCGATGCCCTTGACGGTTCCGTAGATACCGCCGGCGAAAAGAACCTCCTGACCCGGCTTGAGCTCGGTGTGCAGCTCCTTGAAGTACTTCTGCTTCTTCTTCATGTTGATTTGCGACCAGATGGTGTAAATCAAGCCCATGACGACAAGCAGGCCTAAAAGAGCGACCGAGGAGCTCAGGACGCTGGCTCCGAAATCGGCCATTAGATGCCGTCCTCGTCACCGAAGATATCCTCTTCCTCGGCACCAGCGACGGAGGCAACCGTCTGGGCGGTGATGCCCGTCTGGCCAACGGTCACGGCCTGCTCGCCAAGCTCGGCGAGCGTAGCGTTGCCGCGGAGGAACAGAAGCTCAATAACCATGGGAAGGTTCGTGCCAGTCAGAATCTCGACGTTGTCGACATCCTGGGCAATCATCATTGCCTGGTTGAACGGGGTACCACCAAGCAGGTCGGTAAAGACGAGCACGCCATCGCACTCCTCGCGCATGGCGGTGATAGCGGCGCGGAGATCCTCACCGTAGGAAGCAGCCTGGTCGCCCTCGAAAGGAACGACGGTAAAAGCGGGCTGACCACCGGCGACCATAGCGATAGCGCTTGCGAGGCCGGGTGCGAACTGTCCATGACCGGTAAGAATAAAGCCAACCATTCAAATTTCCCTTCCGAAGGTGTGTACGATCTGAGTCCGATGTTTTCGGAAGCCAGCGGGCGGACGCCCTTAAAGCTTCTTGGAAAGCGTTCTTTGAAGACCAGTGGTCTCTCAACTGGTAGTAACCACGTGACGTGTTGTTGTCACTATATCATCACAGAAGAGGTCGCTTTCGCTGATTCACGCAGTAAAACGTTTTTGCACCGCTCACGGCGATAAATCGACCGTTTACCGCTCGTTAACACTTCTACCTGCGGTTTTGAAACCGTTTCGAAATACTTTGACGAAAGATCGGAACCTTTTCTGTGTCTAAACAACGCAGGGTGGCCAAAAAAGGCATGTAGAAAAAATGCAGGTCATTGTGAAGATTTGTGAATTGGTCTTTTTGACTTAATACCAGTTAGAACCAGTTTAGAAATTATCGGTGAACGGTAGTTTTCGACCGCTCAGCGGTTATTTCCAATCGTTTGCAGCTCCTTTTCCATATGAATTAGGGAGACCCGATGAAGCACTTGCGCGGTTGCGGGAAATTTCGATACTCGTCCATCCCCCACGTGCCAAACTCTCACTCCCTAAATATGCCATAAGCTCTCGCTATTCGTCTTACAAACATAACTTACTCTAATCTGTAATTGTTTATCGTTTATCATTAAGTATGTTATAAGATTTAAATATCATCCTAGACATTGGTTGGAGGAGCTATGATCCGCTGGAACGTATCCAAATCGAATGAACCCATCAACCGCGAACAGGCAATAGCCGATCTGGGGAAGCTCGCTCACATCTGCAAATGGGCCACAATCTGCACCGCCGTAGCGCTCGCTCTGGGACTCCTCGCAGTCATTGCAATCGAGCTTCTACTCATATTGCCTAGCCTCTCCCAAGGGTTCTGCCTCCAATCCGTAGAGCTTAATGCCGGCGAAGGGCCATCTCTCGCTCTCGTCGGCGCCAATGAACAGACCCCTCTTATGCTTGTCGCGCACGACGGTCATACTGCCATAGGGAGCGCCATGATGACATGCCTTGCGCTTGCCATTGTGCTAAGCGCATACAGGTTTTTCTCCGCCATTGAAAAGGCGGGCAGGCCCTTTGACCTCGAATGCATCCGCATACTACGTCAAGTAGGACATTTGTTCCTTATTGGCGGCGTTGCTGTGAAGCTTCTTGGTGCCATAGTCACGGGGCTGATACTCTCAGGATTTGGCGGCAACTTTACGGATGCGCTCGGCGGCCAGCACCTCGACCTCTCTATGGTCTTTGCAGGCCTGATTATTAGCCTGATTGCCAGCGTCTTCCAGTACGGGTGTATCCTGCAAATACAAGATGACGAGTTGCTCTAGGGGGAATCCATGATTATTCTGCGGCTCGACCGCATGCTCGCCGAACGCAAGATCTCATCCAAAGAGCTTGCGGAACGCGTGGGCATCTCCCAGGTCAATATGTCGCGCATCAAGACGGGCAAGGTTTCTGCCGTGCGCTTTTCAACTCTTGACGCGATATGCCGGGCACTCGACTGCCAACCGGGCGATGTACTGGAATATATATCCGACGATGAAGCCGATAGCCTTTTTGGACTTAAAGATGAATAGCCATAATTAAGCCGCCAATCACGCCCTCAACGCAAATTGCCCGCCAGAACGACTTCCGTACTGGCGGGCAATTTGTTTTCTATCAGCTAGATGCTCGATGAGCCGTGCAACTCTTTACGCAAACAGGCCGTAGATGCTGATGTTGGCCTTGGCGTAGAGGCCGTTAGCATACTCGGTCCACTTGGAGCTGGCGCTCGAAGCCTGCGAGGAATACTGCTGGTAGGCGGTGTAATAGGCGGTCATGGCCTGCTTGTAGGTGGCGCTATCGGCCGTAAAGGCATCGTCAGCGAAGGCCTTGGCATAGGTGCTGTCGGCATCCTTCCAAGTGCCCTTTGAGCTATCCCACTCATCGCCGACAAGGTTGATGATGTAGTCGGCGTAGTCCTTGCTCGCGGTCTCCTCGTTGCCGTCAGCAGGCTCGGTCGGGGCGGTCGGCATGCTTGCAGAGCTATCGCCCACCTTCTTCTTGTAGAGCTTTTGCAGCGTCGCGGACTGACGGACGATCTGCTTGGCCTGGTCCTTGGACACGCCGTACTGCGTGGCCATGGTCTTGTAGTCCGAAGTGCCGATGGAATCCTCGGCGTACTGCTTCATTTCCTTGGAAGAAACGGTAATGCCCTCGTCCTCGGCAGCGTCCAGCAGAATCTGATTGCGCACGTAGGACAGGATGACGTCAGCAGAAGGAGCGGTGTAGTTGCCATCGCTATCCTTGACGGTGTCGAGGCTGTACTGGCTCTCGATGGCCTCACGCGCGGTGATGTCGCTCTTCTTGCCGTTGTAGCTATAGCTTGCCACGGTCGAATCGAGCTGGTCCTCGGTCAGGGTCGCCGAGCCGACGCCCTTGCCGCCAAAACCACCGTTGCCGATAAAGAAGCCGACCACGGCAGCGATCACGACGGCGACCACAAAGGCGGCAATCATCGTCTTCTTGTGCTTGCAAGCGTGGTCGTCCACGTCGGCGTCGTCGTCCTCGTCCTGCTCCTCGGGCATGAGGTTCTCGTCAGCGGCATCCGCGGCAATCTGAGCCTCCAGTCGGGCGTCCTCCTCCTCGGCCGTCGTGCCGGCGGCAATGTGCTCGGCAGACGTACCGGCGACCAGATCGATCTTCTCGTCCTCGTCACCGTCGGGGCCTTCGCCGCGCTCGATGATCTGGATGCCGTCGATCTCGTCCTTCTCGTCCTTCTTTTGAATCAGACCCATATCAGTTACTCCTTGTTAGGAAACATAGTCCTCAATAGAATACGCCCGACAGAGCGCCGGGCGTATTGATTCTTAGGTTATACGCAAACACTTAAGTACTATTTAGGCGTTTGCAGTGTGCATGCCTTAGGCCAGGTGAGCGATAACGGCATCGGCAAAGGCCTGCGTGCCCACAGCGCCCTCAACGGAGCCGGTCTGGGCACGACGCACGTCACCGGTAACCTGCTCGCCCTCGTCGAGCGTGGCAGACACGGCGACGCGAATGCGATTGGCAGCGTCGTTCTCGCCCAGGTGATCGAGCATCATAGCCGCAGAGAGAATCTCGGCCGTGGGGTTAGCGATATCCTGACCGGCGATATCGGGCGCGGAGCCGTGCGTAGCCTCAAAGATGGCGCAGTCGGCACCGATGTTGGAACCCGGAGCCATACCCAGGCCGCCCACCAGGCCGGCGCACAGGTCACTCACGATGTCGCCGTACAGGTTGGGCAGCACCAGGACATCGAAGTCGTTGGGGTTTTGGACCAGGCCCATGCAGGTAGCGTCGACGATCTTGTCGTTGAACTCGATATCGGGATAGTTGGCGGCCACCTCGCGCGCAACGCGCAGGAACAGGCCGTCGGTCACCTTCATGATGTTGGCCTTGTGCACGGCCGTCACCTTTTTGCGGCCGCAGCGGCGGGCATACTCAAAGGCATACTCCACAATACGGCGGCTCTTGGCGATAGAGATGGGCTTGATCGAGATCGCGGAATCGGCGGCGAAGGTCTTTTGGCCCGAACGCTCGACGAGCTGCGAGAGCTCCTCGACCTCGGCAGCGCCCTCATCGAACTCGATGCCGGCGTAGAGGTCCTCGGTGTTCTCGCGCACGATGACCAGGTCGACGTCGCGGAAACGCGAGCCGTCGCCCGGCTGCGACAGGCAAGGGCGCACGCAGGCGTACAGGTCGAAATGCTTGCGCAGGGCAACGTTGACGCTGCGGAAACCCGTGCCGACCGGCGTAGTAATGGGACCCTTGATGGCAACCTTGGTCTCGGCGACCGCATTGAGCACGTGCTGGGGCAGCGGCGTGCCAAACTCGTCCATGACGCCGGCACCGGCTTCCTGGACATTCCAATTGATCTGGACACCGGCGGCCTCGACCACGCGGCGCATGGCCTGCGTAATCTCGGGACCGATACCGTCACCGGGAATCAGGACTACATCGTGCGCCATAATCTGTTACTCCTCGTCTTCGGCGGCCTCAGATTTTTTAACGCTAGCACGCTTCTTCTTTTTGGAGAGATCCAGGCCAAAACGTTTAACAAGCATTTCGCAAATCTCGCTCGAACGGGCCTTGAGATAGCTGCCCTTACCGTTCTCGGCATCGAACTTAAGGCGCAGCGCAAGCTTCTCGGCAACCTCGGCGTCGATCTCGCCCTGGCAAAACTCGTACAGGCAACCGAGCATGTCGCGATACTCAAGGTCGCCGTGGTAGCACTGGATGGCCTCGTCCAGGATGGGCCAAGCCTCGCGCGAACGCTCGACACTCGTGGCACCCCACACGCACAGCAGGCGGAAGGCGGCATAGCGCAGCGTGGAGGAAATCTCGTCGAACAGCGCGGTCTCGGCGCCCTCAAAGGCATCGCCCAGCTGCTCGGGGCAGGTGGTGGCGAGCGCCGTCAGGGCATCGAGGGCCTCCCAGCGGGTCTGCGCCTCGGGGCGGTCGAGCGCCTCGATCAGCGCGGGCACGCAGGACACGACGCGCTGCGGATCGCGCTCGGCAAGCAGATGCAGCACGCGGGCGGCAAACTGGCGGATGCGGCGCGTGGGGCAGCCGAGCTCCTGGACCAGACGGTCGACGGCGTTCTCGTTCTCCTCTGCCAGCTGGAGCTGTGCCAGCTCCTCGTCGGTGAGCTGTTCGTCTTTATTTTCTGCCATAGTTACCTCTTCTTACTATTTCTTAGCGTGCTTGCCAGCACCCTTGCTCTCATCGGTGACCGAGATGAGCTGTCGGTCGGCCGCGCCATTGCGACGTGCGCGGCGGCGCTCCTCGGCGTCGCCCGCGTCGGCGGCGGCGCGATGAGCCTTGTTGACGTTAAAGACCTCGTCGTGCTTGCGCCACGGACCGACGGACTCGCCAAAGCTCATCTTAAGGCCTGCGATAAAGCCGCCGAGCCAGCCGATCGGCGCAAACTGCACCAGCGGGAACAGCGAGAACACCCAGGTCAGCAGGACGACTGCCGCCGCACCCGCAAAGTTGGCAATCCAGTAGTCGCGCTTGGTGATCACGCGCTTTTCGCAGGCCCACTGGCCGCACAAAAAGCCAATGTAGATTGCAAAGATAAAGAGCACCAGCGCAAGCACCACGAACGTCCAGCTCATAGGCGCTACTCCCCGTGATGGTGGCCGCAGCAGCACTCGTGGCCGTCGTCATGGCCGTGGCCACCGCAGCACTCGTGGTCCTCGCCATGGTGATGGCCACAACCGCACTCATGGTCCTCGCCGCGCTCGCCGCAACCGCAACCTTCCTCGTGAGCGCCATGCTCCTCGGGACGATACTGCGACCAGTCCAGACCGGCGGCGATGGCGTCGGCCTCCTCCTTGTAGAGGACCGTGATGGCCTGGGTGCCCAGCTTGGCGCCACCGATAGCGTCGAGCATGTCGTAGAGCGTAAAGGCCACGTCGGCGCCGGGCAGCGCGAGCTCGCGGTCGTCGGCGTAAGCAAGGGCCAGGCGCAGGTCCTTAATGAAGTGCTCGACCATAAAACCGGGCTTGTAGTCGCCGTCGAGCGCCTTGGGAGCCAGGCTCTCCATGGCGCCGGACTTGCCGGTACCGCCCAAGATCATCTGGCGGGTCTTCTCCAGGTCAAGGCCGCTCAGCTCGGCAAATGCCATGGCGTCTGCCATGCCGACCATGCAGGCGCCCAGCGACACCTGGTTGGCGAGCTTGGCAGCCTGGCCCTTGCCAGCGCCGTCGAAGCAGCAGATGTTGGCCGCAAAGGTGGCAAGGATGTCGCGGACTGGGGCGATATCGTTCTCGGTGGCGCCCACGATAGCCGTGAGCGTGCCGGCGATAGCACCAGACTCGCCGCCGGTGACGGGGCAGTCAAACGCCATGCGGCCGGAAACCTGGGCGGCCTCGGCAATGTCACGGGCGAGCTCGGGCGAGCTCGTGGTGAGGTCGATCAGCACCGCGCCGGGCTTAGTGCACGCGAGCAGGCCGTCGCCCGCCAGGTAGAGCTCCTCGACCTCGGAGGGATAACCCACCATGGTAAAGACGACGTCGGCGTTCGCCACGGCATCTGCCGGCGTATCGGCCCAAACGGCACCGCGCTCGATAAGCGCGGCGGCCTTGGACTTAGTGCGGTTGTTGACCGTGACGGGATAGCCGGCATCCAGGATGTGGCCGGCAATGGGGGCACCCATGATTCCGGTGCCGATGAATGCGACGGAGAGCTTGTTTGCCATGAAACCTTTCCTTTTGGGTTGGGTGTTATTACCAGGTTGAATACTCGGTGCCAGCGTTGGGCTGTGAGTCGAGGGCGATTACGGACGCAGCGCTTGCCTACTGGCCGCGCACGCGGCGGGCGATGCGGTCGGAAAGCGACGCCTTGTCGGCGCGGTTCTTACCCCAAAACGCGCAGGCCACCATGCCGGGGCCCACGTGCGAGCCGATGGTAGGACCGACGGAGCTGCGAATGATCGTGACGTCGGCGCAACCCTCCTCCTTGCGGATGGCGGCTTCGAGCCAGTCGCCGTCCTTCTCGGCATCGGCCGTCATAATGGCGATGGGCATGGTGCGATCGGGCACATAGTTCTCGCGGAACGACTTGAGGATGGACTTGAGCGCCTTCTTGCGACCGCGGTTGACGCCGATCAGCGACAGCGAGCCGGCCAGGTCGTAGGACAGCTCGGGTTTGACGTCGAGCTTTGCCGTGAGCTGTGCCGCCGCGGGCGGAATGCGGCCGCCGGCAGCCAGCGCGTCAAAGCTCTCGAGCGTAAAGTAACCGTGCACGTAGGTCTTGGCCTCGTTTGCCCAATCGACCAGCTGCTTAGCAGTCAGTCCCGCCGAGCGCTGGCGCACGGCCTCGAGCGCCAGGAGCTCGCCGGTCGCGCAGGGCAGAGCGTTGTCGACCACGTACAGCTCAAAGTTGGGATACTCGGCGCGCACGGCGTCCGCCGCCTGGCACGCGGAGTTGTAGCTCGACGACAGCGCCGAGGTAAAGCACAGGTAGACCGTGGGCGTACCCTCTTTGGCGCACTCGGTAAAGAACTCGATATAGCGACCGAGCGACACAGCCGAGGTGGACACGCGGGCACCGGCGCGCATGCGGTCGTAGAACTCCTTAGGGCTCATGCTCGACCAGATGTCGTCCGTACGCTCCTCGCCATCGATAATGAAGGGGAAACCCAGGATATCGACATCGAGGTTCGCGGCGACCTCGGGGCTAAAGTCGCAGCAGGTATCGACGACGATGCGGCAACGGTCCGAATGACCGGCGGATGCGGCCTTGTCCATCAAAGCGACTCCTTACGTAAAAAGGCGGCCACCCGCATGGGATGGCCGCCAACCGTTAACTCATGCAAGTTAACGTATTTTACTCGTCAAGTGTTTCGATGCGGGGCTTGATGATGCCATATCCACCATTCTTACGGTGATACACCACATTGATGAGACCGGTCGTCGCGTTCTCGAACACGTAGAAGTCGTGGCCCAGCAAATCGGTCTGCACCAGCGCCTGCTCCTCAGTCATCGGGGTGACGTCGATAACCTTCTCGCGGACGAGCAGGTCGTCCTCCTCCTCGGGCAGCAGCAGGTCGGCCAGATCCTCGACGCGCTCGACCGGCGCGACATCCGCGGCGCTGGCACCGCCCTGGCGGTTGTCCACGACCTTGGTCTTGAACTTACGCAGCTGGCGGGTGACCTTATCGGCAGAGAGGTCGATGGCGGCGTACATATCTGCACCGTGCTCGGCAACGCGAATTACCGAACCGCGGGCACGAACCGTAACCTCGACGATTGCCGGGTTGGGGTTCGAGGGGTTCTTCTCATAACGAAGTACAACGTCGACCGTCATGGGCTCGATATCGAAAACCTTGAGCGCCTCGCCGATCTTCTCATCCACATGCGCACGCAGAGCATCGGTTACCGTCGTCTTGCGTCCAGAAACCTTGATATCCATACGTGGCTCCAATCTGCCTCGGGGACTTACTGTACTGGCTATGTACCCATTGCCGTGCATTTAATCACGCGGATTCCTAAAGACCCGAATAACGACTGCTTGATACCGCATACCGAAGTCTCGCACTTTTCTGTGGCAAAGTGCGCTATGGAAGGGAGCCGACGGCTTTGTATTTGGTCCCGAAAATTGGCTTTGACCTGCTGGTTTTATAGGGATGAAAAAGCCGGGCTCCCCTATTGGGGAAGCCCGGCAGTGCGTGTTGAAACCGTGAAGAGGCGTCCTTTCCAACGTATAGGAGACACCACCCCTAGCAATAACTAGCTATTAAGTTTGTTAATGTCGTCGTCGGTGATGGTGCCTTCCTGGCTGGACGATTTGTCCTCGGAGGATGCGGTCTCATTGTTGGAATCGGAGGACTCGCTGCCGGAAGACGTGGTCTCACTGGACTCAGAGTCACCCGGCTGCACGTTAGCGCCCGAAACCGTCTTAGTGGTGAGGTCGTAGGGCATCCTGCCATACCAGACAGAGTGGACCGCCTCGAGCGTGCCGTCGGCCGTAATACCGTCGAGGGCATCGCTCACGGCACGGCACAGTTCGTCATTGGACGAGAGGCCCGCAACACCAAGCGTCGAGGGCGCCTCGAGCGAACCGGCATAGGAGACCTCGCTCATCAGGCGTGCAAGGTAGCCGCCGGCCGTGGAGTCGCAGATTACATAGTCGACCTCGCCGGACTCGAGTGCCTCAAAGCACTCGTTGATGTTGGAGTAAGTCTTTTGGTTGGCGGCGATGCTCTGCTTAGCAAGCGCCTCCTGCGAGGCCGAGGACATCTGGACACCCAGAGTAGACGTGTTAAGGGTATCGGTGGAAACGCTTAGCGACCCACCATCGCTGGTTTTACCGAACACGGAAGCGGCATCGTACAGGCAGGTGCCGAGCGAGCTAACGTCCCCGTCCGTGGAGTTGATCTCGCCGATAAAGATATCAGCCTTTTTGTCGCCGAGCGCGGAACCTGCCGAAGACGCATCGACAAAGGCGACCTTAAGGCCCATGCGGCTTGCAAGGGCGCGGGCGGCGTCAACCGCATACCCCGTGAGCTCGCCGTCGGCGTCCTGCATGGCCTGCGGCGCATCGGAAGTATCGAGGGCGACCGTCAGGGTACCGGGGGTGAACAGGGCATCATCCGACACCGTGGGCGTGACGGTCTCGTACTCGATCTGGTCGATCGTGGGAGTCGTGAACGTAGACAGCGGGTTGAACGCGCATCCGCTCAGACCCAAAACGGCGATGACCGCTGCGGTCCCAGCACCTAACCGAGCCGCGTGCATCAAGCTGCCCCTCACCATGTCCACTACCCTGCCTTCTGTGTCGTATACGATCCGTGCGATGCGCGGAATATCAGATTGTTCCCACCAGCTGACCTGGTATTTGACCCCACACTTGCGCACCGGGGTGTTTGCTCGGGAGGCCGCAGCCACCTTCACGACTGGCCCGCTCGCCCGCGAGGCGGTATTGCCCCAAAGAAAGTAGAACGGACGGTGCGGCTTACATCTAGGACGCGCCATGATCGCGCCGCGCGCACGCGGTCGCTTACGTGGATCCCTTTGACCGCGTCTGTCTTGGACTAGGACGGGCATTTCGTCCGTCCGCAACCACAGCCTGGTAGGAACGTAGCGCATTATAGCTAAGTTCAAGCTAAAGTTTAAGGTTAGGGGCGTCATTCGCATCGCGAGTACAGATTTCGCAGGTCGGAGTGGGCTATTCGTGCCCCTGTGAAGCCCGGAGCTCCCCTATGGGGAGCTCCGGGGCACCCTTCCTAGGGTGCTGTGGCCAAAAAATGGCAAATATGAGTACTGTCACCAATTTAGTAACAGGCAGTTTTAGCCTCTCGGACAGATTTTGCGCTCAGTGTCGCCAACCTGATGCTTAGTTATTCTACATTTGTTTATTATCTTCTTACTTTATGACGCCTCCGAGTCCTAAATTCCTTGATTTTGCTGTTACTGATTTAGTGACAGTACTCATATTTGCCATATTTTGGCCAGGGCATATGATTAACCCCCTATTTTCGACGTGAATTAGACCGGCTTAAGCCCAAAACACGCCCGCAGCGTGTTAAGCAACGCCTCTTGCTTCTTCCTGCGGGCATCGACACGATTCCGGTACCGCTTTCGCATACGCTGGTGCATGCGCCATGCGAGCGCTTCCATCGCTTCCATGTCACAGAGCATTTCGTTGTTGACCGTCGCGACCTCGATTCCCATAGTAATCAAGCCCGTGTTGCGCTTTTCATCATGGATACGTCCCCTCCGAGAGGAATGGCCCAGCTCACCGTTGTATTCCAGGTCAAACCGGGCTGCCTCCTGATATGCATCGCAAACTGCATGGGGCATCCCCGAGATTGCCTGCGCACGGTCATCGAACTCGATCTTGTAGTCGGTCTTAAAAGGTCCGCAGGCAAACCCGCCATAGGAAAACGGAAGCGAAAACAGGGCGAGCATGATGCACTCCATGGGCGAGAGCAGGTTTTCCGAAAGATAGGGACACAGACGCAGCAGCTGTTTGGCCACATTCCCCTTGCATGCCGCAAGGTAATCTGCCAGACGATCGGGCATCAGCACCGGCTCGACTTCAAAGTAGCCCACGTCTGCTGGCTGGTCCTTGTCCTTTGCAAGTTTATTCGTAACAGGCGAGGTGTAGGGAGGCAGATACTTCCCGCGGTCGCTCAGTGAAATCTTAGAGCACAGCTCCTGGGCCAGGGCAAACGCCTGGATGCAGCCGACCTCACGCGCAACGGCAACACAAAGGGCCTCGGGAGATAGGCTGTACACCCCCGGTTCCACCTCTAGAATCGAGCCGGCGGGCAACCCGGAACACACGGACCAGCCTACGCCAGGCATGCGGCGGCGCTGCGCCGCAGATCCCACCAACAAGCACAGATCTTCCTGCACCTCGCCACTTTTGGCTCCAATTCGCACCAAGTCAGGAAGATAGATATCCTCGGTCGAGGGCGACGACGTGCGCAGCACACGGCGCTCTTCATCGGGATTAAGGTCCTTCCAGCTGATATAGCCCATCTGCCGGCGCTCGGCGCGCATCATGCGAAGCGCCGAGGCACCTGTTAGGATTACGGAAGCCGCTAGCTGTTCGCCTGTCGGCTCGTTGCGCCGCTCAATCTTCACTGCCACAAAACCACCCCTACCAAACACGTGCGATAGCGAGGCCATCGACTGCCGCAGCGCCGGCGCGCTTGAGTTCCGCCGAAGCCGTGGCCATCGTCGCGCCCGTGGTGATAACGTCATCGATCAGCAGCAGGCGGCGGCCGTGCACGTCCTCAACCGTCTCGTACATGCCTTGGGCACGCTCGCGGCGCTCCTCACGACCGAGTTCGCGCTGGTCGCCATGCCCGTACTTGACGAGAGCATCGAGCAGGGGAACACCCGACAGCTCGCAAAATGGGCGCGCAATAGCCTCCATATGATCAAAACCACGCCGCCGAAACGCTGCCGCCGTCGCAGGCACAAACACCACCGCATCCGCACCGGACAGCACACCTCCTAAGCGTTCGGGCGCTACGACCTGGGCATGCAGGGCGGTGTCGTAAAGCAGCTCCGCCAGATACGGAGCCAGACGTCGCTCGCCCGCATCCTTGTACGCTTTAATGATGCGCGGCAGCGGATGCGCGTAGACGGCGCACGCCAGGCAGCGGTCGAGCGCCTCCGACATTGCCGAGGACGTGCCCTCGACCGAACATTCAGTGCACAGCAAATCCCCAAACGGGGCGCCGCATCGGGTGCAGCTATGACGTGGGTCGATGAGCGTGAGCGCAGCCAGGCAGTCTTGGCAAATAAGCGCACCGGCGCGCTCGCAGCCGGCACATCGTGTTGGCGACAATGCCTCGAGCGCCTCGCGTGCCACCCGCTCGGCAAACGGTAGCAATTCGTCCGCAAACGGTAGGGCGCCGGCACCCTGCAGACGGCTCAATATGTTCAGATGGCTCTTCAAGACACAACCCTCCCTACGTTCGGTCGCAGGGAGGGTTGTTGATTCAGCGCTATGATACCCCGATGCGCTCGGGGCAAGGCGAGCTAAATCCGCTCGCGGGCGTTATTCGCCGGCGGGCGGTTGTGGTGCAGACGAAGACAGGGTCGAGCCCTCGCCACCATCCTGGCGCGGCTTGCGGGAACGGCGACGGCGACGGCGCTTTTGACCCTGGTCGGCCGAGCCCTCGCCACCGCGATCCTCGCGCGGCTCGCGCTCGTCGCGAGCGGCGCCACGCGAAGCCTTGGCAGCAGCCCCCCCGCCATCTCCGGGACGACGGCGCGTGACCTTGACCTCGCCATCCGAGACCTGATCGGCCACGGAGGGCACTGAAGGCTTCTGCTGTGCGCCCGAGGAATGGCGACGGCGCGGACGCGGCGCGCGCTCCTCCTCGCCACGTGACTTGCCGCCCTTGTCGGCAGGCGCATCGGAGGCCGAGGGGCCCTTGGAAGCGGCACCAGCCTCGCGAGCAGCTGCGGCGCGGAAGGCGTCCTCGCGCTCCTCGCTCGACAGATGACGGCGACGACGGCGCGTGGGATTCATGCCACCGCCGCGATTCTGCTGCTGGGGCTGTTGAACCTCGCGCTCGCGAGCGCCGTTCTTGCCGGCGGCTGCGGCCTCGCCGGCATCGGCAGAGCCCGCACGCTTGCGGCGGCGACGGCCGCCAGCGGCCTCCTCGGCCTCAGGCGTTGCGGCATTGCCACGGCCCTTTCCGCGGCCACGACCCTCGCCCTGCCCCTGACCGGCACGGGCATCGGATTCAGCATCGCGACGACGGCGCTTGGGCATCGACGTACCGGCCAGACGGTCGGCACTCGACAGGCCATCGCCCACGTCGACGCCGTTCTCGCGATCGAGTTCCATGAGCGCCAGGCGCATCTCGGGCGACTCGATGCGCTCGAGCACATCGCGCGTCACGCAGTCGGGGCGGCAATTGCAGCCCTGCTCGGCAGCCTTCTTCTTGCAGCCCTCCGAGCAGGTCATATCGGCCAGGTTGACCTTAAAGACCTTGCCGTTCTCCAGGCGCAGCACCAGCTGCTCGCGCGGCGTGTCATATTCCTGAATACGCGCCTTGCCGAGCGGCGTATCGATGAGCGTCTTCTTTTTGGGCGCGCGGCTCTTAAAGTCCTTGTAGGCCTCGAACTCGTAGCGCAGGCAGCACATCAGGCGGCCACACACGCCGCTGATCTTGGAGGAATTGAGCGGCAGGTCCTGCTCTTTTGCCATGCGGATCGAGACGGGCTCAAACTGTCCGCCAAAGCGCGTGCAGCAGAGCTCCTGTCCGCACTGGGCATAGCCGCCCACCAGGCGGGTCTCGTCGCGCACGCCGATCTGGCGCATGTCGACGCGAATGTGCAGCGTCGAGGACAGGTCCTTGACGAGCTGGCGAAAATCGACGCGCTCCTCGGCCGCAAAGTAGAACACGGCCTTCTCGCCGCCAAACAGGTACTCGACGCCGACCGGCTTCATCTCGAGGTCGAGTTCTTTGACCAGACGGCGGAAATCGACCATGGCCTCGTCGCCCTGGATGGCAAGATCGTCGGCGAGCTGCAGGTCAATGTCGCTCGCCACGCGCAGTACGGGCTTGAGCGGCTGACCGATCTCGTCTTGCGGCACCTCGAAGGGATCGGCCGTAACCAAGCCGATCTCGGTTCCGCGCTCGGTGGAGCAAATGGCATAATCGGCCTCGAGGATATCCAGGTCCTGCGGGTCAAACCACAGGTCGCGCGAGGCGTAGGTAAACTTAACGGGTACGACTAACGGCATTTCAGTGCCTTCCTGATATCGAACAGCATGACCTCGATGGCCAGCTGGGGAGTAACGTTTCTGGCGATGTTGCGCTCGGCGGTCGCGACCGCCTCGAGCGCCTGGGTGGCACCCGCAACATTGGTCGCGGCGGCAAGCCGACCGATCGTGTCGCGCACGTCCTCGTTCACCACGTCGGCTGCCTCGTCCTGAAGTGTCAGCAGCACGTCGCGCATGAGCGTCCGCGCGCTCGCCAGCGCTTCCATGATACCCGAACGCTCGCGCGCGTTGAGTTCGCGCTTGTTGCGGTCCTCAAGCTGCTTCAATGCTCCACGCGACAGGTAGTCGGCGTTTTGCTCGAGTACCTTTTCCTGCGTGGACTTGACCTCGGCAAGCGGCGCCTTGACGGCGACGATGAGCGACTTGGCGCGACTGAGCACGTCGGCCTCGTCGGCGGCAATGAGTGAGTCGATGGCACGGACCATCTGACGACGGGCGTCCTGGCGCTCGGCGCTCTTAAGAAACTCGATGCCGCGTGTGGGGCTTCCCGCCACGGCGACCGCCATGCGGCAACGCGCAGGGTCCTGACCGGTGGCGCGGCTCACGGCCTGCGCGGCGACGGCGGGCGATACCAGCCGAAACGGCACGCACTGGCAGCGGCTCACGATGGTGGGCAACATCACGTCTGCCGAGGTGCCCAGCAAGATAAACATAACGCCATCGGGCGGCTCCTCGAGTGTTTTGAGCAGTGCGTTGGCGGTGTTAGCGCGCAGCTGCTCGGCACGGTCGATGATGTAGACCTTGGCCTTGGCGCGAATGGGCGCCAGAGGCACGTCATCGAGCAGCTCGCGGGTCTGGGCAATGAGGTAACCCGTGGCGCTCTCGGGCGTGTAATAGTGCACGTCGGGGTGCGTATGGCGGGCGACGCGCACGCAGCTATCGCATGAGCCGCAGCCATCCTGCTCGCACAGGAAGGCTTGGGCGAGCGCCCACGCGGCGTCGAGCTTGCCCGCGCCGGGAGCGCCCAAAAACAGGTAGGCGTGCGATGCGCGACCGCTAGCGACGGCATTGGTCAAAAAGTCACGCACGCGCTCTTGGGTGTCGAGCTTGGTCAGCAGGCTTGCCTGAGCAGGGGCCATGTTACTCGGCCTCCTTGGCAAGCGCGGCGGCGACGGCTTCCTGCGGAATGTCGAGACCGTACGCGCGAACCTGCTCGACCGTCTTCTCGAAGACTTCCTCGACGGTCGTAGTGGCGTCGATGAGCTTTACGCGGTTTGGCTCCTCGGCAGCAATGGCACAAAATCCCTGGTACACACGCTCCTGGAATGCCATGCCCTTAGCCTCCATGCGATCTGCCGCGCCACGGGCTGCCATGCGCAGCGCCGCCTGCTCGGGCGTGATGTGGTAGACGAGTGTGAGCGCCGGGTGCGTTCCCGCGACGGCCAGGTTGTTGGCGTCGCGCACCATCTGGCGGTCGAGCCCATCGGCAAATGCCTGGTAGCAGGTCGTGGAATCGTAGAAGCGATCGCACAGGACCACCTTGCCGGCAGCGAGGGCGGGCGCGATGACCTCGTGCACCAGCTGGGCACGCGCAGCCTCGTAGAGCAACAGCTCGCAGGTATCGCCCATCGTCGTGTTGGCAGGGTCGAGCAGCAGGGCGCGAATCTTTTCGCTGATGGCAGTGCCGCCCGGCTCGCGCAGGCTCACAACCTGATAGCCAGCGAGTTCGAGCGCGCGGGCAAGCAGGCGCGCCTGCGTGGACTTGCCGGCGCCATCGACGCCCTCGAGCGTAATGAAGCTATGTTGAGCGGGCTCAAAAGCCATGGGCGCAGCCCCTTCCTACAAGGCGCGTAAATGCAGATATATCAACCAAGCCATGATACCCCAGCGTCCGGTGCACCCCAAATCCGACCTAGTCGTTTGGGGCGGCAGTTGGGGACGTTCCTAAACTGCCGGCAGAAAAGGAACGTCCCCAACTGCCGGCTTTTTTGTACGCTGGGTATAATCGTCGTATTGCATTGAAATGTGGCGAAAGGAGTGGCAATGTCTCGGTATTGCGCCTCGTGCGGCAAGCGTCTTGCAGATGATGCCAAGTTCTGCACCTCGTGCGGTGCACCCGTTGAGCAAACAGCCGCGAGCGATAGCCAGCCCGCTTTTGAGCAGACCGGCTCCCTTGATGCGCCGCAAGCCAAGGCGGACGACCCCCTCGCCTATAGCCCCGACCCCGCCGCAAGGACCGAGGCCGTCGAGACCACGCAGCGCATACCCGTCGCGAGCGGCTCGCCCCAACAGCAGCCGGCTCCCGCATACGCGCCCGCTTCGCCACAGACCCCCGCTTCCAAAAAGAGCGGCACCGGGCCGCTTATCGCCGTTATCGTTGTGCTGGTGGCGATCATCATCGCCCTGGTCATTTTCTTTGTGATCAAGCCTTTCGACAACGCCGGTACGCAGACGACCGCCGAGGTTACCAAGCTGCACCACGATGTTGACGATGATGACCTTGAGCCTCTCGGCGATCCCAATAGCCTTTACGACGATGACGATGATGACGACGAGGATGGCGGCGAAGCAACGCTCTCTGAGCAGAACCTCTACCGCCGACTGAGCGAATACTACGACCTGCTCGAAGATCTCGACAGCCAGGTCCGTGGCTGCGCGCAGAACTTCAACGGCAACTATCTGGAAGAGGATCGAACCACCCGTCAAAATCTCGCCGACGTCGCCGAGCGCACGGAGGACACCATCGAGCAGTATTACGACATCGTCGAGGACCTGGACGTCCCGACGAGCTCCAAGAACTACAGCTCCTGGAAGGACATCATCGCCCTGTACGACGACCTGGATCACCGCATTGACGCAATCTGTGATGCCTGGGAGATCAGCCTGAAATACGCCAAGCCTGCGGACCACAAGAATGAGATCGTGGCGCCGCTGTCGCGCGACAACGTGGCGGGCACCAATGACAATAAGTACCGCCTAGACTTTGAGGAGCGCTATCCCGGCGCCAAGCCTGTCGAGGTGAACTAGCGCTTTGTCGTTCCCGAGCCGGCAGTTAGGGACGTTCCTAAACTGCCGGCAGAAAAAGAACATCCCTAACTGCCGGTCAAAAAAACGAGCGAGGATCGCGGGGTCCTCGCTCGTTTTTTTGGGCAATGTTTCGACTGCGCCGTTACTTGTCGGCGGCTGTTTTCTTGGCAGTCGACTTCTTCGCGGTCGTCTTCTTGGCGGCAGTGGCTTTCTTAGCCGTCGTCTTCTTGGCCGCCGTCGTCTTCTTTGCCGTGCTCGCCTTGGTTGTGGTCTTGCGACCGCGGGCGGGCTTCTTCTCCTTGGTCGGGCAGTCCATGTTGACGCAGATACGCCACGGACCGCGCGCCGTGTTGACCACCACGATGGGGGCGCCGCACTCGGGACAGGTCTCGCCCGTCGCCTCGAGCTTGCCACGCGCCGGCAGCGGATAGCTCACGCCGCAGTCATCGTAGTTGGTGCAGCGGATAAAGCGCTTGCCGCTCTTCTCGCTCTTGTGCGCGATCAGGTCGCCATGGCGTCCGGCCTCGGCACACACCTTGCACTCGCCCACTTTAAGGTCGGGCTCGTAGTTGGTGGGGCACGTCGGGTTCACGCAGATCTCGAAAGCCTTCTGGCGGAACGGCTGACACTTGATGCGCGGCGCACCGCATTCGGGGCACACGGCGGCCTCGCCCTCGAGCGGGCTCACCTTGACGCCGCTCGGGACCGGATAGGTCACGTCGCAGTCGGGCCAGCCCATGCAGCCAATGAAGCTGCCACGGGTCTTGGCGCTCGTCTTCATAACCAGGTCCTTGCCGCACTTGGGGCAGGCGCCCACGCGCGCATCAGCCGTGACGGCGTCGCTGATGGCGTCGCCGAGCTCCTGCGTATGCTTGAGCAGCTCGTCGAGCACGCCGGCCAGCAGCGCACGCGAGTGCGTCACGACATGCTCTTCGGTGTCCTCGCCGCGCTCGACGCGAGTCATGTCGCCGTCGAGCTCGCTGGTCATATCGGGGCTCGTTATGCGCGGGGCAAACTGCGTCAGCGCGTCGATGATGGCGATGCCCAGCTGGCTCGGCTCAACGGGATCGTTTTTGAGATAGCGCACGGCATACAGGCGCTCGATGATGCTCGCGCGCGTGGACTTGGTGCCCAGGCCGCGCTTTTCCATCTCCTGCACGAGCTTGCCCTGGCTGTAGCGCGCGGGCGGCTCGGTCTGCTTGGCCTCAAGCTTAATGTCGAACACGTCGACCGTGTCGCCCTGCTCTAGCGGCGGCATCTGCTCGTCGCGCTTGAGTCCGTACGGGTACGCCTCGCGGAAACCCGGGGTCACGAGCACATCGCCCGAAGCCACGAACGGCTCACCGTTCACGTCGAGCTCGAGCTTGGTATTCTCGATGGTCGCGGGACCCATAAGCGTCGCCAGGAAGCGGCGGGCGATGAGGTCGTAGAGCTTGCGCTGGCCGCCATCGAGCGTGGACGGATCGCCTTCGCCCGTGGGGTAGATGGGCGGGTGGTCGGTGGTCTCGACTTTGCCGCGCGTGGGCTTCATGGGGCCGGCGAGTACCTTTTTGCACACGGGCGCCAGCGCCGGGTTGATCTTTGCCAGGTCGCTCACCACGGCGCCCAGATCGAGCGTCGCGGGGTACACGGTGTTGTCGACACGCGGATAGCTGATGAGGCCCGCCATGTAGAGGGACTCGGCGATGCGCATCGTACGCGCAGGCGAGATGCCCTCGGCCGCGGCGGCAGCCTGCAGCGAGGTCGTCGCAAACGGCGTGGGCGGCTGCTGCTTGCGGGAGCGCTTGGTCACCGCGGCGACGGTTGCCGTCGTAGCGCCGTCGACGTGGCCGTACGCCGTCTCGGCAGCATCTTTATCGGTAAAACGTGCCGTCTTGTGCGCAATCTTAAAGCGGTCATCCTCGGCAGCACCCTGAGCGGCACCCATGCCGCGAATCTGCCAATAGTCCTCGGGCACAAACGCCATGCGCTCGCGCTCGCGCTCGACCACCAGGGCAAGCGTCGGCGTCTGCACGCGGCCGGCGGAGCGCACGTTGCCAAAGCCGCCAAACTTGGCGAGCGTCAGGTAGCGCGTGAGCACCGCACCCCAAATGAGGTCGATGTGCTGGCGGCTCTCGCCGGCGTCGGCCAGATTCTGGTCGAGCGAGACAAGATTATCGAAGGCCTGCGTAATCTCGGCCTTGGTAAACGAAGAATACTGAGCGCGGGCGACCGGCAAGTCCGGCGCGACCTCGAGCACCTTGTTGAGGGCGTCCGAGCCGATCAGCTCACCCTCGCGATCGAAGTCCGTGGCGATGATGACGCTGTCGGACTTCTTGGCAAGGTTCTTGAGCGAACGAATGAGCTCCTTCTCGGCCGGCAGCTTAATGACGGGCGCCCAGGTAAGGTAAGGCAGGCTCTCAAGCTTCCAGCCCTTGATGGAGATACCATCGGCAAGGAACGGCTTGCGCTTGGTGTCGTACGGCGGGCGGGCCAGGCCATCGGGCATATCGGCCGGCAACATCTCGCCGTCCTCGGTGACCGAATACCAACCCAGCTTTTTATCGAACAGCACACTGTCGCAAAAATCGGGTGCCAGGATGTGACCGGCAAGGCCGATGGTCACGCACTCCTCGCCCTTCCACTCAAAACGGTAGATGGCGGTGTTGTACACCTTGTCCTTTTTGGGCTTACCCGTGGACAGCCGCTCGGCGATTTGACGCGCGGCATCGTTTTTCTCGGCGATGATGAGCTTCAAAAGAGGCTCCTATCTCGTATCTCTGCGGCTACGCCCGCCCGTATGGCGGCCGACTTACGCCCTTGCTTGCTCAATCTGCCCGATGAGCCAATCGCACCAGGCATCCATGCCCTCGCCCTTGCGCGCGCTCACGGCAAACCGCGGCGCTTGCGGATTGAGGTCATCGAGTGTCTTAGTATACCTATCCATGTCAAAATCGAAAGCCGGGGCCACGTCGACCTTGTTGAGCAGCTGCGCGCCGGCGTGCTGGAAGATGCCCGGATACTTGATGGGCTTGTCGTCGCCCTCGGGCACCGAGAGAATCATGATGGACAGGTTCTCGCCCAGGTCAAAGTCGACCGGGCAGACCAGGTTACCCACGTTTTCGATAAAGATGACGTCGATGTTCTCCAGACCCACAGCCTGGTCGAAGGCATCGACAGCCTCCATGATCATGTTGCCCTCGAGGTGGCACAGACCGCCCGTGTTGATCTGGATGGCGGGCATGCCGGCTTCCTTCATGGTGATGGCGTCGACATCCGAGGCGATATCGCCCTCGATGACGGCACAGCGTAGGCCGGCCTTGTCACGCAGGCGCTCGTTGGTGCCCAGAATCGTGGTGGTCTTACCCGAGCCGGGGCTCGACAGCACATTGATCACGTAGGTGCCTGCCTCATTAAATCGCTGACGCAGCTGATCTGCCAGGCGCTCGTTGCGCGACAGGATCGGCGACGCGATATCAATCGTTTTCTCGGCCATACTTAGCGCTCCTTACTTTGGCCCCTTTATACCCCATCATTAGATGGCTAGCGGGCTAATCGTCGGGGGTTTCGATTTCGATACTTGCGATATCGAGCTCGCGGCCGTGCAGCAGGCGCACGTTGGCGCCGCCACACTGGGGGCAGCGACAATGGAAACGGTCGTGCTCAAAGACCTCGCCGCAGTCCAGGCACTCGCTTTGTGGATGGACCTCCTCCACGGCAAGCTCGCAGCCGCGCGTGAGCGGGTCCTCATCGCGAAACGTCTCCCACGCAAAGTCGAGTGCCTCGCGCACGACCTCGGTCATATCCCCGATACGAAGCGTTACCAAAACGGCGCGCGAGGCCCCCGCCCCACGCGCCGCGCGAATCACTGTATCGAGTATGCCGTTGACAATGCCAACCTCGTGCATACCGATTTACTCCTCGTCGTCCTCGTCGTCCGAGAACAGGTCCAGACGGCTCACGAACAGGCCCTCCTTGCCCTCGCGCGCGGTAATGACCACGCGAGCGATGGCGAGCGAAATCTCGTAGAGCGAGAGCAGGGCGCCATACATGAGACCCAGCGTAACGGGCGAGCCGTCGGGCGTAATCACAGCCGAACCCACGAGCAGGCCTACGTACACGTAGCGCCAGGCGCTGCGGAAGGCCGCATAGGACACGATGTGGAAAACGGACAGGTAGAAGATGATGAGCGGCAGCTCAAACGCCACACCAAAGCCGATCATAAAGAGCAGCTCCATGTTGACGTAGTTCTCCAGATCGGGCAACGCCGTAGCGACAGCCGAGGTCTCGCCGATGAGCCACTCAAAGCCCGCCGGGATGATGATGAAGTAGCAGAAGATGGCACCCAGGAAGAACAGCACCGTCGAGGCGAGCACCGTGGGCACAACCCACTTGCGCTCGTTGGGGCGCAGTGCCGGCAGGAAAAATGCCAGAATCTGCCAGATGATCATGGGCGTGCACATGACCACGGCCATCTTGATGGCCAGCGAGAAGCGCAGGCCAAAGCCGCCGAGTGTGGTGGTGATGTAGAACTTACCGTCCGGCACAAACGAGCGGATGGGGTCTTCCAGGATATCGAGCACCACGGGCGTGGCAAAGTACAGCACGATGGCGGCGGCAAACACCGACACGACCACGATGGTCAGGCGGCGACGGAGCTCTCCCAAGTGATCGAAGAGCGGCATACGAGCAGGTCCGATAGGCATTACTCATCGCCTCCCTTCGGGGCGTCGGCGGCAGCAGTCTCGGCAGCGTCCTCGGCCTCGAGCTCGCGAGCGAGCTGGTCGACGACGGCCTTGCGCTTGCGGGGACGACGGGCGTAGAGGTCAGCCGTCGTGGGCTCTGCCGGCTCGGGCTCGGGCTCTGCAGCAGGCTCGGGCTCGACGGCAGGCTCGGCGGCAGCGGCAGGCTCGGCCTCGGCACCCTCGGCCTCGGACTCCTCAGCAGCACCCTCGCCCTCGGCGGCAGCCTCGCTCGCGGCCTTCTCGGCAGCAAGGCGGGCACGACGCTCGGCAAAGGTCTCCTTCTTGGCGGGCGCTACCGTCTCGGCGGCATCCTCGTCCGCATCGGAATCGTCATCGACGGCAGCCTTCTTGGGCTTGACCGGAGCCGAAGCGGCCTCGCTTACCGGATCGATGATCTCGGACTGGACAACCGCCGTCATCTTTTCCTGCGTCTCGCGGAACTGACGGATGGCACGGCCGATCGTACGGCCCATCTGCGGGAGCTTATCCGGGCCAAACAGCAAAAAGCCGAAGACCACGATGATTGCCAGCTCACCTTCTCCAATACCAAACACACATACCTCCAAGGCTCGATGTGATTCGAGCCCGCACCGCGCCATTCGGCCGGAACTCGTCTATTCATTCGGTCAAGTATAGCGCCCGGACGCCAAAACGTCCGAGCGCATCACAAACATATGCCAAACGGCACGCCCTTTTGGGGGCAAAGATTATGCAGCGGTGATCGAAATCTCCTGGTCGACGCCCAACAGCTGAACCACGCGCATCACCGGGGGCTGCACGTTGACGCAGCTAAAACGCTTACCATGATCAGCTGCGTGGTGTGCGGCGCCCACAAGCACGCCAATGCCCGTCGAATCGATGTAGCTCACCTGGGCAAAATCGAGCTCAACGGCCTCAGTGGGCTGCTCGAGCGCCAGGTCGATGGCATTGCGCAGGCTATCGGCGTTAGAGATATCGATCTCACCGGTCACCTTAATGGTGTAGAGCTCTGGCGTGGGGTTTGTGGAAATACCCAAATCCATGTATACGCTCCTTTACGTATCGAAAGTGCGGATAGTACTAGGCGCGGACTTGCGGGGCCCTACGCGTTAGGCGCGCTCGGCACGCGCAAGCTCGGCAGCGACAAGCTTAACGGCCAGCACCAGCACATCGAGCGCGGCCTCCAGGTCCTCGACCGTGGGATAGCTCGGCGCGATGCGGATGTTGGTGTCGCGCGGGTCCTTGCCATAGGGCCAAGTGGCACCGGCCGGCGTGAGCTTGACGCCCAGGTCGGCGCAAAGCGCGGCGACCTTTTGGGCCGAGCCCTCGGGACCATCGAAGCTTACAAAGTAGCCGCCGCGGGGGTGCGTCCAGGTGGCGCAGCCCGTGTCGCCCAGGCCCTCGGTGAGCTTGCGCTCGACGGCCTCAAAGCGCGGGCGCAGGAACTCGGCATGCTTTTTCATGTGCTCCTTAACCGCCTCGATGGTGGGAAGGAAGCGCACGTGACGCAGCTGGTTGAGCTTGTCGGCGCTGATGAGGCCAGCCTTCAGGCGCTTGGAGAACTCCGCGATAACCGCGGGGCTCGCACCGATAAAGCCGATGCCGGCGCCCGGGAAGGTGATCTTGGACGTCGAGGCAAAGGCCACCACACGGTCCTCGGTGCCCGCCGCGCGAGCGAGGTCAAAGATGTTTGCGAGCTCGTCGGTCTCGTCGTACAGGTCGTGCACGCAGTAGGCGTTGTCCCAGAAGATGCGAAAATCGGGCGCGGCCGTGGGCATCTCGACCAGGCGACGCACGGTGTCCTCGCTAAAGGTGATGCCCGTGGGGTTGGAATACTTGGGCACGCACCAGATACCCTTGATGGAATCATCGGCGGCAACGAGGCGCTCAATCTCGTCCATATCGGGGCCGTTGTCGGTCATCGCGACGGGAACGTTCTCGATGCCCAGGTCGGCGGTGATGCCAAAATGACGGTCGTAGCCGGGGACGGGGCACAGGAACTTGACCTTCTTGCCGTCGTGCGCGGCCTCGTAGGCATCCCAGGGCTCGCTGCCGCACGAGCCGCAGCGCCAGAACATGCCGGCGATGTCATGCTCGATCAGGAGGCTCGATGAGCCCAGCACGAGCGTCTGCTCGGCGGGGCAGCCCAGGAACTCCCCTGCCAGCTTGCGAGCCGAGGGAATGCCCTCGAAGCAGCCGTAGTTGGAGCAGTCGACATTGCCGTCGTGCAGATCGGCATCGGCATTGAGGATATCGAGCATGGGTCGAGAGATGTCCACCTGGGAGGGCGACGGCTTGCCGCGGGCCATGTCGAGCGCCAGGCCCTTGGCCTTGACCTCGGCGACCTCGGCTTTGAGCGCCTCGATGGCGGCATCGAGTTCGGTGGTTTCCATCTTCTGGTAGATCGTCTGCATGGGGTGCGACCTTTCGCGAAGCGGTACGTTGCAGTTCGTCTAAGTATAGACCGCCATCGTCGCAACGTTATGAAGCCGTGATAGATTAAGTTCATCGCAATCAATTACGAATCGCCGCGCATGCCGGCGTGGGGCGCCCAAGGAGGCACTATGGAGTACGGATCGTTTCAGGCCGAGGAATTCGGCGACTTGCAGCGCCTGGTCGACGGACTGTTTTACGACCGCCACGCCATCGACCGCCTGGATCTGATCGTACAGGCCGAAATCTTGGACCTGGCGCCCGACCTCATGGAGATCGTGAACCTTTTGCCGCCCGGCTACTACGACCGCCAGTCACTTTGCGACCAGCTCAACTCCGCCTTGGCCGCCCACGGCTGGGGCGCCGTCTACGGAACGGTGGAATAAGCCTCGAGGCCGGCGATTTGGCCCGCTTCCCGACCTTGGCGAGGCTTGTTTTAGGGCTTGTGGCCAAAAAAGGGCAAATATGAGTACTGTTACCTTTTTAGTAGCAGCGATTCTTGGTCGAAATCGGCAAAACTCGACTTGAAACTTCCTAATCACCGTCAGCTAGCGCCAAATTGGAAGTCGATGGTCACTCATTAACGTACAGTTCTTATAACTTTGTTCATTATTTTCCGCACCTAAAATGATACGCCGTTTGTGACAGTACTCACAAACGGCGTTTTTTGACCACTGGCGTGTCTGGCAGGCGGCAAGCACCGCCCGAATCCGCATTTTGAACGCGCCCGAATCGGTTCTGGAGCCGGTTTTCGCGCTCTTACTCGTCTTTGGGCGAGGGATGCTTGCAGACCACGCTCATGTAGATCATGCCGAGCACGGCTGCGGTGACCGAACCGGCGAGAATAGCGGCCTTGGCTGCAAGAACCTCAAACTGGGCCGTCGGGAAGGCGAGGCCGCTGATGAGGATCGACATGGTAAAGCCGATACCGCCCAAAATGCCCACACCGGCGATCATGTGCCAGTTGACATTATGCGGCAACTCGGAAATCTTGAGTTTAACCAGGGCAAACGTCATGCCAAAGATACCGATCGGCTTGCCCAGCAGCATGCCAAAGTACACGCCGAGCGTCACCGGGTCGGTGAGCAGCGTGCTCATGTCCACGCCCACCAGGCGAACCTGCGCGTTCACGAACGCAAAGATCGGCAGGATCACGAAGTTGACCGGCGTGGAGATCAGACGCTCCATGCGGATGAGCGGCGGGGTTACGCGGTGCATGACGCGCTCGACCTTGGTGGTCGAGACGGTAAAGTCATGCTGGCCCAGGATGTGCGCCTCGTCGTCGTAGCGATCATCGAGCAGCGGCAGGCACTCGCCCAGCCAATCGGTGAGGCTATCGAGCTTGACACCGCACTTGGCCGGGATGGTAAAGGCCAAGATGACGCCAGCAAGCGTAGCGTGCACGCCGCTCTTGAACATGCAAAACCACAACAGCAGACCCAGTACCGAATACGGGGCAAGGCGGTAGTGCTGCGTCTTGTTGAGCCACACGAGCGCGCAGGTCACAAGCGCGGCGGCGCCCAACCAAAACGGATTGGGGCTCTGACCGTAGAAGATGGCAATGGCGGCGATGGAGATGAGGTCGTCGGCGATGGCGAGCGTCGAGAAGAACACGCGCACGCCGTTGGGCACGCGATTGCCCAAAAGCGACAGCACGCCCAGCGCAAAGGCAATATCGGTTGCCATGGGGATGGCCCAACCGTTGCGGGCGCCGGCATGGTTAAAGATCAGGTAGATGCAGGCGGGAACGACAACGCCGCCCACGGCCGCCAGCATGGGAAGCATGGCCTGACGCGGATTCTTGAGCTCACCGACCGTCATCTCGTACTTAAGCTCGATGCCCACCAACAAAAAGAAAATCGCCATGAGGAAGTCGTTGACGAAAAGCTCAACGGTGAGACCGGCCGTAAGGTTGCCCAGACCCACATACAGCGGGGTCTCCAAAAAGTGATGGATGGCCTCGTAGGCATCGGTATTGGCGCAAATGACGGCGGCGATGGCGGCGAAGACCATGACGGCGGCGGAAATCGTACCGTTCTCGGCGATGCGCTCCCAGATGTCGTGACGTTCAAAGCGCTTGCGCTCACGAACGTTGAACAGCTGCTCAGTTGCTGCCATGGGCGGCTCCTTTCACGGGAAAGCTCCCGTCTTAAAAAAGCACGGCCCGCCCAAGTGGCGGTGCCGCGCTCTAACGTATTACGCTTGCATCTAGCCTACCCTGCACGACAAGCACGCAGGCGTGGCCGAAAAGCGGAACCACAGGTTGAACATTATTTGCTCAACGGCACGGGCACGCCTGTCCAAGAGACGACGCGGCGCCGTGCACAAAAAACGACCGGAGCGCGGGACGTCCGCGATCCGGTCGTGGCGTTTGGTCAACTAAACCTAGCAGGCAGCCATGATGGGGGCAGCGACCTGCTTCTTACGGGAGAGGACACCCGGCATCCAGACGCCGTCGTGCTCGTCGGCAATGCCCAGGCCCTTCTGAGCGGCCTCGGTCTCGCCCTCGAGCAGGACCTGCGAGCCCTCCTCCATGATGTCGGTGATGCACAGGACAATGCCATCGGCACCCTTCTCGGCGGCGTAGGCACGCATGGCCTCGCGAATCTCGTCGATCATGCCGAGAGCACGACTCTTGTCGACGGTCTCGTACTGGCCGATGAGCAGCTTCTTGCCGGCGGGCTCGAACATCTTGATGTCGTTGCCGACCATCTCGGCTGCGGTGAAGGAGCCGGACGGACGGGTGAGGAAGACCTCCATGCCAAACTTGACCGGGTCGACACCCACCTGCTCGCCGAGCTTGGCGGCGACAGCGCGGTCGACATCGGTGGTGGTGGGACTCTTGAGCATGAGCGTGTCGGTCATCATGGCCGAGAGCAGCAGCTTGGCCTGGACGTCGGAAAGCTCAACGCCGAGCACGTCGGCGAGCTTGGTGACGATGGTGCAGCTGGAGCCCCAGGGCAGGCAGATGTAGTGCAGCGGGCCGGCGGTCTCGAAGTCGCCGATGCGGTGATGGTCGACAACACCAAAGACCGTGGCGTCCTTAAGGCCGGCGACGGACTGGGCGGACTCGTTGTGGTCGGTGAGGACGACGAGCTGACCGGCCTCGACGGACTCGATCACGCGGGGCTCGGCAATGCCGGCATCGGCGAGCAGCTTGGCGGACTCGGCCGGAAGCTGGCCCAGAGCGCAAGCCTCGTAGGTGTTGCCGGCATACTCAACCTGGTTAAGCAGCTGGGACAGGACGACGGCGCTCATGATGGCGTCGTTATCGGGGTTCTGGTGACCAAAGACAAGAACGTTTGCCATGGATATCCTCCACTTGATATGTGTACTTGGACGTAGCTATGGTAGCACGCCGATGCCGAGCCTTCGCAGACGGAAGGGCCACGGCATATTTTGTGGCAGGTATGGGGGCCAAGGCTGTCCCTTTTGCACCATGTTGGTGCAAAGTAACCTGACCCCCTTGCACCAGCTATTTACCGGCGGCGCGCAGGGCTACGTAGGCGGCACCGATGATGCCGGCGTCGTTTCCGAGCGAAGCGACCTTAATGGGCGTCTCGCGCGAGGCGGAAAGCGCGTAGCGCTGGAAGTGCTCGCGAACCTTATCGAGGTAGACATCGGCCGAAGCGGACGCGCCGCCACCGATCAGGAACATCTCGGGGTCGACCACGTTGGCGATAAGTGCCAGAGCACGACCGAGATAGTCAGCCATGGTATCAGCAGCTGCCAGCGCGAGCTTGTCGCCCTCGCGGCAGGCCTGGAACACGTCCTTGGAATCGGAGGGGCCGGTGAGCTCGATGGGCTCGACGCCCGCCTTCTTGCACTCGGCCAGGTAATTGCTCACCACGCCGGTGGCGCTGGAATACTGCTCCAGGTGGCCATGGCCGCCACAGCCGCAGGTGCGCTCCTCGGCCGGGTTCAGGCACATGTGGCCAATCTCGCCGCCGGCACCCACAACGCCCGATACCACGTCGCCGTTGACGATTACGCCGCCGCCCACGCCGGTACCGATGGTGACCATCACGACGTTCTGCACGCCCTTGGCAGAACCGAGCCAGGCCTCGCCCATGGCAGCGGCGTTGGCATCGTTCTCGTACTTAACGACCGCGTCGGGGCAGTGCTTTTGAATGGCGATCCTCAGCTCGGGCAGGTTAATGGCAATGTTGGCCTTGACCTTGGCATCGCCCGATGCCGGGATGGGGCACGGAACGGCCAGGCCAATGCCCGCCACAAAGGCACGCGGAATCTGCGCCTTGGCGACCACCTGGTCGATAGCCTCGGTCACCGCGGCAAAGCCCGCAGCGTCAACGATGGGAGGCGTGGGCACGCTGGCCTTGGCAAGCAGGTTGCCGTCCTCGTCGAACAGGCCCTCCTTAACCGAGGTGCCGCCGACGTCGATGCCGATGTAGTACTGCTTAGGTTCCATGGGAGCCCACCTTTCTCGTTTAAACATTGCCTGTATGGTACCGCTCCCAAGGCAAAAACCTACCAAAAAGGGACAGGTTTGTTTTGGCAGGTTTTATCTGGGAAAA
>URKH01000003.1 GCA_900548255.1 uncultured Collinsella sp. | reverse complement strand
CCGACGAGATCCGCCGTACCATCCAGGTACTGTCGCGCCGCACCAAGAACAACCCCGTGCTCATCGGCGAGCCGGGCGTCGGCAAGACGGCCATCGTCGAGGGCATCGCCCAGCGTATCGTGGCCGGCGACGTGCCGAGCACGCTGCGCGACCGCGACCTTATCGAGCTCGACATGAGCGCGCTGGTCGCCGGCGCCAAGTACCGCGGCGAGTTCGAGGACCGCTTAAAGGCCGTGCTCAAGGAGGTACAGAAGTCCGAAGGCAAGGTCATCCTGTTCATCGATGAGCTCCACACCATCGTGGGCGCGGGTGCCACCGAGGGCTCCATGGACGCCGGCAACATCCTCAAGCCTGCGCTCGCCCGTGGCGACCTGCATGCAATCGGCGCGACCACGCTCGACGAGTACCGTAAGTACATCGAGAAGGACGCGGCGCTCGCCCGTCGTTTCCAGACGGTGATGGTGAGCGAGCCCACCGTCGAGGACACCATCTCCATCCTGCGTGGCCTCAAGGAGAAGTACGAGATCTTCCACGGCGTGCATATCACCGATAGCGCGCTCGTGGCAGCTGCCGACCTCTCCGATCGCTACATCGCCGACCGCTTCCTGCCCGACAAGGCCATCGACCTGGTCGATGAGGCGGCAAGCCGCCTGCGCATGGAGCTCGACAGCATGCCGGTCGAGATCGACGCCACCACGCGTCAGCTCACCCAGCTGCAGATCGAGGAACAGGCGCTCATGAAGGAGACCGACGACGCCTCCAAGGAGCGTCTGGAGGCCCTGCGCCAAGAGATCGCCGAGGTCCAGGAAAAGCTCAACGTGCAAAAGGCCGGCTGGCTCAACCAGAAGAACGCCATCGACCACGTGCAGGAGCTTAAGGGACAGCTCGACGAGGCCAAGAGCGAAGAGGAGCGCGCGACGCGCAACGGCGACCTGGGCCGTGCGTCCGAGCTGCGCTACTCCGTGATTCCGGGCCTGCAGCAGCAGATTCAGGATTCCGAGGCCGCGCTCGAGGCACAAAAGCAACAGGACGGCGAGGGCCTCAACGAGCAGGTGACCTCCGACGAGATCGCCGAGGTCGTGAGCGCCTGGACCGGCGTGCCCGTGTCCAAGATGATGCAGGGCGAGCTCGACAAGCTCAAGGGCTTGGAGGGCGAGCTGCATAAGCGCGTCATCGGCCAGGATGAGGCCGTCTCCGCCGTCGCCGCAGCCGTGCGCCGCAGTCGTGCGGGCCTCTCCGATCCGGACAAGCCCATCGGCAGCTTCTTCTTCCTGGGCCCCACCGGCGTAGGCAAGACCGAGCTCGCCAAGGCGCTGGCCGAGTGCCTGTTCGATGACGAGCGCGCGCTCGTGCGTATCGACATGTCCGAGTACATGGAGAAGTTCAGCGTCCAGCGTCTGATCGGTGCGCCCCCGGGATACGTGGGTTACGACGAGGGCGGCCAGCTCACCGAGGCCGTGCGCCGTCGTCCATACTCCGTGATCTTGCTCGACGAGATGGAGAAAGCTCACCCGGATGTCTTTAACGTGCTGCTGCAGGTGCTCGACGATGGCCGTCTAACCGATGGCCAGGGTCGCCAAGTGTCCTTCAAGAACACGATTATCATCATGACGAGCAACGTGGGCTCTAAGGCCATCGCCGATCTTTCGGGCAAGGACGAGGAAGAGATGCGCCACCAGGTCGATGCGGCCATGGCTCAGACCTTCCGCCCCGAGTTCCTCAACCGCATCGACGATATCGTGGTGTTCCATCCGCTCGGTATGGCGCAGATCGAAAAGATCGTCGATATCCAGCTCGCCGATGTCCGCGCACGTCTGGCCAAGGAGCGCATGACGCTTGCCATCACCCCGGCGGCCAAGCAGATGCTTGCCGTGGGCGGCCTGGACCCGGTCTTTGGCGCCCGTCCGCTCAAGCGTCTGGTCCAGCGCGAGGTCGTGGATGCGATCGCAGCCGCTATCATCGACGGCACGGTGCGCGAGGGCGATCAGGTGACGGTCGATGTCGACAAGGACGGCGGCTTTACCGTCGTGTGCGACAACACGCCGACGGCCACCTACGAGGTCCCCGACGCCGAGTAGATTTTCGGGACATGCCTTAAAATCTACCAGCCGTCTCTAAACGCCAAGGGCGGCGGATCCAATGGGTCCGCCGCCCTTTTTCGTGCGACAATCGATGATGTTGAGCATGAGTACATGGCGAGGAGATATGCAGATGATAGACAAGAATAAGACGAACACGCCGGCGACCGATGCCGCACCCGCCGCACCCAAGCCTGCGCCTAAGCCGGCACCCAAGCCGCGCGACCCCTACATCCGTGCCGAGAACGAGGACGACGACGGCTACGATCCCTACAGCGATCGCCGCCCCGAGCGCGAGCCGATGTTCGAGGCCGACCCCTGGCGTTAAGTAGCTAATTTGGGCGTCGTGGGCTGCTAGTCTTGGACCTTGATGCTCGGCAACAGTAAAACTTGATTCTCCATTAATCAAGTTGCACGTAATCTTGCTCTTTTACTAATCAAGAATCAGTATAATTTTGATTAGCTAGAGAGCAAGATTGGAGAATCATGGCATTCAACGACTTGATCGCCCAGAAAATAAAGGACTTTGAACAGCAGGGGGTTCCACAGGTCTTTGAGCGAGACCTTGATCTGGGAAACCCACAGGAGCCAAAGCGCGACAACATCGTAAATGTGGTTGTGGGGGCCCGCCGTTGTGGAAAGACGTATCGCCTGTATCAGGAGATGCTGCGGCTTCGGGGCCGGGGCGTCGAGCTTGACCGGATGCTTTACTTTAATTTTGAGGACGAGCGCTTGCGCCCGTATGAGCCATCGCTGCTGGCGGACGTGCTCGACACGTTCTATGCGCTGCATCCTGCTGCTCGAACCGAGGGCGCTTACATTTTCTTTGACGAGATCCAGGAAATTCCCGAATGGGGTGCGTTTTTGCGGCGTGTAGTCGATACGGAGAAAGCGACCGTCTATGTGACGGGATCTTCTTCTAAGATGCTGTCCTCAGAACTTAAGAGCGAATTCAGGGGTCGTTCTCTTATACGAGAGCTTTTTCCGTTGAGCTTTTCGGAATACGTTCGATATAAGACGGGGAGCGTTTTCGAGCCAGATGCGACCTTTTCCCCAAGCGATGCAGCGCTGCTTCGACATCATCTGATCGGATATCTTGAACGAGGGGGATTCATCGCGACGCTTGAGCAGACGCCCGCAGACGCGATTCAGCTGCTACAGGAATATGCTTCGCGAACGGTCGCTATGGACGTCGTTGAGCGTTACGACGTCAAGAACCCTCGCCTGGCATCGCTGTTCCTAACGCGGTGTATGGCATCTTCGGGACGAGAGCTGTCGGTGAACAAAGTGTACAACGAGTTCAAGAGCAGGCAGATACCCGTCAGTCGTAATTCGCTCAGCGACTTACTTGAGTATTATGAGGATGCCTACCTGCTGTTCTCCGTGCCGGAGTTCACGCGTTCACTGGCAAATAACATGCGGTCTGCGTCTAAGGTCTACGCTGTCGATCCCGCGATGTTTGGAGCATTCTCTCCCGCATCGGCATTGGACCAGGGCCAGAGGCTCGAGACCGCAGTGTTCAACGCGCTAAGAAGAAGGACTCCCGCGGTGAGGATCGGATCGGTCTGCCGCCTGCTGATCAAAGAGAAGAGCAAAAGCCATGAGGTGGACTTTGTGGCTGGGGACGCACTTCTCATGCGGGCTTATAGCCTGATCCAGGTTAGTGTGGAGATGGCAAGTGAGAAAACGCGCGAGCGCGAAATTGCCGCGCTTGATGCCTCGATGGCCCAGTTCGATCTTGGTGAGTCGGCAATCGTTACCATGGATGAGCAGGCCGATATTCCATGCGAGCACGGTGTGGTACACGTTGTTCCCGCATGGAAGTGGCTCCTTGCCTAATCATCTACGGATCTGTGGGGCCAGGACCTCCTGGCCCCTTCATCACGGTTGGGGAGCACCATGATGCGCCCGGCTAGTCCTGGGCCTTGATGCTCGGCAGGAGAATCTGGGCGAGGTAGTCGCACTCGAGCTTGGTGGCAGCGTCGGCCTTGCCGTCTTTGCCGACCAGCACGTTCTTAATCTGGCTGTAGGTGTAGCGGTTGCCGGTCGTGAGCTCGACAAGCTCAATGGCCGTGTCCATGGGGTAGGTCGACACGGGATTCTGCGTCCGCCCGTTGATGGTCTGGGGCACCACATACGGATAGACGGGGCCGCTGGCGTAGACCGTGTAGCCGTTACCAAGGTTTGCCGTGCCCAAAACCGTATCGCCCTCATCGGGCGTAAAGCTCTCGCCGTCGCGCACCGCGACGAGCGTCACAATCGGCGTATTGCTGTCGCCGGCAAGATAGATGCACAGCGTGCTGCCGTTTTGCCAAGTTGCGACTTTGCCGTACCACTCAACGGGAATATCGAGCTGATACAGGTTCGTTGCCTTATGCCGAGCATCGGCGTCGCGGGCTGCCTGCGCCTCGCTTGCGCTCACGGCGTTGGCGGCGGCATCACGGCGAGCGGTTGCCGCCTGCTGAAGTATCTTGGCGGCCGCGGCAGAGCTACAACCGCCCTCCTCGGCATATTTGGCGGCGGCATCGATCTGGTCGTCGGTTACCGTGTCGGCCGAAGGCACCTTGAGCTTAAAGGTAGCCTGGGCACTTAAATCCTGTCCATCGCTCTTAACGGTGACCTGCGTCTTGGTGGTCGGGACGGTATAGATGGTGCCGTCGGCCGCGATGGGGGAGGCAGCGATGGAGAGCGTGTAATCGCCGGGCAGCAGTTTGATGCCGCGGCCGTGCTCGTCAACATAGAGCGTTTCGCTCACGGAGGAGGCGTCAGAATCCTGCCCACTCACCTGTACGGGAATCTTGGAGCCAGTGGAACAGTCGAGGCCAGCGGCATGCACGCCAATCTGCACTGACATCATCGTGTGGGCATTGGCGGCGACAGCGGCAGCCTGCTCTTGTTGATATCCGTTCCAGGCAGCATAGCCTGCACCGCCGGCGACGAGCGCGACGGCCACAACGCCGGCAACCATTAGGTTGCGGCGCTTGGGCGACATCTTGCGATGACGAACCTCGGCTTCGCGTGCCGAGGGAACGGACGGCAGGGGAATATCGCCCATGGCGATGGTCTCGTCCACGGCTGGTGCGGAACCTAGGCCAGGAAGCTCACGGGTCAGCGAATCCTCGGCCGGCAAGCTGTTGAGCAAGACGGTTTCCTCGCCCGTGTCGGATTCGGGCTGGTTGCCGGCCTCGCTTTCGGTGTCTTCGTGATCTGCCTCATCTTCGGCAGGCTCAACATCGTCTGCATCCTGATCATCGGACTGCGCCTCGGCTTCCGGCTCATCCTGCACGTCAACGCCCGAATCGTCAAACGCAATCTCGCCAAGCGAAACTCGGTCTAGGCTCTCCAGGGCCTCGGCACATGCCTCTGCATCTTGGGCCGAGTCCTCTTGGCTCCTCGTCTCATCTTTCATATATCCCCCAAGCTCAATATCGGGACAACAATGTACCCAAAATTGGAGCCAGATAGAGCTGGCGTGCGGTCGGAAATCTGATTTTATCTGTGCGAGAGGTTTTGAATATGTGCGTGAATGCACGCGCGGCAGCAAAAAGCCCCCGGAAAGCGGACGAATCGCTTTCCGGGGGCATGCAATACGTTGCATTGCGCGGAGTCGGCCAGGCGACTTCACATTCAAGCGGCGTTTGCGTCAGGCACGTTACTCGGCGTGCGCGTAATCGACCTTGGCGCGGCGGGCGGTAGCCTTCTCCCAGTCGCTGGTGCCCTCAAAGACATCCTGCTTGTAGGGATTGCGGCCGAGCTTCTTGGCGCGGTAGGCGATGTAGATGATCGCGGCGATGTTGGCGATCAGCGCGACGACCGAGACCGCGGTGGCGGCGCCTGCGTCGAGCGTGGAGTGGGTCACAAAGATGGACTCCTCCTGGAAGTAGGGGAACACCTGGGCAAACATGCACCAAATAGCCAGCGTAAAGGCGCGGTTCTGAATCCAGCCACCCTTGTTCCAGATAAAGGCGGCGACGGTAGGCGCCAGCAGCAGCGCAAAGCCGCAGAACCAGGAGTGGGTGGGCAGGCAGTTGTAGGTGTAGCAGAAGTTCCAGATATCGTAGGCGATGATGTAGACCCAGGTCATGTCGGGCCACAGCATGTCGGTCTGGTCCTCGGAGGCGTAGACGCTCCACCAGCCGGTCATGCAGAAGATGTTGATGATGCCGGCGATGCCGTTGAACACGTTGTTCCAGCCGGCCAGCTGCGTGGCACCTTCGGAGGTGACCCAGGTGGACTCGCCCAGGACAAAGAAGTGATAGGCGCTCTCAAAGTCGGACACGACGGCGATCATGATGTTGATGGCGACGATCACAAACGGCCATGCGCGGAACCAGTGCGCCTTGCCGATCTTGCCCCACTGGTACTTAATGGCAATGAAGCCCCAGCAGCCGGCGAGCGCTGCGTACACCTTGGCGTAGTGGAACCAGCTGTTCTGGTACACATGGGTGGGGTTGGTGAGCGCCCACTCGGCACCTTGCGAAACGCCGATGGCGATGGCGACGCAGTAGATGGTCATGGCCAGCGGAGCCACGCCAAAGATGATGGCCGCGCCGAGCTTGGTGCGGCGGCCGACCTCGTTGAGCACGATGAGGCCAATAAAGACCATGGCCCAGCCGGCCCAGTGGATAAGGGTATTGCTACCCCAAACATCGAACAGCATGCTGCTCTCCTTTCACACGCCCGCGGCCCCTCTTCTGATCGCGGGCAGTTTGGCCAAATGTCGTCAGTTCTGGGGCTTGCGCTCCGGATACTTGGCGGTATAGCCCTCGATATGGAGTGTCGAGGCGATGATTTCCTTGACCGTCTCGTCGGGCACATCGGGGTGCGTGCGGATATACATCAACAACCCCATGATGAGGGTGTAGAACGTCTCGTAGACATGGTCAATGCGGAGCTCATGATGGGCGACAAAATCCACCACGGTGGTGTCGCAGATGTATTGCGCCACGCGCTGGACCACGTTGTGCAGAAAGCCGCCGTAGAGCGCGCCGCTGCTGGAGGTCAGGGTGCTCGGCAACTCGTGGCCGCTCACGACCAGGCGTTTAAAGAGCGGAGCGACGGTGTCGAGTGCGCCTTCGATGTCGCCAACCGTGCGGCTGGCGTTCCACTGTTCGAGCTCGGCGATAAAGCCGTCGATCGCCTCGTCCATAACGGCGGTGACGGCGGCGTCCATATCGGCAAAGTAGTGGTAGAACAGTGAGCGCGTGCAGCCAGCCCGCTTGGTCACGGCCGATACCGAAAGATGGGACACGCCCAGCTCAGCGCTCACGGCGCTCACGGCGGCGAGAATCTCGCGTCGGCGCTCGTCACCCGTCAGGCGCTTTGCCGTGCTGTCGGACGCGAGGACGGCATCAGCGACAGAGATGTTTGCCGTGTTGTCGCTCATATGTTTGCCGCCTTTCATCCGTTTGGGCCCGACCGTTCGCCTAACAGTCTTGAATATTGTTGACGGTTCGTCAATACTGTTTTTGACACAATGTCAACAATAGCGGGTGAACGGCATGGGGGCATGTCGAGCCCGTACAAAGAGGGGCGCTACGGTCTCGCCGGGCTGTGGCAAGAGAAGGGACGACTATGATTCTCAACGGACCGGGGATTAGCTATACCGAGCCCGATATCGGAGCGGAGTTTGTGCCGCCGCTGCCGGAGCATCCGCGCGAGGCTATCGTCAAACTGTGCGAGCATTGCACCAACCGCCTGTTGCACCGCGACGAGCTGCTGGGCTACGAGTACTGGTCGTTTGCCGAGGCCGCAACCGACGAGCAGGCCGAAGTGCTCTGCAAGATGAAGATGCGCCGTCCCTATACGCTGCCCGAGATGGTCAAGCTCACCGGCATGCCCGAAGCCGATATCGAGAAGATGCTCGACGACATGAGCTACACGGGTCTGCTCGAGTACAACTGGGAAAATCCCGAGCGCGCCAAGCAGTGGGTGCTGCCCATGCTGGTGCCGGGTTCTGCCGAGTTCCTCAACATGCGCATGGGCCAGCTCGAGGAGCATCCGGTCTATGCCAAGTTCTTTGAGCAGGCGTCCAAGGGTCCGCTGTCCCGTGCTACGCCGATGGTGCCGCCCGGAGGCGCCGGCATCGGCATGCATGTCATTCCCGTCGAGAAGGCCATCGACGCCTCGAGCACCTCGGTGCCGATTGAGCATATCGAGCACTGGCTCGATAAATACGACGGCAAGTATGCCGCGAGCACCTGCAGCTGCCGCGCGAGCCGTCGCGTGATGGGCGAGGGCTGCGCCGACGATCCACGCGACTGGTGCATTGCCGTGGGCGATATGGCCGACTACGTGGTCGAGACCGACCGCGGCCACTATGTGACGCGCGAGGAGGTCTACGACATCCTGCGCCAGGCCGAGGACAACGGCTTTGTGCACCAAATCACCAACATCGACGGCGAGAACAAGATCTTCGCCATCTGCAACTGCAACGTTAACGTGTGCTACGCCCTGCGCACCTCGCAGCTGTTCAACACGCCCAACCTGTCGCGCTCTGCCTATGTCGCCAAGGTCGAGAAAGACAAGTGCGTGGCCTGCGGTCGCTGCGTCGAGGTATGCCCGGCCGGTGCCGCCAAGCTCGGCCAGAAGCTCTGCAGCAAAAAGGCTGGCGGACAGGTGCCCGAGTATCCGCGCCAGGAGCTGCCCGATGCCACCAAGTGGGACCACACCAAGTGGTCGCCCAACTACCGCAACGACAACCGCATCGAGACGCATGAGTCCGGCACGGCGCCCTGCAAGACGGCCTGCCCCGCGCATGTCGCTGTTCAGGGCTATCTGAAGCTTGCGGCGCAGGGTCGCTATGACGAGGCGCTGGCGCTCATCAAGCGCGAGAACCCGCTGCCCGCAATCTGCGGCCGCGTGTGCAACCGCCGCTGCGAGGACGCCTGCACCCGTGGCCGCGTGGATGCCGCCGTGGCGATCGACGAGGTCAAGAAGTTTATCGCCCAGCGCGACTTGGATGCCGCGACCCGTTATGTCCCGCCCGTGGTGACGCCGACGCGCGCCGGCGGCTTCGATCAGAAGATCGCCATCATCGGTGCCGGTCCGGCCGGTCTGTCCTGCGCCTTCTATCTGGCCGAGAAGGGCTACAAGCCCGTCGTGTTCGAGAAGAACGAGCGCCCGGGTGGCATGCTCACCTACGGTATTCCCAGCTTTAAGCTGGAGAAGGACGTTATCGAGGCCGAGGTCGAGGTTATTCGCCTGATGGGTGCCGAGTTCCGCTATGGCGTGGAGGTCGGTCGCGATGTGACGCTCGACGAGCTGCGCGAGCAGGGCTTTAAGGCCTTTTATGTGGCCATCGGCTGCCAGGGCGGCCGCCTAGCCGGTATTCCGGGCGAGGACGCCGAGGATGTGACGGTGGCCGTCGACTTTTTGCGCGAGGTCAACAGTGGCAAGATCGACGCACTACCCGGTCACACCATCGTGGTGGGCGGCGGCAACGTGGCCATCGATGTCGCGCGCAACGCCTGCCGTCTGGGATCCGAGCATGTTGAGATGTTCTGCCTGGAGAGCGAGGCTCAGATGCCCGCCAGCGAGGAGGAGCGTCGCGAAGCCATCGAGGATGGTGCTCACATCAGCTGCGGCTGGGGTCCCAAGGAGGTTCACCTGGACGATGCGGGTCGTGTGTGCGGCATCACCTTCAAGCGCTGCACGCGCGTCTTTGACGACGAGGGCCGTTTTGCGCCCGAGTACGACGAGAACGACCTGCGCCGCATCGATGCCGACCGCGTCGTCATGTCGATTGGCCAGTCCATTGTGTGGGGCGACCTGCTGGCTGGCTCCAAGGTGGAGCTTGGCCGCGGCCAGGGTGCCCTTGCCGATCCGCAGACGTACCAGACCGCTGAGCCCGACATCTTTGTGGGCGGCGACGTCTACACCGGCCCCAGCTTTGCCATCGACGCCATCGCCGCCGGTCACGAGGCCGCTGTGTCCATCCATCGCTTTGTGCAGCCGGGCTCCACGCTAACCATCGGCCGCAACCAGCGCCGCTACATTGCGCTCGACCGCGACGATGTTGTGATTGAGAGCTATGACAACGCGAGCCGCGAGGTGGCACGTGTCGACCGCGAGCGCGAGAAGGCTGCGCCCTTTAGCGAGTACGTCGAGACCTTTACCGAGGAGCAGGTGCGCGCCGAGACCGCTCGCTGCCTGGGCTGCGGTGCCTCGATCGTCGACCCCAATAAGTGCATCGGCTGTGGTCTGTGCACCACCAAGTGCGCGTTCGATGCCATCCATCTGGATCGCGACCGCCCCGAGTGCTCCACGATGGTCAAATACGAGCAAAAGCTCCCCAGCCTCGGCAAGTACGCTTTGAAACGCGCGATCAAGATTAAATTTGGGAAGAAGTAAAAGAAACTAACAATGTTAGTGAGCGGCGCGGAGCGTCGCTCACTGACGTTTAGTTGACATCGCATCAACCGTTGTTGAAAGGTTTCTACCTTGCACGAATTGGGAATCGTTTATCACATCATTCGCGATGTCGAGAATGTGGCGCGCGCCAATGGCGTGAGTCGCGTTTCGAGCGTGACGCTGCTCCTGGGCGAGGTCTCGGGCGTCGTTCCCGATCTGCTGCTTGACGCTTGGCGTTGGGCGGCAGATAAAAAGCCCATCGCGCAGGGCTCGGAGCTTATCGTGGAGCCCGTCGAGGCCGTGACGCATTGCGACGCGTGCGGCTGCGACTACGCGACGGTCGAGCACGGCAAGACCTGCCCCCATTGCGGTAGCGGCGAGACCTATCTGCTGCAGGGCCAGGAGGTCATGATCAAGCAGATCGAGACCCCCGACGAGGACCCAACAGACGCTGCCCCCGACGGCCTCTCCGATGCCCCCGATGCCGTCGACGCCGCCAACCCCCTTCACATCGCCTAACTTAGTCGTTGGGGACGTTCTTAAACGACTAGTCATTAAAGAACGTCCCCAACGACTACTTTGCTAGAGCATATTTCTTACCATTAGTCAAGCACCATCTGTTTAAACGAAATGGCCTCAACCCGAGCACATTTGTGTCTGTTTAAAACCGGCAATAATGAACAGCGTGCTCAATTCGGTCATGTAAATAGATCAGCTATCAATCCTCAGCAGCAAATCAGTCAAAATACTGGAATGTAATCAGCTTGTAACAAAACAAGACGTTTAAACAAATAATGCTAGCTTTTGCAGTTTTTCATATAATTCTGCTGTATTTGCAGCTATACTCTTTTTTGTCGTGTAGGAATTACGTAGACAAAAAGGAGGTTATGTGATGGTAAGTATTGTTCTTGCTAGCCATGGTGACTTGGCGGCTGGAATCAAGCAGACGGGCTCGATGGTCTTTGGCGATCAGCCGTCTGTAGCCGTGGTCTCGCTTGAGCCGAGCATGGGCCCCGACGACTTCCGCGCCAAGGTCGAGGAGGCAATCGCTTCCTTCGAGGACCAGGAGCAGGTGCTCTTCCTCGTCGATCTGTGGGGCGGCACGCCGTTCAACCAGATCAGCGGGCTCATCGAGGGCCACGATTCCTGGGCTATCGTCACCGGTGTCAACCTGCCTATGCTCATCGAGGCATATTCGCAGCGCTTTGACGCAAAGAACACTGCACATGCGATCGCAAAACATCTCGTGACTGAGGCTAAGGCCGGCGTGCGCGTCAAGCCCGAGTCTCTGGAGCCCGAGGAGAAGAAGCCGGCTGCGGCCGCTGCTGCTCCTGCAGGCGCCATCCCTCCGGGAACGGTCATCGGCGACGGGCACATCAAGATCGCCCACGTCCGTATCGACACCCGTCTGCTTCATGGTCAGGTGGCCACCACGTGGACCAAGCAGATCAACCCCAACCGCATCATCGTGGTTTCCGACGGCGTTGCTCACGACGAGCTCCGAAAGACCATGATCGAGCAGGCTGCCCCTCCGGGAGTCCATGCCAACGTCGTGCCCATTAAGAAGATGGCCGAGGTCGTCAAGGACACGCGCTTTGGTGACACCAAGGCCATGCTGCTCTTTGAGAACCCGCAGGATCTGCTCAAGGCCATCGAGGCCGGCGTCGATATCAAGGAAGTCAACATCGGTTCTATGGCTCACTCCAAGGGCAAGGTCGTCGTCACCAACGCTGTCGCTATGGGCGATGACGATGTCAAGACCATCGAGGCTCTCAAGGCCAAGGGCGTCAAGTTCGAGGTCCGCAAGGTTCCTTCGGATTCCTCCGAGGATCTCGACGCCATGTTGAAGAAAGCTAAGGCCGAACTGGCCGCTCAAGCATAGTAAAGGAGGGTCCGATACATGTCCGCGCTTACTATTGTTCTAATCGCGATTATCGCGCTGCTTGCCGGTATGGAAGGCGTTCTGGATCAGTTCCAGTTCCATCAGCCGCTCGTTGCGTGCACGCTTATCGGTCTCGTAACCGGTCACCTTCAGGAGGGCATCCTCCTGGGCGGTTCGCTTCAGATGATGGCCCTTGGTTGGGCTAACGTCGGCGCCGCCGTCGCACCTGACGCCGCCCTGGCTTCTGTCGCATCTGCCATCATCATGACACTTGCCCTCAACGGCGGTGTTACTGATTCCGGCAAGGCCGTTACCGCCGCCATCGCCGTCGCCGTGCCTCTGTCCGTCGCCGGCCTGTTCCTGACCATGATCTGCCGTACCCTTGCCACCGCTATGGTCCACGGCATGGACGCCTGCGCCGAGAAGGGCGACTTCGCCGGTATCGAGCGTTGGCAGTACGCTGGCATCCTCATGCAGGGTGTTCGTATCGCCATCCCGGCAGTGCTTTTGTGCATCATCCCGGCCGAGGCCGTTACCAACGCGCTTAACGCTATGCCCGACTGGCTGTCCGGCGGCATGGCTGTCGGCGGCGGCATGGTCGCTTCCGTCGGTTACGCCATGGTCATCAACATGATGGCCACCAAGGAGACCTGGCCGTTCTTCATCCTCGGCTTCGTCCTGGCTGCCATCCCTCAGCTCACGCTGATCGCCCTGGGCCTCATCGGCATCTCCTTCGCCCTCATCTACCTTGGCCTTAAGGACCTGGCCAAGCAGGGTGGCGGCATGGGCGGTGGCTCCGGCGACCCGCTCGGCGACATTTTGAATGACTACGAGTAGGAAGGGAGTGATACATATGGCAGAGAACAAGATTCAGCTTTCTAAGTCCGATCGTCAGAAGGTTTGCTTCCGTCATCAGTTCCTTCAGGGTTCGTGGAACTACGAGCGTATGCAGAACGGTGGCTGGTGCTACTCGATGATCCCTGCGATCAAGAAGCTCTACACCAGCAAGGACGACCAGATTGCCGCGCTTAAGCGCCATCTGGAGTTCTATAACACTCACCCCTATGTTTCCGCCCCCGTCATTGGCGTTACCCTCGCCCTCGAGGAGGAGCGCGCCAACGGTGCTCCGATCGACGACGTCGCCATCCAGGGCGTCAAGGTCGGTATGATGGGCCCGCTCGCCGGCGTCGGCGACCCCGCCTTCTGGTTCACCCTTCGCCCGATTCTGGGCGCTCTGGGCGCTTCCCTGGCCCTGTCCGGCAGCATCGCCGGTCCGCTGCTGTTCTTCTTCGCGTGGAACATCATTCGTTACGCCTTCCTGTGGTACACGCAGGAGTTTGGCTACAAGGTCGGCTCTTCCATCGCCAAGGATCTCTCCGGCGGTCTGATGGGCAAGGTCACCGAGGGTGCTTCCATCCTGGGTATGTTCATCATCGGCGCCCTGGTCGAGCGCTGGGTGTCCATCTCCTTCACCCCGGTCGTCTCCAAGGTCACGCAGTCTGCTGGCGCCTTTATCGACTGGGCTAACCTGCCCTCCGGTTCTGAGGGTGTCAAGGAAGCACTGACGATGTATAACTCCATCGGTGCTAACGCCCTTGATCAGGTGAAGGTCACCACGCTTCAGGCTAACCTCGATCAGCTCATCCCCGGTCTTGCTGCCGTGTGCCTGACCCTTTTTGTCTGTAAGCTCCTCAAGAAGAAGGTCAGCCCGATCATCATCATCCTGGCTCTCTTCGCCGTCGGCATCATCGGTCGCGTCTGCGGCTTCATGTAAGCACGCTTCGGCTTAAGACCGAGAGTTGCTAGGCAAGGGCTTTTAAGCCATTGAAACGGACCGCACCCGGTGGGTACACTGGATGCGGTCCGATTGTTTTATTTGGAGGGCGAGGCGCGCATGGCGCAATCTCAGAACAGCACGGTCGATCTGGCAACGCCGGCAACCTGCCTGATGGGTCTTACCAGTCACGGTAACGTAATGGTGGGCAATAAGGCGTTTGAGTACTATAACGAGCGCAATCCCGAGGACTTTATTCAGATCCCGTGGGACGAGATCGACTATATCGCCGCCGAGGTTTTGCGCGGCACCAAGAAGATCACGCGTTTTGCGATCTTTACCAAAGAGAACGGCCACTTTACGTTTTCGACGCGCAATGACAAGGAAACGCTACGCGCGGTGCGTAAGTACATTGACGAGGACAAGCTCGTTCGTTCGCCCGATTTTATCGACGTGACCGCTAAAGGCGCCAAGAGCATCCCCTCCGTCATCAAAAACCTCTTCCACAAAGGCAACTAGTCGCTGGGTAGTCGTCTGCGACGTTCTTAAACGACTAGTCATTAAAGAACGTCGCAGATGACTATCTCGAAGAGCGGCTATGCGCTGCATGGTAGTGGCGCAAATCTGCTACACTAGTACAACATGCCTCCGTAGCTCAGGGGATAGAGCACCGCTCTCCTAAAGCGGGTGTCGACGGTTCGAATCCGCCCGGGGGCACCAGAAAAATCGCAGGTCAGGAGTTAATTTTGCTTCTGACCTGTTCTGGTTTTAGGGTTAAGAACTGCTTTTGTTTGTAAATCTGGTAAGTAAATAATTTAACTTACCGAGTTTTCCACTGAAAACAGGAAATCACCATTTTGGGGATAAAAAGTTTTCAACAGCCGTTAGTCGGTTCCATTTTGGTGAAGCGCTTCCTCAATTTGGGTAAAAAATTTCACCATTTTGATGATTCGGCTGCTTTGAGTTTTTGATAAAAACGCCTGTTCAGAAGCTTGCGCAATACCCATTTTGGTGAAACCAATTAATAGAGAAATATACTATAAAGATATAGGGACGGCGATGCCGTCCTCTTCGCTCGCGAAGCTCGCTGCGCGGCCACGTACCGTGTCCTTGCCGCCGGCTACGCCGCCGATTTATTCGCTCACTTCGTTCGCTGATTGATGGACTAATCCGATTTATCGCTGACACCAGTCATAAGTGCAGCAATTGATATGTTGAATCCATTGGCAATTTTAGAGAGGTTAGAAAGACTGACATTTCTTCGTCCGACTTCAATGCTCGCGTAGTAGGAACGATCCATCTCAATCAAATTGGCGAACTGCTCCTGGCTGTACCCGAGTCCAGCGCGGAGCTCTTTGCATCTCATGCCGAATGATTTCTGAAGCGTCTTCGTATCCATGACAAAAAGAGTCATGGATTGTTGTATTTATGCCAACGGACTATATACAACAATCCCTGTTAAGGCGCATAATTACCTTTATTGGAAAGAGTTCTGATGCCCAGTCGGATAGGGCACGGAAAAGGAATGGAACAGCACAATGACTCAGGGAAAGCATTTCGCTGCCGGTGGCGATCACTTCGCCGCACTGCCAAGCAAAAAGATTCACACTCCGAAGGGGATCGCGCGTCTGACCGTCACCGCGGCGACCATGGCCGCCATGACCGGATCGAGCCTCATCTCACCGTTCACGGCATTCGCCCAGACCGGTGACGGGGGCACGCAGCACCCCGCCGTGATGTCGCCGATCGCCGCCCACGCCGGCGCGGCATCCGGTGCCGGCGCGAAATCCGCCGCACAGACCATCGCGGACCTGCAGAAGGCAGTCGACGAGGCGAAGGCGAAGGAGGACGCCGCCAAGGCATCCTACGATGAGGTCGCCGGCCCCTACAACGAGGCGGCTTCCGCCCGCGACCAGGCCAAGGCATCCTACGATTCTGCAGTCAACGCCGGTACGGCAGCCGACCGTGCGGCAATGGACGAGTACGCCCGTCAGGTCGCGGAGGGCAAGGACGCCGCCGATGCCGCCGGCAAGCACCTCGAGCAGGCGAAGGCGGGTCTCGCAGACGCCAAGGCAGATGCATCCGAGAAGGACGAAGCGTACCAGTCCGCCATCAAGGCGGCCCAGAATGCCAAGGATGCCCTCGATAAAGCCAAGGCAGATGCCGTAAGCGCCACCCCGGAGGCAATCAGTGCCGCCGAGCAGGCCGTGCGTGACGCCCAGGCTGCCGTGGACAGGGCACAGGCCGAACTTAACAACGCCAACACGACGCTTGCCGATGCTCAGTCCAAGCTGGTTGCGGCCCAGTCTGCAAAGGATGCCGCCGATTCTGTCCTCGCTGCAGCCAAGCAGAACAAGGACGCGGCGGATGCGAAGGCCGCAGCCGCCAGCGCCGCCTACGAGAAGGCGAAAGCCGACCTCGCTGCAGCGGAGGCAGGTGCCAGCGGTCCGGAGTACGATGCGGCAAAACAGAAGGTCGCGGACGCAGAGGCAGCCCTCGCCGCCGCACGAGCGGCACAGTCCCAGTGCGAGTCCGAGCTCGAGCAGGCACAGTCCGCTGCGGCAACGGCACAGGCCGATCTGAATGATGCCCAGGCGTCCCTCTCCGTAAAGCAGCAGGCCGCGGCCGATGCCGAATCCGGTGTGAACGCCGCCCAGTCCGCACTCGATGCCGCGAACGCCGACCTCGATGCCGCCAAGCAGGCGAACGTCGACGCCATCTCCAAGCTGGATGCCGCGAAGCAGGCTGTCAAGGACGCTGAGTCCGCCAAGGCGGCCGCCGACGTAGAGCTCGCGAACGCCAAGGCGGCGAAGGATACCGCAGACGCTGCCGTGACCGCCGCCCAGCAGAAGGTCGACGAGGCACGGGCGAAACTCGATTCCGCCGACGCGCAGCTCAAGCAGGGAGCCATCGGCTTCTTCCGTGCCATGGGTGCCGATGACGCAGTCAACATCATCCTGAACGCCAAATATGCCGGAAAGACCGAAGTCGGCAACTCCAAGGACGCCACGTCCCTTGATAACATGCTCAATGCGATCAGGTGGATGAAGTCCGTCAACGACTACCGCAAGTCGGTCGGCCTGTCCGAGCTCCATGTCACCTACAAGCTCATCGCCGGTGCCATTGCGGATGCCAACTACAGCGACACCGTGCTCGATCATGCCCGTCAATATGATTTTGCCGAAAATCTGGCATGGAATTACGGAATCGATCCGAGTGGGCAGTGGATCGAGCAGGAGAAGGGCTTTTTCGACAAGGCAACGGAGGCCCTTTATGGAGTCACCGGTCTTGTCGGCAAGGATGCCTATGATTTCTATGCAAAGAACGGCGTCGCAATCAACCATTGGATTGCAGACAACTGCCGCTGGGAGAACGGCAGCAGCGGCACCGTCGGCCATTACATGAACATCATCAATCCCGAACTCGCCGTTATGGGAATGGCAACCTGCACCAAGGGCACCATGTCCGGGCTTCAGACGCAGTGCTACACCGCAGAGATCTCCGGCTGGTCCGGCTCCGGTTGGAACATGAACCCCATCTCCGTCGACGAGTACGAGCAGAAGCTGATCTCCTATATCAACGGTCTCAAGAACGCCAAGAGCGCACTCGACGCAGCCAAGGCCGATCTCGCATCCAAGCAGCAGGCAGCCGCCGGCGCCGCCACAACCGTCCAGCAGAAGCAGGTCGCAGCGGATTCCGCACAGGCAGACGTCGATGCCGCGAAGCAGGACGTCACCGATGCCCAGCGTGCCGTCGATGCCGCAAAGGCCGATCTCGCCGCCAAGCAGCAGGGCGTCACGGATGCCCGAGCTGGGTTGGATGCGGCGAAATCGAGCCTCGATGCCGCCAACGCGGCAGTCGTTACGGCAAAGTCGACCGTCCAGCAGAAGCAGGTCGCCTTTGATGCCGCCAACGCAGCCGTAACGACCGCACAGTCTAAGTTGGATTCCGCCAAGGCGGACACCGCTGCTAAGCAGCAGGGCGTGGACGATGCGAACGCCGACCTCGCGAAGTTCTTCCAGGACGTCGCCGACGCCAAGAAGGCGGTCGATACCGCAAAGAGCGTCCATGACGCGGCGGCAGCCGATCAGGTCGAGAAAGCGACCGTCCTCGCCGCCGCCGAGCAAAAGGCGGACGCCACCGCACGCGCCCTCGCGGATGCCCAGCGTGCCGTCGATGCCGCAAAGACCGACACCGGCGTTGCCGCCGACAGGCTTACCGGCTCCAAGACCGATCTCGAGGACGCACAGTCGAACCTCGACATCCTCACCGGTCTTGCCGCGAAGCTCGCAGAGGCACAGCAGCGCGAGCAGGATGCAGTAAGGGCCGTCAATGACACCAAGGTCGAACTCGATGCCGCGAAGGCAGCCGCCGGCGCCGCCGAGTCCCTGGTCTCCGCCGCCGAACAGGCGAAGGCGCAGGCAGACGCCAAGCTGTCGAAGCTGAACTCCATCGATGCCGGCGCGGCGATCGCTTCCGGCCGTGACGCGAACGCGGATGACGCCCTCAACGCGCTTTTCGCCGCAGCAGTCGAGGCACGTGCCAAGGTCGCGCCCGCCAAGGCCATCCTGGACGAGAAGCAGACCGCGGTGGACGAGCTCCAGCCCGGCTATGATGCGGCACTCGCCGCCTACGAGTTGGCGAAGTCCGACCGCATCGCAGCGGAGCAGAAGCTTTCCGATGAGATCGCACGACAGGAGGCAGAGGAGGTCGCAAAGCAGCAGGCGGCATACAGCCCGAAGCACCTCGCCGGCACGGATACCGCCCAGACCGGCAGCCTCGCCCAGACCGGTGACCGCGCGGGACTCATCGGCGAGACGTTCGTCATCGGCGGTACCGTCCTCGTGGCGACCGGCGTCTTCCTCGACCGGAAGAAGCGCCGCGAGCAGATGTAAAAGCGAGTCGGGCGTTGGATATCGGCTAGTGTCCAACGCCTGGTTTCATGGACAGGGAGATCGGTGTGAGAACAAAGGCTATTATCGTTGCGCTTCTGGTGTGCCTTTCGGCACCTCAACTTGGATGTGCCAGCGTTGCAAAGCAAGGAAGCGGCTCTACGGAAAGGGCCGCCACAGCGGTAAAGAATAAAGACAAAAAGAAGCCAAGCGAAGAAAAGGCGGCGCAAACCTCTGGAACCAAGAACGAGGAGAAGAAAGAATCCGACGACAAGGACCAGAAGTCCGATGACTCCAAGAAGGAGGATAACAAGTCTTCCGATTCCTCGAAGTCGGACAGCAAGGGCGATTCCTCCCAGTCCAAGCAGAATTCCGGCAATTCGCAGGGCTCTGGCAGCAACAATTCCTCTTCCAACGGCGGTAGCCAGAAGAAGTGGGTTGCCGAGCAGGGCCACTGGGAGACTGATTACAGCCAGGTCTGGGTGCCGAATGTGGTATATACGCGTCATGAACGTTGGATGTGCTCTGTATGCCATGCGACGTTTAACTCAGCAGCCGAAATGGACAATCATGTTATCTCTACCTACGGTGATGCACAACACCCTAATGGAGCTTCTGCAATCAATGATTCGTATACCACCTCTGAAGATCAGGGGCATTATGAACAGCAGGCTACGGGACAACATTGGGTTGTCGACGTCGCCGGCCACTGGGAGTAATGTGCATCGTTCCTCTTCTCTTCCATTCGGTAAATGTTTATTTGCGGGCGGCCGGTTCGGCCGCCTTTTTTAGACGCCCAGTCTGGGAGCAAACGATAGGAAAGCAATCAAACGAGAGGCCGTTCCAAAAGAATTCGGCGGTGCCGGATGCTTCGGGCAAAACCTTCCGCAAATCGGTAAGGTCTTCCATCAACTTGCTCCAGCCCTCGCCCGGAGTCCGCTACAGCGAATTTCTAACACTCAGCATCCTTCGCGTTAAAAATTCGCTTCCGCTCACGGTCTCCGCTGACACTACGACACCGCGAAGCCTTTCGCTCGAAACGAGGCCTCTCATTTCGTGTCTACGCTACGCTTCGCCCAATCGCCGTCCCGGTGATTGCAAGATTGGTGTTGGGCTAGATAAATGGGGCCATACTCGCCCCCTTTATCTGCCAACACATCTTGTTTAACACCTCACACGGCGATAAAGTTAGAAATGAAGTTCGCCTTCATTTCTCTAAGGGAAGCGACGGCGTCACTTCAAAAATCGGCGCGACGTCAGTCGCTCCTAAAAAGGAAAGCAATCTCATATCGGTTTTGAATCGGTGGCCTCACCGATTCGCTCTGCTTTCCTGGGGGCATGAATGATGAGTTGCAAACGTCCGTACACCGTTAAGGCGACACTCACTTCTGAAGAATACGAAACGCTTTCCGCTTTGGCAGAAAAGGCGGGCATGACGAAAGCCGAATTCATTCGCTATGCACTGATTCATTGGAATGAATCGTTCGATGATCTAGCCATTTCCAAAAATAAGAACGGTGGCCGTAGCAAAAAGCTGCAAACCGTTTCAGAGGATTCGAACGAAAAGCGCTCGGCGGTTATTTACGTCAAAGTCACCGATGGCGAGCACGAGGCGATTCGCAAGCAGGCGGATGCGCTCGGCACGACCGTCAGTGCGTATGCCCGCCGCGTGATGCTGGCCGGGAAAATCGAGATGATCGATTTCGATATGAGCCAGGTCGCAAAAATCTATCACGAGCTGTATCGCGAGGGGACGAACCTCAACCAGCTGATGTACTTCGTGCACGCGCAAGGTCTTCCGGCCTACAACGAGAAGGCAGTTTTCCGAACGCTTGAAAAGGTTTACCAGAACGCCCGCAAAGTCACTCTCTTTATCGAAGAACTCGAACAGCGCTATTTCGTCGGCGGTGATCAAAATGACCGTCGTTAAGCAGAAAGGTGTTTCGTCCGAGCGCTATGCGAAGAACGTGCGCAAGTACATTAACGGAAAGTACGCTTTGGCCCGCGGCGGCTGGAACCTCGCGAACCGAAAGTACTGGTTTTCCGAGATGGCTATGACGCGGAAGATGTTTCATCACGACAGGCCTGCGCGTGCCGGCGCGAAGAACATAACGATGCTTCATCAGGTTCTTGCGTTTCTTCCCGAGGAGTGCAGCTGCAACGGAGGCAAGATGACCCCCGATGCATGTATGGCCTACGCGGAGCAATGGCTTGCGAAACACTACCCGCATCAACAAGTGATTGTCGCCTTGCATGAGGAAAGCGATAAGGCGGGAAAACGTTACGCGGTCCATATGGCGATTAACCGCACGGATCTTTTGACGGGTAAGCGTTGCGAGACGGGTGGGCGTCGCGGAAAGTACGAACGCGCTGCGTGGGTTCGTGAAATGGACAAGGCCTGGAATCTCGCTCAGCTCGAAAAGGGAAAGAAGAACTCGAAGATTCGAGACCGACAGCCGCGCGACACTGAAAAGAAAATTGTCGATCGGGGAGAGTACAGCTATAAAAACAATTTGCGCGAGTTGATCCATATTGCAATCAACGACTATCACCCGAAGACTATGGAGCAGTTCAAAAAGTTACTTGCCTCATGGGGCGTAGAGATTTTCATTAAGAACAACCGAGTCTATGCGACGGATCTCGATATCAAGGAGGCCGGCAATCCGAAATGCACTTTCAACCTGACCCGTCTTGACGGGCGGTTTGCGATCAAGCAGCTTGAGGCGGCCTTTAAAAATAACGTGCTGGAAGCCGAGCGAGCCCTTCCTTATGAGAGGCGTTGCGAGATTTACATTCAACGGCTTAAGAAAGCGTATTCGGCGTGGGTCGAGCAGGCAGAGGCGAGCAAGGGCGTCGCCTACAATCTCTTCCCTAAGTTCATCGCACCGAAGTGCGATGAAGATCTGCTCGAGGATCCGGCGGTTCGTGATGAGCTTCTTGCCCGGCGCGGTTACGCAAGGGAGATTCGAAACCGTTACGCCGGCGCCGTTCCCGATGCTGGCGATGACCGCGTTCGCGCCGCAGGCCGAGCCCATGGTGGCAACATCGACATCTCGCCGCAGGTCGATCGTGCGGTCGACCGAGGCGATTACGCTCGCGGAGACACGCCTCGCTAGTTTTGGAGAGCCTATCGTCGGTGCCCTAGCGTGCTGCCATCCAGTGCCGATTCTTTCATGCTCGCAATTCGGCGAGGGTGAGGAGTATGAATTGATCGGCGGGAGTCAGCCGCTCTGATAGAATCGTCCTTGCTGTCGGCAGCCCTCGTGCCGGGCAGAGCCCTCCATTCGATGGGAGGTGATGCCCATGACCGATTTCACCGAGCTCGTGAAGCTCCTGACCGCTACGGTCTCGCTCCTCACGGCCCTTGTCGGCCTTTCCAAGGCACTCAAGCAGGGCTCGAAGCCCAAAAAGAAAGGCCACCGTCGCTAAGACGATGACCTAACTCTATTAAGCAACGGCTCTGCCCAGCTCACTACAACTTGGGCTGCCGTCGGCACCATTCTACCCTTCTGACGAGGAATTCGTCCATATTTCAAAAATCGAATCCTGTTCGCGCGTGGGCGCGTGGGCGTAAACTTTTAGTTGGGCAAACCCGACAGATTGGAGCTTGAAACATGAGGGATATGCACCTCATGTCGCTCATAAAACGTCTCCTGACCTCGAAGGAGAACGTTTTTTAGCGACAGAAGGAGACATAAATATGATCTGGTTTACCAGCGACACCCACTTCGGGCATGAGAACGTGCTGAAGTTCACCGACCGCCCGTGGGAGACGATTTGGCAGATGAACGACGCCATCGTCGACAGCATCAACGGCAGGGTTGCCGTGGACGACGAGCTCTACATCCTGGGTGATTTCTCATTCAAGATGACCGCCCAGGACGCCTACGGGCTGCGCAAGCGGACCGCCTGCAGGCGCATCCACCTCGTCCCGGGAAACCACGACAAGGACTGGACCCAGCCGGCGGTCGCGGGCGCCTTCACCGTGGAGCCGCCGATCTGCGTGCTCAAGATCGACGGGCAGAAGATCGTCCTGAGCCATTACCCCATGGCCGACTGGCAGGGCATGAGCCATGGATCGTGGCACCTCCACGGGCACATCCACAGCAGCGGCGGCGCGTACAACGAGTTCAACCGCAAGCAGGGCCTTCTGCGCTACGACGTCGGTTGCGATGCCAACGGGCACTCCCCGGTGAGCCTCGACGAGCTGAGGGAGTGGTTCGCCGGAGTCGGCGAGCCGTGCGGCCGGGTGAAATGGCCCTGGTGGGTCAACGAGACCGGCGACAGGCAGGTCGAGCGCGAGCTGGCGGCGTACAAGAGGGAAGAGGTGATTCGATGACGGTCTATGTGACGGGCGACATCCACGGTGGGCTCGACATGCAAAAGCTCCGCGACTGGGAGCTTGGGGATAGCCTTACCGGCGATGACTACCTCATTGTCGCCGGCGACTTTGGCTTTCCGTGGGATTTCTCTGCCGAGGAATGCGCCGATATCGCCTGGCTGGAGTCGCGCCCCTACACGGTGCTGTTCGTCGACGGCAACCACGAGCGCTTCGATCACTGGGCGGAGCGACCCATGGAACTGTGGCACGGTGGGCTGACGCAACGCCTGTCGGATACTTCGTCTATCCGCCGCCTCATGCGCGGGGAGGTCTTCGAGCTCGACGGCTCGACGGTCTTCACCATGGGCGGTGCCACGAGCGTGGACAGGGAATACCGCGTGCCGTATTCCAGCTGGTGGCCTCAGGAGCTTCCGGACGAGCGCGAATTCGATGCCGCGCGGGCCAAGCTCGACGAGGTCGGCTGGAAGGTCGACTGCGTCATCACCCATACCTGCGCCACGCGCATGCTCTCGCCGACGCTCTACCCGGACCCGGGCTGGGAACGCCCTGATGTGGACCGGCTGACCGGATTCCTCGACGAGATCGAGGATCGCCTGGACTATAAGCACTGGTATTACGGTCATTTTCACCGAGACGGCAACCCGGACGAACGGCACACGGTGCTGTATGACCGGATCGTGAGGCTCGGGGACAAACTCCTGCCGTGGGGTGCGTACTGATGACGGTCTATGTGACAGGCGACGTGCACGGCAGGGCCGAGTACGGGTCCAGCCGGTTTGCATTCAAAAATTGGCCGCTGGGCCGGACCCTGACGCGCGATGACGCGGTGATCGTGGCCGGCGACTTCGGCTTTGTCTGGGATGGCTCGAATGCTGAGAGGTATTGGCTCGACTGGTTCGAGTCGAAGCCCTGGACCACGTGTTTCGTAGACGGCAACCATGAGAACCACCACGCCCTGGCCGGGCTGCCGGTGCGGGAGTGGAACGGCGGGCTCGTCCATGAGGCACGACCGCACGTGCTGCACCTGATGCGCGGAGAGGTGTTCGATATCGACGGGCTCACAGTCCTTGCCATGGGCGGCGCCGCGAGCAACGACAGGCAGTATCGCAAGGAGGGGAGGAGCTGGTGGCCCGAGGAGATGCCGAGCGAGAAAGAGACGGAACACTGCCGCTCCTCGCTCGACCGCGTGGGCTGGAAGGTCGACTACGTTGTGACTCACGAGGCTCCTGCTGCCCTGGCTAGAGAGCTGTGTCGCGAACGCGGACGTGAGTACCGCGGGGATCCGCTGCAAACCTTCCTGGGTGAGCTCGACGGACGGCTCGGCTACCGCGTCTGGTTCTTCGGTCACTACCATCGCGATAAATGGTGCGACACCAGGCATCGCCTTATCTATCGAGACATCGTGCCGATCGAAGATGCTGCGCCCGGTTCTAGAAACCTTCTAAAAGCGCTCTAGAAGGTTTCTAGAAATCAGTTACCTGACAGGAAGGGCGCGGGACTACTCGCCCCTCATCTTGGTCATGACCTCGACCTTGGCCTCGGCCACGGTCGCCCGCCGCTCGGAGGCGGCGAGGCGGTCCTTGAGGGCGGCGACTTCGGCCATCAGGTCGCGCTGGGCCAGGAGCGCATCGCTCAGCTCGGCTTGGGCTTTCAACGCGGCGTCACGCTCGACGCGCAGACGCTCGATCTCATCGGACATGGCCTCAGCCTCGGCGTGGAGCTGGACGACCTGCCTGCTGAGCTCCCTGGCATCGGCGAGGTATCTGACGCTCGCGGCATGGAGCTCATTGTTTTCGAGCTCGATGCTCGCGGTGTCGAGCTCGAACTTCTCCTCGATAAAGGCGACCCGCTCATTGCAGTCGGCCTCAAGTCTTTCGTTCCGGTCTCTCGCCTCGACGAGCTTGCGGTTGAATTCGTCGAGCTGGGCCCTGAGTAACGCGTTCTCGGTCTTGAGATCGGCGGTCTCGCGCAGCAGCTTCTCTCGCCAAGCCTTTTCAATCTGCTCGGCGGCCTCATCGAGGACGTCCTTCGCGCCGGGCGTCTCGCTGATTTTTCTGTCGTTCGGGTTGTCTGTCATCGTGCGGCACTCCAATCAACAATGGGCATGGCTCCGCCATGCCGTACGGCTGGGAACAAATACGCGGCCGCTGTTGAGTTGTGTTTGTCCTGCGCTTGGTGAGTTCTAAAAGCGTCTCAAGTCATACGTTCACGCAGGTTTTCGATTGGAGAAATACCGCACGTTTTCATGGTATCACGTGCCTTAAAGAACATGAATGGGCGGTCATATCGATTCGTTGAAAATAGCACCTACGACGTGCTGGTGGCGGGAGAGTGATGGCGTTAAAGATGTCGAGAATGATTATGGGAGTATTTTAGATGCAGGTATGAGAAAGGGTCGAATCGAAGTGTCTGGCCGGACGCCAATTGTCCGGGAACTGTTTCGGTTCGACCCTGCTTCATTTTACATCCGCGGCATGTTTTTGTAGACGCCTGGCGATTACCGACCTTCACGACCTCGATGACGGTTTCCCCGTCCTCGATTCTTGCCAGATTGCGGTAGACATGCTGCGTGAATGGTCGGATATCATTTGAGCCAGAATCATCTTCTATTGAAGCGGATTCTGGCTCAGTGGTTTTTAACTCGGTTGTTTGACAGAAGCCCACGTCGATAGTCGGGCTGTGGACTTAAGATTTCGGGGGCTCCCAAGCGTTTTCGATCGCGGCGCGGTAGATTGCAGCGTAATTAAGCATCCAGCTGCCATCACCAGTTTTTTGAATATGCCCCTTATCCTTTAGAGAAGTATAGGCTCGGGATATCGTGTTCTTGCTCAAGTGGTAGTGATCCTCAATCCATTTGCTTCTAGCGCAAAAGCCCATGGGCCGTTTGTTTTTGGAAGGTTTTCCAAACTTCCATACGAGGCCGAGGATGAGACGCTCGGCGGCAACGGTGGTGACGCAGCACGCCCACTCGGGCACTGAAATAAAAATAGCTTTATCCATTTTCTCTATAATCTTTCGTTGCTCGGTAACATCATCGTTGAATATGTCGGAAATTGACGGTAGCTCGCTCATGTTTACCGCCTAGTCAAGGTGGGCGGTACGACCTTCAAGCTGCTTGAAAAGCTCATAGAATGAGCTTTCAAACATGTAATTCGAGCGATGGATTTGGATGAGCTTGCCGGACTCGCGCATAAACTTGCGCGCGGTGTTTTCGCTCCAGCCAGTGAGTTCGCGGATATCGTTAACGCGGAGTAACCGATCGCACTGAGCGGCACCAGTGGGGAAAGTCGGTGTGGACGCCTGAGTGCTAATCTGTGGAGTAGCCATGATGAGCTATCCTTTCAATGAGGGCCCTCCCTGTGCTTGTAAGACTTACCAGGTTCATAAGCACTTGGGGGGCCGGTTTTTATGACTACATGCGTAGCCATCTGACAGCTTTAGAATCTATTAAAACTCATTAGATGTCAATCAAATAAAGCGTCTACCTGCGGAAATAGTAGTATAGTACCGTAATATTATTGATGAAACGATGAATGAATGACATGCTATTTCTCGCTTTTCTGTATATAGGCGTTGATGAAGTCTTCGTAGCCTTTAACTGCTTTTATTTCTGATTGTTGAACGAGGCTTGTATACGTTTTGAGCGTGATATTGGGGTCCGCGTGGCCAAGAATACCTTGCACGCTTCTAACGTCCGATCCGTTCGCCAGCATAAAAGTGCTTACACAATGCCTGAGCTGATGCGGGCAGATGCCCTTATATAGTTTTCCGCCAGTCGAATTGTTCGGCTCATAGATTCCAAGATTACAGCTAACTGCGAAATCGCGAAACCAATGGTTGAAGATGTAGTTTTTCATGTGACAGACAGTAGGGACCCCCTGCTTGACAGCAATATCGCTAATGATGGGAGTGCTGCCAGTCTGGGACAGCCCCAGAGAGGCCAGGAGCTCTTTTTGTATGGCTGACCATGATTGAAGGCGTTCGGCCAAGGTTTCTCCAACGGGGATTTTGCGTTGGCTTTCTTGTGACTTGGGTGCCCTCAGTTCATGGTCGTTGGTGTACTGCCTGTCAATTTTCAAGGTTTTATTGGCAGGGTCCCAATCGCGCCATTCGAGGCCCAGCATCTCGCCTTTCCGCATACCCGTATACACTAGTACTAGCGTACCAACAGCTTCGGCGGTGAGCTCAATGTGTTGAAGATGTGTGCATAGGGTAGCTACTTGGTCGATTGTCAGTGATTCTCTTTTGTTGCGTGGTCTGCGAACATGAACGGTAGCGCAGGGGTTTCGGTCAATTATTCTCTTTGCGACTGCATTCGACAGAATCTGACGCAGTTTTGAATTGATTCGTACAAGCTCTGATGGTTTGTATTTTCCCGTACGACGAGCTTCGGCATATGCTTCTTCGATTAGATCGGGAGTTAGCCCCTCAATTGACTGAAACGCACCGAATAGGTCTTCGATATGCCTGCAATCGTACGCTTCTCTTTCATAGCTCGTTGGCACAAGCTCGGTGTCCCTATTTTCATGAAAGGCCCAGCAGTAGGACGCAAGCAAAGTGGGCTTTTTAGTTTTAGTGATCGTGCCAGAGGAGTTGATTTCAGCCAGCTTGGCCTGCATTGCAGCCTTAGCTTCTGTTTTAGTCTTGCAACGAACCGTATAAGTTGGGGATCGTTTGTAGCGCCCTGTCTTCGGGTCCTTGACTCCAAGGGAAAAATAATAGCGATAGGTGTTAGGTGATCTCTTGTCTTTCCAACACGTGCCTCTTCCGCTAATGAGTGGCTGTTCTGACATCTTTGCACTCCGTTTCTTTGAATAGTTTTCAACAATTCATTGAGTGCAGTTTAGCTAAAGCCGTTAGTAATATGTTTGTAAAAGCATAGGCGCAGCTACCGGAGGCAAAAGACGCAAACTGCTATGTTTATCTGCGGTTATATGATGTTCAATGATGCTTGATGAATGGTAGGGGGTAGCATTAAATCATATCTCCTAAAGCGGGTGTCGACGGTTCGAATCCGCCCGGGGGCACCAGAGGAATATCGAGCCCGGTACCGCAGCGGTGCCGGGCTCTTCTGGTTCAATGCCATGTCAAAAATGAAGCGCCCGCTTGCTGGGGGAGCAAGCGGGCGCCTGTGAGCGAATATGTTTGCGGCGAGAGCCGTAATGAGCGGTTGGGTGGCGACTAGTTGGTCGTACCGGAATCGTCGCCCGTGCTCGTGCCCGAACCCGAGCCCGAGCCAGAAAGTGCAACCGTCAGCGTAATCGTGCTGTCGGTGGACTGCTTGCCGGTGGGGGAGACGCCCGTAACGGTGGCATCCTCGTTACCGCTCACGGGATTGCCGTTCTGGTCACAGAAGCCAATGTTATAGAAACCGGCGTTGTTGAGCGCGGTGACGGCGGCAGAGATGCTCTTGCCGTACAGGTTGCCCGGAACGCTGGCCTTGCCGGACTTCTTGGCAATGACGACGGTAATCGTGGCACCGGGCTTCTGCTTGCCGCTGGGGTTCCAGCTGATCACGGTGCCCTCGGTAACCGAGTCGTTCTCCTGGTAGCTCACGTCGACGCCAAAGCCTGCCATATCGAGGGCGTTTCGCGCCTGGGCCTCGGTCATGTCGGTCAGGTCGGGGACGGACGTGGTATCCGGGCCGCTCGAGACCTTGTACGAGATGGTCGTGCCCTTCTCGACTTCCTTACCGGCTTCGGTGCCCTGCTCAAAGACCTGGCCCTCATCGGCCTCGTTGGCCTCCTCGGTGGCGTTGCCCTTTAGGCCAACGCTTGCCAGTGCCGCCTCTGCCTGGTCCTTGGTTAGACCGAGAAGCTGGGGAACCTCAACCTTCTCGGAGGGCTTGGGGCCCTTGGAGATCACCAGGTTCACCTTGGTGCCTTTGGGCTTCTTGGTGTTGCCGTTGGGGGTCTGCTCGGCAACCTTGCCCTCGTCGACATCGTCGTTATAGCTCTGGTCGATGGTGCCGACCTCAAGGCCTTCCTCCTTGATCAGCTCGACGGCAGTCTGCTGGTCCTTGCCCAGCACGTCGGGCACGGTGACCTGTTCGTCGCCAAAGAGTCCTGTGGCAAAGGCCACCACGATGCCGATGACGGCAACAGCTGCCACCACGGCGGCGATGATCTTGTTTTTGTTGGACTTGGGCTTTTCGACCTCGTAGGAGCCGGTGGAGCCCGAAACCGAGCTACGGGCGGTATTCTGGCCGCTCACGCCCGAGACGGGACGCACCATGGCGCGCGTCTGATCGGAAAGCTCGCGAGTCTTGGTGGCGCCCAGCTCACCGGGGGCACCGATGATGCGCGTGGGCTCTGAAATGTTGACGGCACGACCGGACAGGTAGCTGTTGAGCACCTGACGCAGCTCGTCGGCGGTCTGGAAGCGGTTTGCCGGGTCCTTCTCCATGCACTTAAGGATGATGCGCTCAAGGTCGGCATCGACACCGGAGTTGATCTGGCTCGGCGGAATAGGCAGCTCGTTGACCTGCTTGAGTGCGACCGAGATAGCGTCGTCACCGTCAAAGGGAACGCGGCCGGTGGCGCACTCATACATCACGACGCCCAGCGAGTAGATATCCGAGGTGGGGCCGAGGTCCTGACCGCGGGTCTGCTCGGGGCTGACGTAGTGGGCGGTTCCCAGCACGTTGTTGTCTTGCGTGAGGTGGCTGTTCTTGGCGCGCGCGATGCCAAAGTCCATGACCTTGATGTTGCCGTCGGGCAGCACCATGATGTTCTGCGGCTTGATGTCGCGGTGGATGATCTCGTGCTTGTGGGCGACCGAGAGTGCAGAGCTGATCTGCGATCCGATCTGGGCGACCTTCTTGGGGTCGAGGGCACCGTGGCTCTTGATTCCGCTCTTAAGGTCGGTACCGCGCAGGTACTCCATGACGATGTAATAGGTGTCGCCGTCCTTGCCCCAATCGTAGACGCCCACGATATAGGGGGAGGAGAGACCGGCTGCTGCCTGGGCCTCCTGCTTAAAGCGTGCGGCGAAGGTTGCGTCGCCAGCATACTGTGGCAGCATGATCTTGACGGCTACCGTGCGGTCGAGGACCTGGTCCTGTGCACGGTAGACGGTCGCCATACCGCCTGTCCCCACCTTATCCTTGAGGAGGTATCTTCCCCCGAGGACCCTCTGTTCCATTCCTGCTCCTAACATAACTATTCGCTCAACGATGTGTGTAGTACCTACGATGTGGCCGCTGGGGCCGTGTGGCGCGTTGCCGCTAACTCTTCGGCCGCGGCGCGCCTCGGGTGTCCGATTCGATCATGGGCATCACGCTCCCTGTGCGGCGAGCGCCGCGGTCAGGACGATGCCGGCAATCTTGGCCGCCTTGACGTCGTGTTTGTCGTAATCCTCCAAGGCCACCGAGATGGCGACCGTGGGTGAATCGTAAGGTGCAAAGCCAACGAACATCGAGTTGACGTTGGTGCCGCCGATCTCGGCCGAGCCGGTCTTGCCGGCGACCTTGACGCCGGGGACCTGGGCATCGGTGCCGGTACCGGACTGGACGACGGCGAGCATGGCCTGCTTGACCTGGTCGGCCGTGGCAGAGCTGACAGCCTGGCCCAGCGAGCGGGACTGCGTGGTCTTAACCACGGTTCCGTCTGGGGCGAGTACCTGGGCTACAAAGTACGGGTCCATGACCACGCCACTGTTAGCGATGGCGGCGGCAATCACGGCGTTTTGCATGACGGTGGTCTGCGGGCCGGGCGTGTGGTCCATGCCGACAGGCTGGCCGGCGCCGGCCCAGGCGGTCTCCCACTCGGTCATGAGCGACGGGTCGGCCATGATGGAGGCCGTGGAGGTCAGGTCCTGGCCGAGCTCTTGGCCGTAGCCAAAGGCGTTGGTAAACTGCACGAGCGTGTTTGCGCCAACTTCGTTTGCCACCTGGCCAAAGACGACGTTGGAGGACACGGCAAAGGCCTGCTGCAGGCTGATGGTGCCGTAGCTCTCGTTGGCATAGTTGATGACCGGTGCGTTGCCGATGTCCATGGAGCCGGGCGCCTGGTAGGTGCTGGTAAGGCTGGCGGTACCGGTCTCGAGTGCCGCGGAAAGCGTAACGACCTTAAACGTGGAGCCCGGCGTGTACAGCGCGTCCATGGCGCGATTGTACATGGAGCCGTCCTCGCCGCCGCCCGCCTGCAGCAGGGCGTCGATGTTGGTGTTGTCGTAGGTGGGCGAGCTGGCACATGCGAGTACCGCGCCGGTACGCGGGTCGATGACCACTACAGCGCCCTTAAAGCCCTTGAGTGCCTGCTCGGCAGCTGTCTGGATACGCGAGTCGATGGTGAGCTTGGCGGTGTTGCCCGGCTGGGTCTGGCCCGCGAGCGACGCGATGGCGTTGTTCCAGCTGGAGTAATCCTTGGAGCCGGTGAGCGTGTCGTTCATGACACTCTCGATGGCGGTGGTGCCAAACTGCTGGCTCACGTAGCCAACCACGTGCGCTGCCAGGTTGCCGTTGGGGTAGGAGCGTACGTAGGTGCCGTCCTCCTGCTGCAGCGACTCGGCCAGCGTCACGCCGTCGGACGTGATGATGGAGCCGCGCTGGATGTACTTGGAGCGGGCGATGGTGTGGTTGTTGGTCGGCATATCCTGATAGTCCTTGGCCTTGATGACCTGGACATAGGTGAGGTTGCCGATAAGGATGGCAAACAGCGCCGTAAAGGCTAGCACCGCACGGGTTAGACGGTTGGCGAGCGCAACGCGGCCGAGCACACCGGATTCAGGCGTGTCGAGCAGGCGGCGGCGCATGCGCGAGCCGACGGAATGGCTGCCACTGCCGTAGGAAGACGAGGTGGCAAAGCGCGTGCCCGTCGGGGCGGCGGCAGATGCGACCTGATCATCGGTGATGGCGGCCATGGTGCCGGTGCCGGTAAGCTCTGCCTCGCGTCCGGTTGCCTCGTCACCGGCGCGCAGCAGAAGCGCGACGATGATAAAGCTCGCCAGCAGCGAGGAGCCGCCCTGGCTCATAAAAGGCAGGGTGACGCCGGTCAGCGGGATCAGGCGGGTTACGCCGCCAACGATCAAGAAGGCCTGGAAGCTGATGGCGGCCGTAAGGCCCGTGGCACTAAAGGCTGCGAGGTCGGATTTAGCGCGGGCAGCCGTGGTGAGGCCACGCACGGCAAAGAGCATAAACAGGATGAGCACGGCGCCGCCGCCCAAAAGGCCCATCTCCTCGCCGATAGCCGAGAAGATAAAGTCGGACTCGACGACGGGGATGTTGTTGGCCATGCCGTTGCCGATGCCAACACCGACCAGACCGCCATCGGCAAGCGAGAAGAGCGACTGGACGATCTGGTAGCCCTGGCCCTGGGCGTCCTTAAAAGGATCGACCCAAACCTGGAAACGTACCTGAACGTGAGACAGGAACTTGTAGGCGCCCACGGCTCCAACGGCTAAGAGCGCAAGGCCGATAACGACATACGAGAATCGTCCCGTGGCAACGTAGAGCATCAGCAAGAAGATGGTGTAGAACAGTACGGCCGAACCCAGGTCGCGTTCGAAGACGACGACGAGCAGGCACACACCCCACACGGCAAACAGCGGCAGCAGCAGTCGCAGGCGAGGGATCTTAAAGCCCAGGATCTTGCGGTTGGAGATGGAGAGCAACTCGCGGTTCTCGGCCAAGTAGCCGGCCAGGAACAGCACGATAAAGACCTTGGCGAACTCGCCGGGCTGGATGGTAAAGCCCGCGATGCGAATCCACAGCTTGGAGCCCGAGATCGTAGTGCCGATAAAGATGGGCAGCATCAGCAGAATGATGCCGACAATGCCAAAGGTGTACTTGTAGCGCATGACCACGTCGAGGTTTCTGACCAGTGCAAGCGTTCCCACCATGAGCGCCACCGAGACAAACAGGATGATGAGCTGTGAGATGGCGAGAGCGGGGGCGAGGCGTGTCACGAACGTGATGCCGATGCCCGAAAGTATAAATACGATGGGCAGGATGGCGGGGTCGGCGCCAGGCGCCAAGATGCGCACGGCGATATGTGCTGCGGCGAAGGCGGCGAAGAGGCCGATCGGTACGGCGAGCGTCTCAAAGGAGATGGCAGCGCCCGCGGTGAGGACGTACATCGCATACAGCAGGATGACGGGGAACGCCGAGGCGATGAGCAAGAGCAGTTCGGTGTTGCGGCGACTCATAAGCGGCACTCCCTTTCTAATTCTTATCGGAGGCTTCGGCCTCGGCGGACTGTTCGGCGGTTTTCTCGGAATCTGATTCGGAGGTCGATCCCTGGTCGGTGTTGTCGCGAATCGTTTGCGCGTCGATCACCTGACGGGTCTGCTCCTCGTCGATCTGGTGGCGGTACTTGGATATCGTGTCCTGCGCATCGTCGACACTTGTTTGCGGAATGCCCGCCTTGAGGCGGTTTTGCGTGTCTTCGGGCAGGTCGGACAGCTTGATACTGGTTTCGCTTTCGAGCCAGTGGAGCTTGAGTCCGAGTGGCTTGCCGGGCAGACCGCGCCAGACGGCGACATTGCCCTGGTAGGTACCCAGGTAGTACGAGCCGGTGACACCCGTGTAGGCCCAGATGGCAGCCGCCAGCACCAAGACGAGACCTAAGACGACGCCGATGGTGACGTTGCGGCGACGCACGCGTTGCGCCTCGCGCATAACGCCATCGTCAACCAGGTCAACGACTACTACGGTCACGTTGTCGTGGCCGCCGGCGGCAAGCGCCGCGTCCACTAGGTTGTCGACGCAGATTTGCGCGGTTGAGGACTGCGTGGCGATGTTCTCGATATCGCTATCGGGAATCATGCTCGAAAGGCCGTCAGAGCACAGGATCAGGCGGTCGCCTTCCTCGATATGCAGAGTGAAGTGGTCGGCATACATGGCGGGGTCTGAGCCCAGCGCACGGGTGATGACCGAACGGTTGGGGTGGACGCGAGCCTCGTCTGCCGTGATCTCGCCGGCGTCCACGAGCTCCTCCACGTAGGAGTGGTCGCGGGTCACGCGGATGAGCGTGCCCTCGTGGAGCAGGTAGGCGCGAGAGTCACCCACGTGGGCGATGGCGAGCGTGTCGTTTTCGATATAGGCGCAAGTGGCTGTGCAGCCCATGCCGGGCTTGCCTAGGCCGTTCAGGGCCGCCTCGATTACGGCGGCGTTGGCTGCCTCGACGGCTGCGGCCAGGCGTGCTGCGTCGGCGGACTGCGGGGCCGTCTTGGCAATAGTCTCGACGGCGATGGAAGAGGCTACCTCGCCGGCGGCGTGACCGCCCATGCCGTCGCATACGCAAAAGAGCGGCGACTGCACCAGGTAGGAATCCTCATTGTGCGGGCGCACACAGCCAACGTCGGAGCGGGCACCCCACATGAGTTGCGTGGTGGTGCCGGCATCATAGGTCGAGTCGGTCTCGATGCGCTCCTCGGTCAGGGGCTCAAAGCTCATGGTCGAGCCGGGGTCTTTGAGCTTGGCTTCAACGGCGGCTACGTCGATCTCGGCTGTGTCACCGGGAGAGACGGTGTCGGTCTCGGCGTTTGATTCGGAATCGCCGGTGTCCGGAGAGTCGGGCTCCTCGGGCACGCGGGCGGTCGACTCGTCGTCTTGCGGGCTGACGTCTATAGGCTCGGGTGTCGCAAAGTGCGACGGCGCGGGCGTGCTTTGCGACTGGGCGGCGGGCTCGGCCACGGCATCGGACTCGCTTGCGGGCGCAGGCTGCGGGGTCTTGGGCGCAGGGCCGTCCTCGGGGGATGGCCCTGCCTCGGGCGCCGGCGTAGACGCGGGCGCAACCTCGGATGACGGGGCTATGGGAAACGCCGGCGCGGCGGGCTCGGGTGCCGCAAACACCGCAGCGCTCTCGTTGATTGCCGCGGCGACGGGCTCTGCAAAGTGAGCTGGCGTCGGGGTTGCTTCTGGCGCTGTGGGCTGATCCGCAGCATGTGCGCCGATGGGCGCCGCTACGGCATTCTCTTCGTCCTCGTTATCGGCGAGATCCGAAATATCATGCGTTACATGCGAAAGAGGCAGGGAGAACACGGTGTCCTCGGGTTCCACAGGTGCGGAGCCCGCCGGAGCGGCGTGGGCCGGCGCAGCTGTGGCGGCAGCCGGTGCCTCGGTCATAGTTGTGGACTTGTTCTCCTCGTCGATCATCGACGGTTCACCTTCATGACCACATCGCCAATCTGGACTTCGTCGCCCTCGCGCAGCGTTGCAGGCTCCACAAGCTGGCGGCCGTTGACGAGCGTGCCGTTAAGCGAGTTGAGGTCCTCGATGATGAGCGCCGGGCCCTGCAGCGAAAAGCGCGCATGCGAGGCCGAGACGAACGGTTCGTTGATGCAGATGTCCGAAGATGGCGAGCGACCGACGATGACGGGGCCGAGCATGTCTACGTGGATGCCACGGATGCCGCGCGGGCCCTTGTCCACATCGATCGTCCAGATAGCCGAGTCGCGGCGCTGTCCGCGCACAAGTCCCACGCCGGTCTTCATGACGGCGAACAGGAAGATATAGAGCAGGGCGACCAGGACGATGCGGCCTGCAAAAAGGACGATATCGATGTTCATAAGCGACTATCCCCTAAATTCAAAGGTGCTCAGGCCAAACGTCAACAGATCGCCGTTGCGCAGCGGGCAGCGCGTAATGCGGCGGTTGTTGACGAGCGTGCCGTTGGTGGAATTGAGGTCCTCGATCGACCAATCCGAGCCCGTAAAGGTGAGCTGGGCGTGGCGGCGCGACACGTTGGGGTCGCGCAGGGCAATATCGGAAACTGAGCGCTCGCGACCGATAGTCACCTGTGCGGAGGTGATGCTATGGCTCTCGCCGCTCACGACGTCGACGAGCTGGGCGAGCGGGCGCTGCGGGGCGCGAGTGCTCGCCATGTTGGAGGCGATGCCGGCTGCGGCGCCTAGGCCCACGGCGGCCCCGGTCGCGGCGGCTCCGCCCATGCCGGCAAGCGCGTCGCGCGAGACGGTCTGCGGCACCGGGATAGGAGCGGCGGGGTCGGGGACGCTAGGCGCGAAGGGATCTGCTACGGCAAGCGGGTCGGGAGCGGCGGCGCGAGGCGTCGGCTGCTGCGGGGCAGCAAACTGCTGCTGGCCGGCGCGCGGGGCGCTGGCGGCACGGCTTGCGGCGGAGTTGTTTTGGCCCAGACCGTTTTGATAGGCGCGCTCTTCTTCGTACAGGCGGCCGAGCGTGGGGGCATCGACGTTCTCGGCAAAGACCGAGAACTTGCCGGCACGCAGCTGCGGATCGATCATAAAGCGCACGAGGGGCTCGCCGACAAAGACATAACGGCGCTTTTCGGCCTGCGCCTTCACGAACTCGCGGACCTCGCGCGAAAGCTCGGGGTAGAACGGGGCGAGCATGGGGTCGTCGTCGGCGGCGATCAGGATGGTATAGAGTGCCGGCGCCGTGTTGACGCCATTGATCACCAGAGTCTGATCCTCCATGTCGCGAGCGGCCTGCTTGGCAAGCTTCTTAAAGGAGAACGGGGCACGGGTGGCACCGAAGATGCCGGCCACGTGGTCCTCGAAGATGTTCAGGAAGTTCACGAAAGATCACTCTCCGTATAGGTTCTTTGGTATCCGAGCAAATATAGGCATATCCCAACGATTATAGAGGATAGGGTTCCCGCAACCGCCGCCTTGGCGACGACCGCGGCTGCAAGGCTGGCAATTTCCATATGGTGTGCAAGACAGGACGCCGCTGCGCAGCCGATGCCGGTGACAGCGATGGCGGCGATTGCGGCAAGGTTTGAGCCCTGATCGGCACGCTTGGCATGGGCATTGAGCAGCGCAGATGACGCTGCGGCAGTTGCCGCTACCAGCACAAAGGCAGCCCAAAGGAGCGGGTCTCCCAGCGCTGCGGCAACGTTACCGAGCCCCAGCACGCCTCCGGCTGAAAGCGCGACCGTGGCCAGACGGGCAAAAAGCGCGCCCATGCCCGTTGCCGCGGCGGCGCTTGCCGGGCCGAGCCAAAATGACGCGACGCCGGCGGTGACCCCAGCTGCCAGGAAGGTATTGCCGGTCAGACAGCCAAGCGCGAGTGCACAGGTGAGTGCGGAGCTCGCGGCAGCCTCGGTGCGACCCCAGGCGATCCACCAACCGGACATGGCAGCGGCAAAGATCACCGCGACGGGCAACATCGACAGGACGCCCTGTGCTTGCATGGTGGCGTTTGCCATGAGCACCAAAAAGCCCACAGCCGAGATGGCCGAGCCAATCTGGGGGGCCAGGCCGGCCGCCGCTCCGATCGCGATAGCCGCAATGACCAGGCCGGGAAGCGCCGCGACCCCAGCCGTTTGCATCAGCAAAAAGCTAAAGGTGCCGCACGCTAGCGCCGAGATAGCGCGCATGGTGTAGTCGCGCGCATGGTTCCAGCGCGTGCCCGCCCAGCCGAGTGCGGGGTCGACCTCGATGGCGTCGTCCTCGTAGTACGACGGCTCGATATCGTCGAGCTCCTGCTCGTCATCCGAAAGCTCGCCAACCATTTGCCCCAAGCTGCGACGGCCCTCGCGTACGCTGCCCAGACCGGCAAGGAGCTGGTCGCAAAATGTCTCGATGCTGCTGGGGCGGTCCTGCGGCATGGGGGAGAGCGCGCTCATGAGCGCGCTCTCGGCTCCCGGGGGAAAGTGTGGTATCAGCTCGCTGGGATAGGTGGCGCCGCCGATGATACGGTCGAGCGAGTCGGCGGGCGTGGCCGCCATAAAGGGAGCGCTGCCGCACAAGCCCTCATAGATAACGCAGGCAAGGGCAAAGACATCAGCGCGTTCGTCGACCGTGCCGGTCTCGATATCGAGCTGCTCGGGCGGCATGTAGCCGATGGTGCCGCCGCGCGAGCCGCCAAAGCCACCGGCGGACGACAGCCGCGCCATGCCAAAGTCGGTGAGCTTTACATTGCCCGAGTGGTCGATGAGCACGTTGGCGGGCTTAATGTCCAGGTGGAGTACGCCATTACTATGGGCGAAGGTGAGCGCCTGGCCCAGGGCATCGGCAATGGCCGCGGCCTCGTCGAAGGTAAGTGAGTGGCCGTCCACGCGATGCAAAAACTCGGCTAGCGACATGCCATCGACATATTCCATAACCAGGTAGGCATAGGCGGTGTCGTGCGTAAAGTCGATAACCTGCACGATATTGGGATGTTGAAGCATAGCGGCAGTGTGCGCCTCGCGCAGGACATCCATGATGTCGCTGGCGGGCATGCCGGAACCGTTGATAAGGGGGATGCGCTTAATGGCGACGCGGCGGCGCAGGTGCGTGTCGCGGCAGATCTCGATGGAGCCAAAACCGCCGGTCGCAAGCGTCTCGAGCGGCTGGTACCGCTTGAGCAGCTCGCGAGAGCTGGTGCCCTCCAAAGGAACGTCCGGCGAGAACCGGGCGGTATGTTGCGAGAAAAGCGGCATGGCCAACCCTCGTGCGTTTAAAGTTCGTTTGCGAGCGGCGGGCGCGGGGCCAAGCCGTTCGCGGTGGCATAGATGCTGCTAGTGTAGCACGCTCGGGCAGATGGCGAGGAAACGGGGATGAGGTGGCCCGATCGGTTCGGGTCGTTTCGGCTCGTTCGGAAAGTGGGGGACCGGTTTTCAACCAAATAATGGGATGCGCTTTCCAAAGGGGGCAGCTTGCGGAAGCTGCATCCCAGAATAATGGCCTGGAACGGGACGGACTTTCCGAACCGGCGCTCAAAAGGAAACCGCATCCCATTTTGGAGCGGGGGCTGCGGACAAAAGCTGGACCGTGATCTGGCTCGGATTGGAGTTCGCCTGAATCGTTGATGCTGGCTGGTGTGGGAACAGAGATAAACGAGCGGCTCGAGCGATATAATGACACGCTATGGAGGCCATATGCTTTTTTCCCGCCGTTCTGCTACATCTGCCTGCGCCATTGCGCTTGTCGTAATGGCGGTCACCCCTTATCACCGGTTTTCATCTTCAATCGGCCTGGCGTCAGGTGCAATGACCTGGCTCGTTATCCTGGGCGCATGCCTCGCGGCGTTTGTTCATGGTGCTGCGCTATGCAAGGGGGGAATGAGACGGCCGAGGCATCTCGGTGCTATCGGTGTTTTCCTTGGTGTTATTGCAACGGTTCCCGAGTGGGTTGACTTGGCCTTCTATGCTCGCGGAGATTCTATTCCATTCGTGTTTGCACCGATCTGGCTGTTGCATGGCGTTTCGTGCGTCTCGTGCTTTGCTGGGGCGTTGCTCCTCTCATATGTTATTTGGGACACGGCGGGCTCTCCTTTGACGCAGGGGGCGACGCCGACCGACGAAAGAGAGAATCGTCGCCTGCAGAACGCGATTTTTACAGAAACAATAGCCGTCCTGTCTTGCCTGCTGTTTTGCTGTCGAGTTTCATGGAGAATTGTCCCCGAGCCATGGGGGATACCCTCTGTTTCGGCCGCATCAATTGGCCTTGCGCTTTTAATTCCATTGGTCTATCTCGCATTGGCTGTGGCCCCGCTGTTTCGCTGCTCCCGCGCCTTTGGTCGGGGGCAGAGCGACGTGTTTGCCCGTTCTGTGCTCGTGGCAGTCCCTATTGGCCTTGTTCCGGCTGTTGAGGCGGCATACTTCGCAAGCGATGCCGCAATCATTGCATTGCTTGCGATGGGGTCTGCTATCGCCGCTGCCTTCGTATGCATGTTACTAAGGAGAAAACGGGACAACAATTCGGATATCGCCCACGCGTCTGACCCATTCGATGCGGAGGCGTTTTCCCCTGCCCTGTCGCCTAGAGAAGAGCAGTTTGTTCGACTGCTGCTCAAAGGGAAAACGCCGGCGGAAATTGCCAAGGAGACGGATACGAAGCCATCGACGGTGCGAACAACGCTTCACCGAGCATACGGGAAGGCGTCAGTTGCGGGCTCACGCGAGCTCGTGGCGTTGTTTGCGGGTGAGGGTGATACTGTAGGGCCTGAGCTGCCGCAGCGGCATGCTGACGATATGTTGGCATCAGCTCGAACGCGCCGGCTGTTTCGATACCTGCTCACATTATTTTTTATCCTCCTTGCGGCTGGACCGTTGGTAATGGCGGATAGCGATTGGGGATCCGGTGTTTCGTGGGCTGTCGCTTTTTCTCTCTCAAGCTATGCATTGGGTCTCGGACTGCTTCTGTCGCTACGCTACGCGGGTGGAAAACCGAATCGTGAAGCTGCGCTGGATAGAGCAGGTGAGGCGATTGAGCTCGGAGGTCCGTGCATGTGGGCGATACTGTCTGCTGCGGAATGGTCTTTTATCTATATCTCGACATGGAGGTGCATACGCGTTCCGTTGATGGCTGTGCCGGTCCTGTTTTGCGGCGTGGCGTCTACAGCTTCGCTCGCTGTTGGGCTGCGTCCGTTTAAGGTGCATGCCCGTGCTCGGGCTATCGTGCCATTGGTGTCAATAGGTGTCGCTGCTTCAATCTATGCGGCCAGTAGGGGGCGAATTCATGGGTTCGTGGTGCTGGCGGGGATGCTGCTCACATATGTAGTGCTGCGAAGCTGTCCGCAGCGCAAAATGCTTGGGGTATGGATGCTTTGCTTTGGGGCGACGGCTCCTGTCTGGGTCGTCTTGCTCAACATGGCGCAGGATCTGATGGTTTTCGAGCCGCTGTTCCTTGCGTCGCTGTTGGGGTATAGTTCGGCTGTCAATGTCGTCGTGGCAACGGTGGTCGTCTGCTGGTCTGTGCCCATGTTCGTCACGCACATCGCGCTCGCCCACTCGGTTGAGAACGAGAGGGCCGTCTTGGAGTACCGTGCGAATGGGTTCACCGAAACGGCTCGCGTGCGCCAGCTGGCTTTGCTTACATCGCGCTCCCTTTCTGATGTTCAGTCGCAAATTTTGCTGATGACGGCAGAGGGCGCAACGACAAAGACCATTGCGGAGGACGTAGGTTATGCTGCATCTACGGTGCAAGCGTTGCGATCCGCATCTTATCGCCAGTTGAAGATCAAGAACAAAGCGGAGCTTATTTCATTGTTATCGCAGGTGGATAACGTGTAAACGCCTGGATTATCAACTCAATAGCGAGTGTTTACAGACATCTTTCTCCATTCATGCAAAGGTTGCCGTGCGTCGACGCATTGTTAACCGCTTTTGATTGGAGAAGGTCATGATTAAGTTAAAGAACGCCATTGGCCGCATCGGAGTGAGCCTTGCGATTATTGCGGGGCTTTCCCTGGGGGCTCCTATCGTATCGTTTGCTCAGGAGGAGTTTGACACTTCTCAGGTTTCAAGCGTTACGCAGAATGCCGACAGCGGAATAGCGACTTGTGTTAACAACGCGGATACGGGATTTAGTTTCCAATGTTCCGGGACAAGCGCGACGGGCTATCGCCGGAAAGACAATTCTTCCTCGCTCTATATCAACATCTTGGGGTATTCGGGCAAGCCACTTCGTTTGTATGTGGATGGAGCTTACAACACAAACGGTAGCGGTGGCGCAAATTGCACCGAGGGCGTATATCGTTCCAACCATTATGGAAAGTGGGAGATGTACAACCAGGTTCGCGAGAGCGGGCGTTCAGCGGCTCGTCTGACGGCTTGGGCTGAGTCTGGCTATGGCACCGTTAATGGAGTCTGGAGTCCTGATTGCGTTGGGCGCTTCTCGAAGTTGCCGGCGTAGTTTGAATGGATACCCGCCCGGGCCAGCGGGCCTGGGCGGGAAGGAGGATTCATGATTAACAATAAGGGAGTCCTGCGGCACGAGCTGCACAAGACGTTCCGCTGCCCGCTGTTTGCTGCCTCCCTCGTCATGGGCGTTTTGATCGCGTTGGCGGCTGCTGTTGAGTCGTGGTGTTACCTGAATCAAGAGCGGAATAATCTACTCTCTTTCGGTTATGGGCTTGGCCTGCAAGCGCAGCACTATCTTGGACAAACGCGCGAGAGTAGTTTCGGCAACTGGATAGTCGTGAGCGCAAATGCGCCACTATCGGCGACTATTTTTTTCTACATCTTGCCGCTGCTCGCTCTCTTGGCGGGATCCTGGTCATGTCTGGCTGAGCGGTTGAACGGTTACGACGCCCAACTATGTACGCGCGTGTCGAGGAGGCTTTATATCAACGTGAAGCTCATCTCGTCATTCCTCTCGGCATTTGTTGTAACTGCCGTACCGCTCGCCGTTAATTTTCTCATCGTATCGATGTTGTTTCCCGCGTATATGCCCCGGGTCGATGAAACGACATACGTTGGCCTTTACTTGCACAGCTATTTTTCTCTTCTTTTTTATACTCAGCCCTTGCTCTACGTATTGGTTTATACGCTGTTCGATGCAGTGACGCTGGGGGTTTTATCCATGGCCGTGACCGGTCTGTCGGTTGTGTTTCGCAGCAGAGTCAAGGCTGTGATCGTTCCGTATCTACTCATGGTTGCGTGGCACTTTGTTAATGACTGGATTTTTAGCGTCTTGCAGTGTATTGGATTCAACTGCAACATTCTCAACAGCATTAGATCGGAATCGCTCAATAACTGGCCCGACATTCGAGCGGGGATTGTAGAGATCGTAGCCCTGCTTATTGTTTCGCTGTTTTTTGCGAAGGTGTTGGAGAGGCGCGAGGTGATTTGATGTTGTTTCGATTGCTCGCGGCGGATTTGAGAACCGTATTGAAGAGGAATGCTGTTGCTTTTATTGCAATGGCGGTCATGTCGATTGCGAACTTGGTCTATGCGTATGGACTGTCCGTGATATATGGTACTAAAACGGAAATATTGGGGTTTGCAGATAATTTCGCGCTGGTTTTTGCCGGGTCGACTCCGTTTGAGTTTAGGCCGGGGGCCATGTTCGTTCCTCCACTTGGCTGGCTGTTTCTCACCCTGCTCATTCTCTATACAACCCTCGATTATTCAGTCGAATCATTGCGGGGGTTCGGCTTGCAGACGCTTGTCCGGTGCCGTACGAGGTGGCTGTGGTGGGTGTCGCGGTTTGTTTTGGTTACGGTGGTAACGACAATCTCACTGCTCGTGGTGGTCTGCTCTGTTGTGCTTTGGAGTTTGGCAACGGGCGCCTCTTTTAGCACGGTTATACATAGCGAGTCGCTTCAACTTGTAAGCTTAGGCAAGGATTTTCTTACATCGAGCGAAGCGGATGGACTGCCGTTTTTCGCGGGTCTATTTCTTGCTTTTGAATCGCTTGCCTTTATGCAGCTTGCAGTTGGATTTGCATTTGGGCCATCGGTCGCGTTTGTGACGCTCGTGAGTTATTTGATTTGCTCGGCATATACAAGTCATTGCGCGTTGTTGGGAAACGCATTGATGCTTCTGCGCTGGGACGGAATGGTGAAAGGGGGCGTCTCGGTGGCTTCGAGTGCGCTGGTCTCACTTGCGATCATGGCGGCTTGTTTATTGATGGGCGGATTTTGGTTTTGGCGAGCCGATTTTATAGAAAGGAAGGGCACGGTATGGCTGTAAACGTTAAAAACGTATCGAAGCGAATCGGTAAAATTGACGTTTTGCGCAATGTGTCTATCGAGATAAATCCGGGCACCGTTGTCGGGCTTCAGGGCATTAACGGCTCGGGCAAAACCATGCTCATGCGAGCGGTTTGTGGACTAATTAAGCCAACTAAAGGCGAGATTATTATCGATGGACAAAGGCTTGGAATGGATATTTCGTTTCCGCCAAGTCTGGGAATGCTGATCGAAGCGCCTTCTTTTATGGGCTACCTATCCGGCTATGACAACTTGGAGCTCATCGCCAAGATCAAAGGTGTTGCTGCCGATGAGGATATCCGTTCTGCTCTGCGACTTGTGGGGCTTGATGCTGACGAGAAGAAGAAGTTCCGGACTTACTCGCTCGGCATGAAACAACGTCTGGGGATAGCTGCGGCAATTATGGAAAAGCCGAAGCTGCTTGTTCTCGATGAGCCAACGAATGCCCTCGATGAAGCGGGCGTTGAAATGCTCAAGCGCGTCGTCTCGCTGGCAGCTTCAGCGGGCCGTGAGGTTCTTTTGTCTAGCCATGACGGGGAAGTGCTCGCGGAACTTGCCGATAGGGTTTATTGCATGCGCGATGGCGCCATCGCCGAAGTGCGGGAAAGGCTGTGAGTGAGATGGAATCGGCTCTTTTGACGAGGAGATCCGCGCTCGCGCTCTGCGGTTGCGCTGTAATTGGTGCGGTTGGTGCAAGGATAAGCGCTGTTAACGCCAATAGAACGGTGATTCCTGAGAAGTATTATCCTGCGGGGAAATGGCTTTCGATGGACGGTGCATACTTTGGTTCGAAGGACAGCCCAACTTCGGGATATTCATTCTGCGTGGATGATGCGGCGTTGATGACGCCACGGGAATATCTTAGACGGTCTCATGACGACTATTCAAAATACGGAGACGTGAATGTTGAGACGAGCCTGAAGGACGCTAATTGTAAGTGCGTCATTGCGGTTAAAATGCGCGTGCGGAACAGGGATAACGAAGACGGTGGAATCAAAACGTACCTTTGGCATCTTGTGCCAGAGTCTTCTCCAAATTACGACTTTGTGGTCAATACGGATTTAATTTGTCAGGCGATGCCGGTTTTAGGCGGGTCTCCAGCATTTGCCGTGCAGGTGGGGGCAGAGAACGAGTTGCTTGTCCCGTTTATGATGCAAAATACCAACGACTACTTTGAAGATTACGAAACCGTCCGTTTTGAGAAGGCGTTTCCTGGGACTTATACGATGAAGATGACCGATCTGCCGGAGCGAAGGCTCTTTAGGTTTGATGTGAAATAGCTCGAGAGCTCGGCGAGATGGGTCCATCGGCGGTGCTCGCGCTCGGTTCCGCGCGCTTTGTCCCGGAATGACGCGGGACGGGCGCCTTCGGTGTCGGCCGACCCTACCGCTTCTTCTTGCTCTTCTTCTGCTTGCGCTGCTTGCCCTTGTTGTCCTGAGGCTTGTCGGCCTTGTCGCCCTGCTTGGCCTCGGCTGCGGCCCTCTCGGTCTTCATTTTCTTCTTTTTGGTCTCGATGCGGAGCTTTTTGTTGATGCGCGCCTTCAGGAAGGGGCCAAACTGCTCGGCATCGCCGCGAACAAAGGTGTCCTTAGGGATCGTCACGCCCTGGTCGGCGAACATGGCCACAAAGATGCGCTCGCCGTCGAGCACGTGGTCGAGCTTCTCAAACGGGAAGAACTGCGATTTGCCGCTCTTGCCCCAGACCATCAGGCCGGTCTCGTTGGCGGCGACGCGGCGATAGCGGCCGCCCATGGACTCGTCGGCCTCGACGGCATCGATAAAGTCGCGGGCGAGCGTGTGGTGCAGGTTTTTGCTCCACCAGGCCAAAAAGGCGCCGAACACGATCAGCACGATGCCGAACTTGATCCAGTTGCCGCCGGCCACCAGCATGCCAATACCCAGCAGCGCGGCGATCACAGCGGCGACATACAGGGAGCCGCGACGCCTGGGCGAGGCGACCAGACGGGCGAAGTCGGTGACGAGGTCGTTTTCGTACTGGTACTCGTTGAGGTACAGGATGCCGTTATCGGCTGCTGCCTGCTTCTCGAGCGCGACCTCGATCTGGTCGGCTGCTTCGGAGGGAACGAGGTTACTCTCTGCGTCTGCCATGCTCTTTGGACTCCTATCGCGGCGGGCTCGCCGTACGGGTTATTATGAATGCAGTATGCCGTGCGACCGCATGGCCGTCGCGGCAACAAGACTCAGTATACCCGGGGGAGCACCCATGGAATCGTTGTACCGAAAGTATCGCCCGCTCACCTTCGACTCCGTGGTGGGCCAGCAGCATATCGTCTCGACGCTCGAGCACGCCATCACCGAGGGGCGCCTGTCCCACGCGTACCTGTTTTGCGGTCCGCGCGGCACGGGCAAGACCACCATGGCGCGTATTCTTGCCAAGGCGCTGCTCTGCCGCAATGCCGAGACGGCGCGCGCCGAGGGTGCGAGCGGCTGCATGCCCGACGGCACCTGCGAGGAGTGCGAACTCATTGCCGAGGGCAACCATCCGGACGTCTACGAGCTCGATGCCGCAAGCCGCACGGGCGTGGACAACGTGCGCGAGGAGATCATCAACTCCGTCAACTTTGCCCCGGTGCGTGGCAGGTACAAGATTTATATCATCGACGAGGTCCACATGCTCACGACGGCGGCGTTTAACGCGCTGCTCAAGACGCTCGAGGAGCCGCCGGCACACGTGATCTTTGTGCTGTGCACCACCGACCCGCAAAAGATTCTGGAGACCATCCTCTCGCGCTGCCAGCGTTTCGATTTCCATCGCATCGGCAACGAGGATATTGAGCATCGCCTGGCATACGTGTGCGAGCAGGAGGGCTTCGATTACGACGATGAGGCGCTGGCTATCGTGGCGCGTCATGCCAAGGGCGGCATGCGCGACGCGCTCTCCACGCTGGAGCAGCTGAGCGTCTTTGGCAACGGTTCTGTGCATGCGGACGACGCCCGCTCGCTTTTAGGCGAGGTTTCGGACCAGATTCTGGGCGAGTTTTCCCGCGCCATTGCCGATCGCAATGTTGCCGATCTGTATGGGCTTATTCGCGCGCAGGTCGAGGAAGGCAACGATCTGCTGGAACTGACGCGCGACCTGGTGGCGCACGTGCGCGACGTGTACGTGGCATGCGTTGCCGGCGCCCGTGCCGAGCTGTTTGAGGGCGGCTCCGAGCAGGCCGAGACGCTTGCTGCTGAGGCTGCTGCCTTTGGCGGGCATCCGGCCGACCGCCTGGCCCGCGTGCTGACGGTGCTCGACGATGCTGCACTGGAGATGAGGGGCGCGAGCGACGTACGCCTGGTGCTCGAGATCGCCTGCACGCGTCTGGCACGTCCCGAGGCTGATTTAACGATTGAGGCATTGGCCGAGCGCGTGGCACGTTTGGAGGCCATGGTTGCCAACGCAGCGGTACCGGCGAGCGTGGCTGCTGCTCAGGCCGCCGCGCCTGCAGCATCCGTACCCGCTGCTGCCCAGCAGCCGACGCTCATTTCGGGCGTCCGTGCTGCCGCTCCGGCGGCATCCGCTGCCCCCGCTGGTACGTCCGCGCGCCAGGGCGGTATGCCTTGGGACCGTGGTGCTGCCGCTCCGGCGGCTCAGCCTGCGCCCGTGTCAGCTTCCAAGCCTGCAGCGCCTGCACCTCAGTCTGCGCCGGCTCCGATGCCTCAGCCCGTTGCGGCCCCCGCGCCTGCCACCGCTCCGGCACCTAAGCCCCGGTCCAACAATGCCGCCCAGGTTGCCGCCGCCGGTACTGCCGAGACGCCCGCGGTCGAGGATGCCGGAGAGCTGCAGCGCAAATGGGCCGAGGTTGTCGAGCGTGTCAAGGCGCGTCAGGCTTCCTACGCAGGGCTTTTGCTCAACGCTCGCGCCACGGCCGACGACGGCTCCAAGCTCACGGTCTCGTTCCCCGCGGGTTCGACTTTTGCCATCAAGATGCTCGGTCGCGCCGATACGCAGTCGGTGGTCCTGCCGACGGTCTGCGCGGTCTTCGGTCGTCGTACCGTCGACTATGTCCTGGATGGGGGTGGCACGCCGGCTCCTCAACATGAGGAGCATTCTCCATCTGCACGGGCTGCGGCATCTGCGGACCCGCAACCCGTGTCCTCGGCGGCCCCTGCATCCTCGAGCGCCAGCGCGACGCAGCCAAAAGCAGCACCGGTAGCGGCACCGACCCCGTCGGCGCCTAAGCCCGTCACGGCCAAACCGGCTGCTCCGACACCCGCGCCCAAGCCCGCCTCGCCCGCGCCCAAGTCATCCGACCTGGGCAAGGCCCCCTGGCTGCGCTCGGACAATCCCGCCGGCGCTCCTGCCACGGGCAAGCTCCCGACCGAGCCCGCACCCCGAGCGCCCGAGCGCGCATCCGCTCCCAAGGCTCAGCCCGCCGCGCCGTCTGCGCCATGGGAATCCGAGCAGGTTCCCTACGACGATGTCATGGTCGGCGGTTTTGCTGCCGATGCCGGCGGGGACGATCTGCCCCCGTTCGACGTGCCGGGTGCGGCGTCCGCGCCCAAGCCCGCTGCAACTGCCCCCAAAGAGGAGGACGCTCCTGCGGCTCCCTGGGAGTCCAACCCCGGCGCGGGCAGCCCCTTCGGCCATCAAGGCGCAGCCCCAAGCATCCCGCAGACCGAGGACGAGGCCAAAGCCCTCATCCGCAGCGTCTTCGGCCAGTCCACCATCTTCAAGCCGGTGGAGTAGCTGCGCAGGCGGGTATACTGCTCAAGAAGAGAACCCCTTGCCCGGGCGCATCTGTATTTCGGACATGTGTAGCGTGGTGCCGCGCATCTCGCATTCGAGCAGGCAGGTACGCGACGGTCGTCCTAGGGTGCTGAGGTCGACACGATACGTCGCACGACTGTCTGTGTACTCGACTTGCTCGGCGTTGATGGTTGCTCCGATTGTAAATAAAGAGCCCAGTTCGGCATCGACAATCTTGGAGTCCTTTATCTTAACCTTGAACTCTTGGTAGAGGGACGGGCTGTTGTAGTAAATGGTTCGGGTTCCGTCGGCGCACTCATCGGTCGTCTCCCATTTGACGACGGGCTGGTCCGAGCTGGCTACCAGCAGCTCTGCTCCAAAGGCTATGGCATGGGTGATGATAACCAGTAATGCCCAGCCGACAAAGAGATAGAGAAGCAAAAATGCAACGGGGTGTTTTGAGCGGATGTTTTGGAGTACGGCTGGGACATTCACGGGGCACCTCCAAATTGCAATTTATGACAATCAAATTATACCCTGCCGCCATGTGCTCCGCCTCGAGCAGCGGTTTGGCATTTAGCTATTTAGTGGCACACATGAAATGCCGGATTCGGCTCTACTAGATTGAGTATGCGATATTATGCAACCTTGCATAATTCGGCCTTGCATAATCTTTGCGCGTGGTTTGTATTAGAGGACATGTATATCGACTGAGGTAGCGTGTCCGCCCCGCTTGCTTGCCCCGCGCCGTGGTACGATTTTTGAGTTTGAAAGTCCCGTCGCGCTCCGGCTGCCCTTGCAGCTTGTCGCGCGGCCGCACGTAAAGGAGCCATCATGGCCGGTATGAACATGCAGCAAATGATGAAGCAGGCTCGCAAGATGCAGGAGCAGCTTGCCGCCGCGCAGGAAAACCTTAAGTCCCAGACCGTCGACGCCTCTGCCGGCGGCGGCATGGTCAAGGTGACCGTTAACGGCGAGATGGAGCTCGTCAACCTCACCATCGACCCCGATGCCCTCGATCCCGAGGACGTCGATATGCTGCAGGACATGATCATGGCTGCCGTCAACGAGGCCGTCCGCGGTGTCAACGAGCTTGCCAACAAGCAGATGGGCGCCATCACCGGCGGCCTCAACATCCCGGGCATGCCGTTCTAAGACACGCATATATATGAGTGCGAATCACAGTCTGCAAAAACTGCTCGATGAGCTGGGTCGTCTACCGGGCATTGGTCCCAAGTCGGCCCAGCGCATCGCCTATTACCTGCTCGAGGCCGATGCCGAGGAGGCCCGCCGCCTGGCCGAGGCCATCCTGGAGGTCAAGCAGGAGGTTCACTTTTGTAGCCGTTGCTTTAACTACGCCACGGCCGACGAGTGCTCCATCTGCCAGGACCCGATGCGCGATACCACTCGCATTTGCGTGGTGGGCGAGCCGCGCGACGTCCAGGCGATTGAGCGTACGGGCAGCTACCATGGCCTGTACCATGTGCTGGGCGGCGTGATCAGCCCCATGGATAAGATCGGTCCCGAGCAGCTGCATATCCGCGAGCTGCTGGCGCGTCTGGGCCGCGAGGACATCCACGAGGTCATTATCGCCACCAATCCCAACATTGAGGGCGAGACCACGGCGAGCTACCTTGCCCGCACCATCAAGCCATTGGGCGTTGAGGTATCGCGTCTTGCGAGCGGCCTTCCCGTGGGCGGCGACTTGGAGTATGCCGACGAGCTTACGCTTGGCCGCGCTATCGAGGCCCGCCGCGCGATCTAAGCGGCGTCAGCTTCGCGGCATGTCCCGTCGGCCTGCCGCACGGGGCACTCATAATTGGGTGCGCGTTCATTTATTTGTTGTGCAACAAACCTGCTTTTCATCCGCTTATCGCGTGGATGGGTCCGCTCGCACCTCGTATTTGCCTATTCGTTGCGCAACCTTTTGGGTTCGCTGATACACTCAAATGTGGATATGAAAGAATGCGCCGCTCCTGAGCGGCGTGTTTTTGTTGAAGGAGAACGCATGCGGCCCGGGGGCACTCAGACAAAGCATGGCGCCGCGGTGCGCATGCGACGCCGGCTGGGCCTGGCGCCTCGGGCGTGTGTGCTGCTGTCTTGCTCGCTCGTGCTGGCCATAGCCGGTGTTTCGGCTTATGGCATGACGGTGCCGTCCATGGTGCAGGCGCATGCTGCACGCGAGCTGCATATTGGGCGCAAGGCCAAAAGCGACTTGGGAACGACAACTGGATATGCGTGGGCGAGCGTGGTCTCGCATGTTGTGTTCGGTGGCGACGATGCGGACAGTCCCGAAACATCGGACAACGAGATTACGCTGGCAAACGGCAAGACCATCGTGCTCACCAACACCAAGGTCATCACGAAGCTTTCCAACAACAGCGTGGCATCTATCGTTAACAAGGCGGAGCAGCAGAAGGAGCAGGGTACGCAGCAGGCGGGTAAACCCGGCGGCTCGGATGGGGCCGGTTCTGGCACCGGTTCGGCGGGCTCGGACGGCGGTCCCGGTTCGGGCTCCGCTTCTGGCGGCGGATCTTCGAGTGATGGCTCGACGGACGGCGGCGCCGGCGGCGACACGGGCTCGGGTGGCCTCTCAGCTGCCGAGGAGGAGAGTATCCACAGTTGGCTCGTGACCAAATACAACATGCTCGATGGCTATGTCGCCCGCGCCAATAGCGTGGTGTCGACCTATAACGCCACGGGCGATACCGGACCGTGCGACACCCTGGCGAATGACATGTTTGCCATCCGTGCCGAGTTTGGCCGGCAGACGTTTCCTCCCCAGTCAAAGTGGTATCGACAATTCGCCAACCTTTGGGGCTGCTACACAAACCTGTGTCAATGGGTCGGACATTACGGCGACGATAACGTCGCGCTCAGCAACTTCAATAACAATGTGGCGGCGATCGCTCTATGATGACCAATCTTGTTTCCGCCACAAGCCAATCGCTTGCCCACGATCCCATGGTGGGCCTGCGCCTGGCGCGCGTCGATGGGTTTGAGCCGGCCGTCGCCCTGGGCACGGACGAGCTTCCCGCCTACCTGCGCCGTTTTACGATGCTGTTTGCCGATGACGCCACCATGCGCCGCGGCGGTATCGGCCGCGTGACGCGTGCCGTCAACGCGCAGGGCGAGGCCGTGGCGCTCAAGCAGCTCATCTTGCCAACGCGCGACGAATTTGATGACGATGTCGCCCACGAGGCTCTGGTCACCAAGTTCAAGGCGGCGTTTCGCGAGGAATACGAATGCCACCGTGCCCTTTCGGGCCTTAAGGGCTTTCCCCGCTTGTACGGGTGGGGCGAGGTCGACGGCGTGCCCGCGATTGTCATGGAGTGGGTCGAGGGCGAGACGCTCGCTCGCCTGCGCTCGCGCCTTGCCGTGGACGATGCCGGGCGTCTGTCGCCGCTCGTGGCGGCGCGCTTGGGTCGCGACCTGTTCGATCTGCTCTGCCGCATGAGCTTGGTAGGCGAGGGGTTCGTCCATCGCGATATCTCGCCCGCTAATATTATGGTGCGCACGGCGCGCCTGCCGCTCGACCGACAGCTTGCCGAAGGCGCCTTCGACCTGTGCTTGATCGACTTTGGCTCGTCGCTGGCGCTCGAGCCCGCCTCTGCGGTGGCCGGCGCCGGCGGCAAGGCGTCGTTTACCGAGCGCTATGCCACGTTGCGCCGCGCGACGGTGGCCTACGCCCCGCCCGAGATGCTCACCGACGATATTCCCGATCTGCGCGCTTTGCGTATGTCGCCGGCGATTGACGTCTATGCCGCGGCAAGCACGGTTTACGAGCTCATTGCCGGCGTCGCGCCATACGAAGCCGCGCCGAGCACTTCGGGCACCTCGGGTTCGCGCAAAAAGACGCGCGACATCGCGAGCCCCTACCGTCTCAAGATGGACACGCGGCCCGACTATCCCATTGGTGCCCATGCGCCCGGTTGTGATTTGACTCAGCTGCTTCGTCGTGAGCCCGATGTGGCGCTCGCCGCGGCCGAGCAGGCCCAGCAGCTAGGGCTTGAGCCGGATTCCGAAGAGCTACGCGATGCGCTGGCGTTTGTCGATGCCCAGCTGTTCGACGTGGTGATGGCCTGTCTGTCCAGCCATCAAAAAGATCGTCCCGAGCCGGCGGCGGTCGAGGCGGCGCTCTCGGCGTTTTGTGACCACTATGCGCAAAATGTCGGTCGTTCGCTCCGCGGCGAGCCGCTCACGCCGTGCCCCATGGATGCGTCTGGCCGTGCGGTTCGTCGCGCGCTGATGGTCGGCGCGACGGTCGTCTGTGGCGTGGTTTGGGCTGTGGTCGTGGTTTCGGCCGCGCTGCTGGCGTCGGGCGCTCGCGTGACGGCGACTTTGGGATCGCTCGTGTGGTCTGGGACGCTACCGGGTATTATTGCCGCACTGGCGTTGGCGCTGCCAGGCATAGCCGGCGTTACCGCGGGGGCACTTGCGCGCAATCGGCGCTCGGGGTTCCTGCAGGGTGTGCTTGCGCTTTCTGCCTGCGAGGTTCCAGTACTGGTTGTGGCTGCATGTAGCGTATTTTCCCAACGCGCCGTGATGGGCGGCCTTGTTGCCGCTCTGGTTGCAACCTATACGCTTACGTGGTTTTTGCTTGCGATGGGCTTTGCCTTTGAACTTCCCGTTTCGGCACCGCGACGCACAAAAGCCCAGATGGCGACTCCGCTTGCCGGTGGAGCCGCAGCTGCCCGTACTTTTGGCGGACCTGTCGAAGTATCGTCCGATTCTATTTCTACGACCAAGGAGGCCTAGGTCATGGCATCTCAAGTTAAGCTCACCCCATGCGGGGCCATGTTTGACATCTTTAAGCGCGCGGCGCATCTGAGCCATATCGAGCTGTGCGGCCTGGTGCTTTCGTCCCGTCCGCTCGCCGACGGCCGCAGCCCGCAGAGCCGAGCCGCCGATCGCTCTTGGGTTTCCCGCTTTATCGTTCGCGCGCCGGTCGGCACGCTTCAGCAGCGCTACTTTGCCGAATACGGTACCTCGGCTGCGCGTATTATGTCGCAACTGGCCCTGCGCCAGCGAAATCCCATGGACTCCACGGCTGTGATCAATATGGTGTGCGGTCCTGCAGGTGAACCGATGGTACGCGCGCTCGAAGAGTGCCATCAGGACACGAATCTCTATCGCAACGCGCTCGATCGCCTGTCCCAGGCGGCGGAACTCATGCCCGCCGAGCGCGCCGAGGCCGTGCTGGTGCTGTTTGTCGCCGTCGGTTGTTCGGCGGATGTGCGGTCCTCGGTGAACTATGCCATCGACTACGCGCACGCGACCTGTGGCGGAGGCACCTCCACGCCGCGTTCGCTTGGCATGTCGATGACCGCGGGCGAACGCGAACCCGCTCCGGCGCACCCCTTGGGCTTGCTGCGCGTACAAAACAGTTTTGTCGTGAGCGCCCCGCGCTGGATTCAGCCGAGTGAGCAGGGTGTTGAGATTGGTGCGCTGGCCACTGGTGAGGGCGATATTACCGACGTCGGCGACGATGTCTCGGCCCGCCATGCCCATATCTGGTGCGATGCTCAAAATATCTGGCACGTCGAGGACTTGTCGTCCACCAACGGAACCGTGGTGGTAAACGGGGCCACGCGCGTCTGCATTCAGGTCGAGCCCGGCCGTTCCGCCCAACTCAATCCCGGCGACGAGCTCAAGCTCGGCGAATCCACTACCTACGCCATCCTCTTCGGTGCCCTCTAGCCGGCAGATAGGGACGTTTCTTTTCTGCCGGCACTTGGGGACACTCCTCGGCGCGCCAGAGCCAGTCGCCCGGGGATGGAGGGGCCATTTTGGCCCTTGGCGGTCAGTCGGGGCGAAACTAGAAGATCTTTCCGATTCGCGGCTGTTCATGCTTGTAGAGCATCTAAAACAATAGGATGTTATTCTGGAATATGCCGGGTGCGTGAACTTGCCTGTCTTAGCCTTAATAAGGTATAGGGGAGTTTGGCTCAGGGGTTCCGTCTTGTTCTTCAGCGCAGTATTGTGGGACAGATTTGCTGAGATTGGCGCCTTACACCGCAGAGCGCACGGAAGGCTCTCGATTTGTGTTCTGGCCCCAGAATACAGGGCCTGATACTTACCAACTGTGGCATGGATGTAACATCTGTAGAAATCAACCCTTTTGTTGTCGACCTTTGTAAGAAAAACACTGCCATCAACTCTTTGGATGACGAAACTAGGGTGCTTGAGGGGAGCCTTTACTCCCCTCTGAGAGATGACTCATGTTTTTCGCTTGTCGTTGTGAATCCTCCGTTACTGCCGATTCCGGATGAGATTCCTTATCCCTTCGTTTGAGATGGAGGACAATCGGGTCTGGATAAAACACTTCGTATTCTTAAGGGTGGCGATACGCATTTAGAGAAAAACGGTAAATACTGCTAATAGGGGTGACGACGATGGTGCAGGGGCGACCCGCGATGCTCTCATCAATACGTCGGATACTTGGGAAATCAGGTCTAGATGCATGTATGATGATGCTGTGTGGCTATTCAATTAATCCGCGTTCCGAATGGGTGCAGGGTATAGCTGCGACATCGTATGCTTTTGACCCGGCGCGATACTCAGATATTTCTGAGGCGGTTGACGAAGTTTATACGCACTATGCCGCGCAAGGCGTTTCGGAAGTTTGCACATCTACGTTACGGGCTTAGGTTTCTTCAAGCGAGCAGGCCGGTTGCGTTATTTCGAGCGATTTTTCTAGTCTAGACGACAAAAGGCAAAGGATTTGATGGGTATAAAACGCGGACGTTTGTGGGCGGATGCTCAAATCTATTGTGGCAATCGGGCGGTTGAAAAAGATATTTCAACCGCCCGATTGCCAGGTTCGTCGGAGGAGATGTCCGATTCCGACTCTCTTGTAGGAAGAGCTTGAGATCGTATTGGCCCAAGGCAATCTTAAAGCAGTCTCATTGGCAAATCTTCGCTCCTGTTGTGTTGAGGTGTAAGGTATCAGTGATTGATGTTTTGTGGCGGGTAGATTGGGGCCTTCCTTGATTCGATGCGTTCTCTCGAGGTTCATCAGAGCAAAAGGGGCTTTCGTCTTCATTGCTATCACGGTGATTGGAACCGCTCTCTCCTATGCCATGCCATACGTGAACGGGAAATTCTTAGATTTTCTTCTCGGTAACCGCAGCGAAAGAGACGCCGTACTCTTCGCGCTCCTGGTTGCGTCAATAGGAGTTTTCTCCACCCTCTTTACTTATTTGCAGGAACACTTTCCATTCGCATAACCACGAGACTTTCCTTTGATCTTCTCAGGGAGGCCGTCTTGCGTTTTGAAAGAGACGATTACTTGGTGAGTCGGACCATCGATCCAGCCTATACAACGCAACGGATTATTTCCGACTCCAGCGTGGTCTCATCCTTCGTTTTGGCGAATTTTATCAGTGCGCCGCTGTCCATTGTAGCCATTCCCATCGTATTGCTTATCATATGGTCAATTGATTCAACTCTCGCGGTGTTTTCCATCATTCTCCTCATCGTGTATTTCTGTGTAATTACTGGGTTGAGGAAACTTTTGTATAGGGTCACGTATGAGAAGAAAGAGGCGGACAGCGCCTTTTACGCCGCAATTGCATCGCAGCTTAATCAGATTCTCAACATTCAACTGACATCTTCGTACGGCAAGAGCGAACAAGCGCTCGACGCTGGGTTTAAGAGCTATTTTCCCAAAGTTTTGCGCTCCGGAAAGCTATCATATTCTCTGACATCGCTCGATGGTCTTTTCGCAGCGTTGTTTCAAGCGGTGATACTTGTTGTTTCCGGAGTACGAATCATTAACGGAACTATGTCAATAGGCGAGTACACTATCATCGGTACATACTTCGCGGTTCTCTTTAAGACTTTGAAAAGTATGATGTCATTGTTCAAATCCTATCAAGATGCCAAAGCATCATGGGATAGGACGGCTATCGCGACGAGAGAAAAGGAGAGATCGGGGTGGAATCGGACCGATTTAGCTAAACTCGATGAAATAAATGACATTTCGGTATCTGATTTGGAATTCTCGGTTGCCCTTCCAGACGGATCTGTCCGAGAGGTCCTCGGCGGGTTTTCTTTCAAGTTTTCCGGTCCTGGTACATATTGCATAGTTGGGGAAAACGGAAGAGGCAAGACGTCACTTCTTTACTTGATGCTCGGGCTATACTCATCGAAAGGCAAAGTAAAATACAACGGCGTGCCAATCGAAGAATGCGACTTGGATTACATACGTGCGAGAGAGATATCGTGCTGCCCACAGTCGTGCTTCGCGCCGGACGAAACGGTGAAAGAGCTGTTAGAGTATTTCGACACGCCCTTTTCTTCCTATCACCGGGGTGTAGATGGCCTACTTTCGCTGGAAAACAGCGTGAAGGAGTTGCTCGGGAAACGTTGCTCCGCGCTTTCGGGCGGTGAGCTGCGCCGAGTGTACTTATGGTCGGCGATTTCACGCAAGTCGTCAGTTTTGGTACTCGACGAGCCCACGACTGGGTTAGACGCTGTAAGCCGCGCCGAGCTTGCGGCCTATGTTAAGCGCAACAAGCAAAGCCAGCTGATCATCGTTGTCTCTCACGATGACGAGATGGTCGGCGCGGTAGAAGGGGTAGTGGATTTAGGCAGCATGTACCAGGGTAAATGATGACAAGTGTAGTGCTACCAAACTGGCAGAGATAACAAAAAGGCGATGCAGATGCACGTAGCATTCAGGCGGTTCGGACTCGGTGCCTTCACGCCATCGCAACGCTTTCAGATATAGTTCTCGTTCTCTTACTAAAGGAAACTTTAGTCTACGTCATCTTGTCGAGACAGAGGTGAAGCGAAGTGTTGTCGCGACGTATCTTATTCCAGGTGGCTCAGTATCAGCGTGAGAATCGCACCAAAGTGTACTTACGATTCTCGTGTCCCACGGACAACATGAGCTGAGCATTGAGGTTCCACCCTTTGCTGCAACTACACGGGGTTGGACGGCAATGAATATGCCGGGCCGCATACCACGCGCAGCGGGGGTCCATGTCCCAGTATGTTGCCTACAGCAGCCTCGATGTCCACGCACACATCATCTCTGCCTTCGCGTTCAATCCATTTGCCGGAGAGTGCGAGGGTTGCCAGGCCGTAGAATTCGAGCCGAACAAATGAAATGCGGTATCAGCGCATAGGATTAAACTGACGATTGCTTTGCACTGAGAATACGCTTGGAAAGCCGCTATGGGTGGCGGCCCGGGTTAAATAGAGAAGCCCGTCCGATCACTTTCATGTGGCGAACGGTCGGGCTTCTTATTCCACTTGCCAATGCTCGGCTCATATTGGAAGAAAGCTACGCTAATGTTTGCGTGACACTCCTATTTTCTCCGAAGAAAGAGTCGGATAATGAAGAATAGAATTAAAAAAGGTGCCAGATATAACGCAAGTATAAAGGCTAATCCAACGAGACCTTGCAATAATGGCATAACTCCTCCCAGACACGAGATTTTGGTATTTGTTCCCATCTTATTCTGAATTGGACCAAATAGTTCCTAGCCACAAAACTACTCGTCAACTGGATCGCACCAATCTGCTGGCAAAACACAGCTTGATTCTTTATCGACATAGCACCAATCCGCAACAGGGCACTCGGCGATGTCGTAAAAATTGCATATATCAACTCCAAGACAACAAGGCTCAACGGGAGGATGTTCATTTGAACCAACAGGATGGATATGCTTCATAACAGCTCCTCACCTTAATCCAATTAGAGACTACGTTTGATCAATGCCACAGTGATCTACAACGCAGATGCTGCCGCCATCCATGTCATAGTCGCAGTAATCGTATGCACCACAGCCATCTGCTTTATCATAAACAGTACAGATGTCAGTAATGCCCAAGAGGCAGTCAAAAGACATCGGCTTCACGCCTGCCTCGTCGCCACTTCCTGGATTAATCGGATGAATATGCTTCACGACTACCTCCCTTTGAGTGCAGAAAAACCTCAATATTGTGTATAATAAACCAAGATGTCTAGTTCACCATATTTCTAGAATGGTTTCGGCGAACGTAGCAATAAGCTTCGCAGACGGTAATCAGAAGAACGAACACCTCCACAATGGTGACAGCAATGCGCTGAACCGCTTATTCCGATACAGTAGCTTCTCGTTGATTTTTCTCCTGCGAAGATGAGTGGCGGGAAATAAGGTCAAAAGCCATCTCGTAGCACATTTTTCTATATTCACATGATGCAGGGTGTAGACTCTTGGGCAAGTAGCCGTGCTCGCCTGCAGCCTCCCAGCTACAGCCCCCACCACAGAAAGACCGAGCCCAACAGTCCGTACAGTCAATTCTTTTTTCGACACCCTGACTCCAGTTTTCAATATACCTAGTTTCGTCAATTCCGGTGACGATGTTGCCCATTTTGAATCGCATCATCCCGACAAACCTGTGACAGGGGTATACGTCCCCTTCGGGAGTCACGGAAATAAAACGCCTGCCAGCCCCGCATCCGACAAAGGCGATCCTGTTGCTCATAATCAAATCAACTGCAGTTTTCAATGTTCTAAACAAGGGCTTTTCCCCTTGATCAATCTGTTTGAGATATTGATCCGCCAAATCTATTAGGCCCGCCCTGATTTTGCTTAATGAGTGTTCGTCGAGTTTGATATTCTCATCGAATGAGCTCACGGGCGAGAAGTAAATCCTTCTGAAGCCCATCTCTTTAAACTGAAGATAGTCTTCAACAAGGTTACAGTTATTATTTGTTAAGGTCGCTCTTGCGCCGAAGGGGAACGACTCGGAAAAACGACGAACGTTTTTGTCGATATCGGAGAAAGAGCCGCCTCCCGTCTTGTACGGGCGCGATGCATCGTGCTTGCATCCTGTACCATCGAGACTAATCAGAACAGAAAACCCGTGCTCCTTGAAAGAATTCACAGCAGTGTCATTCAAAAGCGTTCCGTTGGTCGTAATAGAATAGGTAAAGGTTCTATTGGGGTATATTCTTTTTGAATAGTCGACCGTTTTCCATATCAGCGGCTCGTTAATCATGGGTTCCCCACCAAAAAAGACGATCGCAAGCGTTTCGTTTTCCGATGAACTTGCGACGAGGTAGTCGACCGCCTTGAAGGCTATCTCGTCTGTCATCAGCAGAGGAGACGTTCCATAATCTCCTTTACCGGCAAAACAGTAACTACAACCAAGGTTGCATGCATGTGAAACGTGGAGTTCGATGGATCTAAGTTTTCGAGGCGTGTCTTTTGTTAAGAAAGTCCGCTCAGACAATCGTTGATACTCATCAATGTCGTCTTCAAGTTCTGCTATGGTCGTTTGGTCGTAGCCTTTCGCAGCAAGTGACTTTGTTAGCAACTTCGAGTTGACCGTTCTTCCCGATGCTTCAAATATGCGAAGCGCATCTTCTGATGCTTGGTCAACCTGAAAGCAATTGCGAGTGACCTCATCGAAGCAGTAACGACGATCACTTACTGAGAAAAAAATGCATACGTTCCTCAATTTCATGCTGGACTGGCACTAACCTTGTTTATTGTTGCGCAGCTATAAAAAACCACCAGCGGGGATTCGGTGTGCGGCCCAATCGGACTCCCAAAAGGTTCTATTTGAGACTGGCAAGCTTTGTGTTGTTGGCACTTCGACAGCGCTCTTTATTCCAACATGGAGCCTCGCAGTTTGAGTCGACTTGCCTCTGGAAGGTCCGATCTTAACTTGATTTAGGATGAAAACAGATTACAGGCGCGCTCCTCTAGAAAGAAAGGAAACCAATCGCCGCCTTTCACCAGGAAAGTTTTTATAGCCCACCTCGAGCAAAATGAAAGATGCGAGAGCGATTGGGGAACAACGCGAATCTCCCCTTTTGGGTGGGAGCGAGCCTTCAGCCACCGGCGAACGACTCGCCCTGGTCAGAATCTGGAAGTGGTGCCGGGCCGCTTGGGCCTCCCCGGTGACTTCGTGGGGCTTACCTGCCTGACGTCGAGGAGTACATCCGCAAGATTCGTTCCCTATGCCGTTTGCTCTCACGCCCGCCTTAGTTCCAAGTCGGGCGAGCCGCCGCGCTCATGCGACCCGTGGCGGCGACACGTCGACGCCGCGCTCGCTGAGCACATCTTCGGTCGCGGGCGAGCACGAGGTCGCGCCGGCGCATCCGCTGGGACTGCTGTGCGTGCAAAACGGCTACGTGGTGAGCGTCCCGCGCTGGATTCAGCCGAGTGAGGAAGGCGTTGAGATCGGCGCGCTGGCAACGGGGGAGGGCGGCATCACCGACGACGTCTCGGCCCGCCATGCCCATATCTGGTGCGATGCTCAAAATATCTGGCACGTCGAGGACTTGTCGTCCACCAACGGAACCATGGTGGTAAACGGCGCGACGAACGTCTGCATCCAGGTCGAGCCCGGCCGCTCCGCTCAGCTCAACCCCGGCGACGAGCTCAAGCTCGGAGAATCCACAACCTACGCCATCCTCCTCGGCGCCCTCTGACTCATCTCCTAAATAAGTTGCGGTGAAATAGGGGCTGTTTAAGGCTACGGCCGGCAAAAACAGTTCCTATTTCACCGCAGCTGCCATTTGGTCCCTCGGTGACGGAAGGATCAATTTTGCCCTTGATGGTCACCCAAGGTAAACCTTTACCGCCCGCCTATATTTGCCGAAATTACACTTGACGGCGGGGTACAATAAACCCGCATGCGGATTTCCGTTGCGGGCGCTTCCCATCGCCGGGGCGTGCCCGGGAGCATCCGGCATGCGGCCTTTGCGGCGCTCGGTCATGTGCAAGACGGGTAGCTGGGCTTGTGGAGCGCGTGCAGCCCTCCTCGCCTCGGCATGCCTTCTCTCCACGCCATGTACCTGCTGCTGAGCCTGCCTGCCAGATGATTGGAAGCAACAGCGAAAATCCCATCACGCCAACATCCCGGCGATCGCCGGGGCCTGTATACCTATATGAGAGGAGAGGGGTATATGGCGCGTAAGTTTAAGTCTATGGACGGCAACGAGGCGGCCGCATATGTTTCGTATGCGTACACCGAGGTAGCGGGAATCTATCCCATTACGCCGTCCAGCCCGATGGCCGACCATGTCGACCAGTGGGCGGCCCAGGGTCGCAAGAATATCTTCGGCACCCCGGTCAAGGTCGTCGAGATGGAGTCCGAGGCAGGTGCAGCCGGTACCGTTCACGGTTCGCTGGGCGCCGGTGCTCTGACCACCACCTACACGGCTTCTCAGGGTCTGCTCCTGATGATCCCGAACATGTACAAGATCGCGGGCGAGCAGCTCCCGGGCGTCTTCCACGTCTCCGCGCGTTGCGTCGCTTCCCACGCCCTGAACATCTTTGGCGATCACTCCGACGTCATGGCCTGTCGTCAGACCGGCTTCGCCATGCTCGCCGAGGGCAACGTCCAGGAGGTCATGGACCTCTCGCCGGTGGCTCACCTTGCCGCCATCGAGGGCAAGACCCCGTTCCTTAACTTCTTCGACGGCTTCCGCACCAGCCACGAGATCCAGAAGGTCGCCATGTGGGACTACAAGGATCTGGCCGAGATGTGCGACATGGACGCCGTCCAGGCTTTCCGCGACCACGCGCTCAACCCTGAGCACCCGCACACCCGCGGCAGCCACGAGAACGGCGATATCTTCTTCCAGAACCGTGAGGCCTGCAACAAGGTCTACGACGAGCTCCCTGCCGTCGTCGAGGGCTACATGAAGAAGATCAACGAGAAGCTCGGCACCGATTACGGCCTGTTCAACTACTACGGCGCTCCCGATGCCGATCGTGTCGTCGTGTGCATGGGCTCCTTCTGCGACGTGCTCGAGGAAGTCATCGACTACCTCAACGCTCACGGCGAGAAGGTCGGTCTGGTCAAGGTTCGCCTGTTCCGCCCGTTCTCCATCAAGCACTTCGTCGACGTTCTCCCCGAGACCGTCAAAAAGATCGCCGTCATGGACCGCACCAAGGAGCCGGGTTCCATCGGCGAGCCGCTCTACCAGGACGTCGTCTCCGCTCTCTACGAGGCCGGCAAGACGGGCATCAAGGTCGTCGGCGGCCGTTACGGCCTGGGCAGCAAGGATACGCCTCCCGCGTCCGCGTTCGCTGTCTTCGAGGAGCTTAAGAAGGACGAGCCCAAGCGCGAGTTCACCATCGGCATCGTCGATGACGTGACCAACCTGAGCCTGCCCGAGGCCGAGGATGCACCCAACACCGCAGCTCCCGGCACCATCGAGTGCAAGTTCTGGGGTCTGGGCGGCGACGGCACCGTCGGCGCAAACAAGAACT
>URKH01000002.1 GCA_900548255.1 uncultured Collinsella sp. | reverse complement strand
CCGAGCGTTCCGGCACCTGCCGCCGTGGCTGAGTCCATTAAGAAGGCCTTGGAGCTGCCGAGCGACCAGTTGCATGGATACACGCCTGCGCCGGGTCTGCCGCAATGTCGAGCGGCCGTCGCCGACTCGCTCAACCGTCGCTTTGGCACGAGCTATGAGGGCAAGGACGTCTTTATGACGGTGGGTGCCGCGGCTTCGCTCACCTGCACGCTCAATGCCGTTACGAACCCGGGCGATGAGGTTGTTGTTATCGCCCCGTACTTTCCGGAGTATCGCGTGTGGATTGAGAAGGCCGGCTGCACGTGTGTTGAGGCGCTCGCCGATGAAGATACGTTCCAGCTGAGCGTGAGTAACGTGCTCAAGGCGATTACCGATAAGACGGCTGCCGTCATCATCGACTCGCCCAACAATCCGACCGGTGCCGTATATACACGCGACACGCTGACGCGACTGGCCAATGTTCTGCGCGAGGCCAACGCTCAGCGCGATCCCGAGAATCCGATTATGCTCATCTCTGATGAGCCGTATCGCGAGATTGTCTATGGCGCCGAGGTGCCTTGGGTGCCTTCGATCTACGAGCACACCATCGTGTGCTACTCGTATTCCAAGTCGCTTTCGCTACCGGGCGAGCGCGTCGGGTGGATCCTGGTTCCCAATACGAATCCTCAGGCAGCTCGTCTAATGCCCGCCGTTGCCGGTGCCGCCCGTACGCTGGGCTTCGTGTGTGCACCGGCGCTCTTCCAGCGCGTGATCATCGATTGCATCGATGAGCCGAGTGATGTCGAGGCCTATGCTCGCAACCGCACCGCGCTTACCGACGCACTAGCGGAGTACGGCTACACCTATGTTGAGCCGGATGGTGCATTCTACCTGTGGGTGAAGGCACTGGAGCCCGATGCGAATGCGTTCTGTGAGCGCGCGAAGAAGTATGAGCTGCTTGCGGTGCCCTCGGACAGCTTTGGCATGCCTGGTTGGTTCCGCCTGGGTTATTGCGTGAGTTACGAAACGATTATCAATTCGCTACCCGCTTGGAAACAGTTGGCGGACGAGTATCGTTAAAAGTAAAGCGCTCTGCTTACAATGTTTTACGTGAAACGGGGTTTGGTGTTAAGCCAGACCCCGTTGTCTATGCCGTTGTGTGATTGGGATGAGGCAGTTTTACGACTGCCGAAAGCTATGCGTACAATGAATATACGCGACGGCCATGCTGGACAAGGAGACCTGATGCCCTACCTGCTTTCCTGTGATATCCATACTCATACGATGTTCTCCGCGCATGCGTACTCAACCATTGAGGAGAACATCTATTGGGCGGCGGAGCGTGGCCTTCAGGTGCTCGGTTCCGCCGATCATTTCAGCTCGATGGTAACGCCTTGCCCCAATGACCTGCGCAGTTTCCAGTTCTTTATTAACCAGGATATCTGGCCGCGCATTTGGAGCGGCGTGCTGGTGCTCCGCGGCGCCGAGGCCGATATCGTTTCGCTGGACGGAAGCTTGTTTGGCGAGGACATTCCCGTTTCGCTCAATATCGCCGGCGATTCGTATAGTCGTGAGCATTCGCTGTTCGATTTGGTGACGCGTAATTTGGATTATTTGGTGGCAAGCGTGCATAACCCGCAGTTTGCCGAAGGCGCGACGCTCGCCCAAACGACCCAGATGTACATCAATGCCCTGGAGCACCCCAAGGTGTTCATGCTGGGGCATGCGGGGCGCTCGGGCGTGCCGTTCGATATCGACGAGGTGCTGTTGGCGGCTAAGGCCAAGCACAAGATTATCGAGATCAACAACCATAGTCTTGAGCACGGTGCCGACACTGAGCATTGGGCCGTATGCCGCAAGATCGCCGAGCGCTGCGCCGAGTTGGGCGTTGGCATTGGCGTGTCGACCGATGCCCACATTGGCATGGCCATTGGCAAGCTCGATCACGCGCGCAAGATGCTCGACGAGATTCACTTCCCGCTGGATTTGATCGTGACGCGCGATCGCGAGACGCTGCTGCGCGAGATGGCGGCAGCCGGCGTGTGCGACCTGCGCAAGGGCATGTAACGGCGTTCATAAACCAAGTAAAGGGGGCGGCCCAGATGGGTCGCCCCCTTCTTGTCCCAAAAATCTACTGGGGTGGATTAGCGGCGCTCGAGGACCACGACGGTTTCTGTGTGGTCGGTATGGGGGAACATGTCGACCGGTGTGATCTTGAGCAGGCGATAGCCTCCATCGAGGAGCTGGTGCAGGTCACGCTCTTGGGTCACGGGGTTGCAGCTGATATAGGTGATGCGGCGCGGCTTGAGTGCGCAGGCGGCTTCGAGGAACTCGGGGGTGGAGCCGGCGCGCGGCGGGTCGATGGAAAGGACGTCGACGCGTTCGTTGTTGTCGGCGGCATCGAGGATGTAGTCGGTGGCGTCGTCGGCCATAAACCAAGCGCTGCGGGTGAGACCGTTGAGCTCGGCATTGCGGCGCGCGTCGGCAATGCCCGCGGGGTTTCGCTCCACACCGAGCAGCATGATGCCAATGCCCTTGTCCTGGGCACCCTTTGCGGCGCAAAGGCCGATGGTGCCGCTGCCGCAATAGGCATCCATAAGCACGTCGCCCTGGCGCAGGTCCATGCCGTCGATGGCGAGCTGGTAGAGCAGCTCGGTCTGTTGCGGGTTGGTCTGATAGAACGCGGTGGGGGAGATGTCGAAGTCGCAGCCGAGCAGCTGGTCGCGCATGCATTCGGCGCCATGCACGATGCGGGTCTCCTCGCCTAGAATGGCGTTGCCGGGGCGTCCGTTGATGTTTTGGGCAACGGTGACGATATGCGGATCGAGTGCGGCGACGGCCTCAAAGAACTCCTGCGCATACGGCAAGTCGCGCTGAGCGGTCACGAGGGTGACCATAATCTGGTCGGTGCGCCAGCCGCAGCGAACGACGGCATAGCGAAGCAGCCCCAGATGCTTGTCTTCGTTAAAGGCGGGAATGTGCAGACGTTCGGCCTCGCGAGCGATACCGTTGAGAATCTGACGAGCACCCGGCGCCTCGACAGGACACTCGGGTACGGCAACGATCTTGTGCGTGCCGCGCTCAAAGAAACCGCAGCGGACAGCGCCCTCCTTACCGGGAGCAAACGGAGTGGCAGCCTTATGACGAAAACCGCGCGGCGCAGGATATTTGCCCGGGTCGCCTAGGGTGACGCCCATACCGCGAATGGGATCGACGGTTATGCCCTCGCGCTCACAGAGCTCAGCAAACAGTTCCTCCATAGCAGCCTGCTTGGCCGCCAACTGCTTCTTATAAGGACGATTGAGCGCCGTGCACCCACCGCAAGCTTTCATGATCGAACAGGGAGACTTGGGGTCCACAGTCTTGCGCGCAGCCGAAGCCGGATCTTTATGCGAGTGCTTGGGGCGAGTCTGAGATGCCTTATCCCCGCCCCGACGAGAGCCAGAACGCTTGGCCTTAGCCTTGCCCTTGGCCGACTTACCCTTCGCATCCTGAGACGCCTTGGATTTCTTAGAAGATTTTTTCTCCCCCGACCCCTCAGCCGCCTCGATCAAAGCACGACGAGCCTTACGCTCCGCACGAGATTCTGCCATGAATTAACCCCACTATTTAATAAAAGAAAAGTCCGAAGCAATTGTACCGTGCATTCAACGTGCCCGTTTGGAGAGGAGGCTATTTAAGGTTCCGAGCACGTTGTCTCCCGGCTGAGTGGCGCCCGGCGCGGAGTTTAATTTGTCGCGAGTTCCGCACGAACAGGAGGCCACTTAATGTGGCCTCCGTCGTGAGCAGGACTGTAGAGCAGCAAACTTAACCCCTGCCCCGGCACCCGGCGGGCAAATCCTCCCTTGTACTCTATCAAGGTAAAGTGTATGATTCTGAACGTTACATGACTCACTTTACTTAACTAAAGTGCCACCAAGGGGGAATACCATGAATACCGATATGTCTCGTCGTCAGTTTGTTGGTCTAGCCGGCTCGCTCGCCACGGTGCTCGGCCTTGGTCTTGTCGGTTGTGGCGGCGGTGCCGGTAAGGGCTCTGTTGCCGGCTCTGCCGCGGCCAAGGATACGAAGGGTGCCGCGGAGTCCAAGAAGCTCGTGGTGGGCTTTGATAAGTCCTATCCTCCGTACGGCTTTGTGGGCGACGACGGCGAGTACACCGGCTTTGATCTCGATCTGGCCAAGGCTGTTGCCGATAAGCAGGGCTGGGAGGTCAAATACGAGGCCATCGACTGGGATGCCAAGGACACGCTGCTCAACTCGGGCGCCATCAACTGCATCTGGAACGGCTTTACCATGGAGGGCCGCGAGGACGACTACACGTTCTCCGAGCCGTACATGCTCAACGAGCAGGTGCTGGTGGTCAAGAAGGATGCGGGCATCAAGAGCTGGGACGATCTTGCCGGCAAGACCGTGATCACCCAGACCGATTCCGCTGCGCAGGATGTGCTCGAGGGCGACCAGAAGGATCTGGCCGCGACGTTTGCCACGCTCGATACCATCGGTGAGTACAACACGGCGTTTATGCAGCTCGAGAGCGGCGCGGTCGATGCCGTGGCTTGCGACCTTTCGATTGCCCAGTATCAGCTCGCCGCCAAGCCCGATGCCTATACACAGCTCGACAAGCCGCTGTCCAGCGAGCACTACGCCGTTGGCTTTAAGAAGGGCGACACCAAGTCGGCCGATGCTGTAACCGAGTCGCTCAAGGCGCTCTACGAGGACGGCACGGTTAAGGACCTCTGCGACAAGTATGCAGATTACGGTCTTTCCTTCGATAATTGGGTGCTCAAATAACGGCTTTCCCAGGAACCCGATCTTGCCGCTCAAACCCTCCTCGCGTACCAAAGTACGCTTCGTCGGGCTTGTCGCTCGCAATCTTGGGCACTGCGCCTATTTGAGAATAAGATCCGCTGTTCTGCTGTTGCGAAAGAGAGGGTAGGTTGTCTATCCAAGTCATGATGCAGATGCTTGGCCAGGGATTCTTGGTCAGCTTGCAGCTGTTTGTGCTGACGCTGCTCGGGTCGATTCCACTGGGAATCCCCGTGGCGTTTATGCGCATGAGCAAAATCGCGTCGCTTCGCTGGATTGCGCGCATCTACATTTCGGTCATGCGTGGCACGCCGCTCATGCTGCAGATGTTTGCCATCTACTTTGCCCCGTACTACGTGTTTGGCATCTCGCTCACACCCGATTCCAAATGGACGGCGTGCGTTGTGGCGTTCATCATCAACTACGCCGGCTATTTTGCCGAGATCTATCGATCGGGCCTGCAGTCTATTCCGCGCGGTCAATACGAGGCTGCCGAGGTGCTGGGCTATTCGCGCCTGCAGACATTTTTGTACATTGTGATGCCGCAGGTCGCTAAGCGCATTTTGCCGGCGATGGGCAACGAGATTATCACGCTGGTCAAGGATACGTCGCTGGCATTTGCCATTGGCGTGGGCGAGATGTTCTCGACGGCCAAGGCGCTGGTTGCCTCGCAAGTGAACATGGTGCCGTTTGCAATCGCGGCGCTGATCTACTGGGTCTTTAACTTTGTGGTCGAGATGCTGCTGGGCGCCGCCGAAAAGAAGCTGGACTATTACCATGACTAACTCAGTGATGAAGATCGAAGGCGCGCGCAAGGCGTTTGGCGGCAATGAGGTTCTCAAGGATATCTCGCTTGAGGTGAAGCGTGGCGAGGTCGTGGCGATTATCGGGCCTTCGGGTGGCGGCAAGTCCACGCTGCTGCGTTGCGCCACACTGCTCGAGACGCTCGACGGAGGCTCGCTCTCGTTTGGCGGCCTTGCCGTCGCGACGGATGCGGGTTCGGGCGCGGTGTATGCGAAGGGCGATGTGCCCAAGCAGGCGCGCTCGCGATTCGGCCTGGTGTTCCAGAACTACAATCTGTTTCCGCACTATACGGTGATGAAAAACATCACCGACGCGCCGATCCGCGTGCTTAAGCGCCCGCGCGAGCAGGCGGAAGCTCGTGCGCACGAGCTGATTGCTCAGATGGGGCTTGTGGGCAACGAGAACAAGGTGCCGTGCGAGCTTTCGGGCGGCCAGCAGCAGCGCGTGAGTATTGCCCGCGCCCTGGCGCTCGACCCGGAAATCTTGTTCTTTGATGAGCCGACCTCGGCGCTCGATCCAGAGCTGACGGCCGAGGTGCTGCGTGTCATTAAAGACCTTGCGGCGCAGAACATGACGATGGTGATCGTGACCCACGCGATGCAGTTTGCGCGCGATGTTGCCGACCGCGTGGTCTTTATGGACGGCGGCCGTATTGTCGAGGAAGGTCCTGCCGAGCAGGTCATCGACCATCCACGCGAGCAGCGTACCCGCGAGTTCTTGAGCCGTATCGAGGGGTAGGCTCAGCTATTTACTCAACTTTTTAATTGAGGCGAAGCCGCCAGGTCTTACGGCCTGCGGCGGCTTTTATTTGTATCGATGGGGTTTAATAATCGCCTCGCACGTTTGCTCTGGCCTCTCGCCGTCTGTATTCATACGTGCGCCGAAAGGTGTGCATGGACAGGCGGATGCAAGGGTAGGGTGGTGGCATAGGACATTTGGAGGGTGAGTCGGCTCGGCTGCCGACCATGCTGCTCCCGGGACGGCACCGACCGCGAACTCTCCCCGTTGGCGTCGCGCATTGCGCGCGGCCCTGCAAGGAGGTCATCATGGGTGCTCCCAAGACCGGTAACGTAAGGAACGTGGTGCTCGTAGGCCAAGGTGGGGTGGGCAAGACTTCACTCGCCGAGGCCATGCTCCACCTTTCCGGCAAGACCGCCCGCCTGGGCGGCCACGACGGCACCAAGCCCACGCTCGACTATGACCCCGAAGAGGTCAAGCGTGCATTTTCCATCTCGACGACCATTGCGCCGATCGACTGGAAGGGTGCGCGCATCAACGTGCTCGATGCCCCGTGCTATCCCGATTTTATCGGCGACGCCTATGCCGCGATGAGCGTCTGCGAGACGGCTCTGTTTGTTGTCGACGCCGAGGCCGGCCCGCAGCCTACGACGGTTAAGCTCTGGTATGCCGCCGAGGACCTGCGTCTGGCGCGTGCGGTGTTCGTAAACCGTCTGTCGCGTTCCGAGGCCAGCTTTGCGACCACGATGGACCTGCTGCAGGAGCGCTTTGGTACGCGTCTGGGCGCCGTGACCCTTCCCTGGGGCGAGGGCGAGGACTTTGACGGCATCATCGACCTGGTGCGCATGAAGGCGCGCCATTGCAACGGCGCTGAAGCCGTTGAGTCGGAGATCCCCGAGGAGTATCGTACCCAGGCCGAACAGGCCCACGACCACCTGTGCGAACTCGTTGCCGAGGCCGACGATGAGCTGATGATGAAATACCTGGAAGGCGAGGAGACACTGACGCAGGAAGAGCTTGAGGGCTTGTTGTCCAAGGCGATCGCCGAGCGCATCTTTGTGCCGGTCTTTGCGGGCGATTGCATTAAGGAGCAGGGCGTCAACTCGCTGATGGACGATATTGCCACGTACTTCCCGGCGCCGACGGACTACGGCGAGATGCCGCTTATCGATGGCGATTCGCTCAAGATCTCGAGCGACGATGACCGCCCGGTGGCGTTTGTGTTTAAGACCCTGGCCGATCCGCAGCAGGGTCGCATCAGCTTTATCAAGGTGCTGACGGGTACGCTTGAGCCGGGCCTTGAGCTGGTCAATGCGCGCACGCGCAAGGGCGAGCGTCTGGCTCACCTGTATGTGATGTGCGGCCGCGACATGACCGAGGTCGGGCACGCGTATGCCGGCGATATCATCGTGGCGCCCAAGCTGGCTGCCGAGACGGGCGATACGCTCTCGATTACCGGTAAGGTCGAGGCTGCGGCGTTTAAGTTCCCCAACTCGCAGTACCGCATTGCCATCGAGGCCGAGAATCGCGGCGACGAAGAGAAGCTCTACACGTTTATCGAGAAGGCTTGCAAGGCCGATCCGACCATGAGCATCGACCGCGACGAGGAGACCGGCCAGACCATTATCTCGGCGGTGGGCGAGGCACAGGTTTCGGTCCTGCTCAATCGTCTGGAGGACCGCACCAAGGTCGCTGCCAAGAGCGTGCCGATCCGTATCCCGTATCGCGAGACCATCCGCCGCACGGCAAGTGCCCAGGGTCGTCATAAGAAGCAGACTGGTGGTGCCGGTCAGTATGGTGACTGCTGGCTGCGTGTGGAGCCGATGATTACCGCCGACGGTACGAGCGACGGTTATGAGTTTGTGGACGAGGTCGTGGGCGGCCGCATTCCGCGCTCGCTGATCCCTGCCGTGGATAAGGGTGTTCAGGAGACTATGAAGGACGGCATCATCGCCGGCTACCCGCTCACGGGCATTCGCGTGGCTGTGTACGACGGCTCGTATCACAGCGTCGACTCCAACGAGATGGCGTTCCGCGCGGCGGCCCGCATCGGCCTGCGCAAGGCGTGCGCCGATGCCGACCCGGTGGTGCTGGAGCCCATCGAGAAAATCACGGTGACGATCCCCGAGAGCTACGCCGGCGCCGTGATGGGCGACATCTCGGCCTCGCGTGGTCGCGTGACGGGCATGGAGACCGATGAGCGCGGAGACACCGTGGTCATCGCCCAGGCGCCGCTGGCCGAGCTGACGGATTACTCGACGCGCCTGCGCTCTATTACGCGCGGCACGGGCGACTTTACCATGAAGCCCGCGGGCTATGAGCAGGTGCCTTATGACGTTCAGGCCAAGCTGGTCGAGCGCTATGAGGAGGGCCGCGCCAAGTAGCGTGTGACGTTGCCTGTAACATACGTGCCGATGCAAGGGCCGCTCTGGGTGATCCGGAGCGGCCCTTTTTGATCCCCGGTGGGGTTGCAAATCGGTTCTTGTCGTGGCTCGGGGCTAATCCCCCGAGGCCTGGTTGCGGCCGGTGGCGTAGTCGATCTGCACATGCGGCTGCAGGTTGTAGCAGTACACGTGGAAGCACAGTGTCTTGCCGTGGTCCTCGACCGACTGCGCCTCGAGGCGGGCACCGCGGCAGACGAGTTCCTCTTCGTTGTACATGGGCGTGACGCGGTAGAGCACGTGGTTGCCCGTGTCGCGGATATAGCCGAGGATCTGCTCTTCGAAGGGCAACATGCCCGTCTCGTTGAGATAGCGCGTGCCGGTCAGGAGATTTTTGCGGTTGGCGTTTTCGCCGCAGAGCGACCAAGCGATAAGGTGGCAACGGTTATAGAGGCTCTGGCTCGGAATAAAGTCGTAGCGCTGCTGGTGCCATCCGGCGGGGTGGATACGCGAGATATCGCCGCGCTTGCCCTGACCGAGCGATTCAGGTCCTATGCAGGCGAGTGCTTTGCGGGTACGGCCCAGGCTGTCGAGTTTAGAGAACTTCTTAAAGCAGCCCTCTTCTGCAGCGCGTTCGTATTCATCGAGCGTGAATGATGGCGTGCCGAGCGCGTGCGTGCTGTCGGCACGAAGGGCAACGTAGGGGTTGCCGGCGTAGTCGGGAATGCTGCTGAGATATACGCCGCGGGCGCGGTTGAGATCGGGGTTTTCGACCTCGTCGATGGGGGTGGCGGCGCTGTCCGCGGAAGCGCCGTCGCCGGTGTCGGTTGCGGCGGAATCGGAGCCATCGCCAGAGTCCTGGCTGTTTTGAGGGTCCGGGGAGCTCGCCGTTCCCGATTCGAGCCGGGCGACCAAGTCCGCTTCGTCGTCGGTGCGGTTGGGGCTCTCGCTTTGCTTCTCGGCCAGAGCCGCCGCCTGCTCATCGCTTTGCGGCGACAACAGCTTGGGCGCTCCGTCGATCGATCCCGTAAACAGCGCAAACCCCAGCACCACGGCGGTGCCGATGGAAAGTACTTGCTTGTAGGCGGACTTGCGCGACATGGGGGCTCCTGGTTAGTCGGTTGCGAATCTACCAGTCTAGCAGGAGACGCCGCAGGTCGTTTCCCAGATAAAACCTGCCAAAATAAACCTGTCCCTTTTCAGCAGGTTGGAGCGATATGATATATACGTTATATACAAGTTGCAAAGTGGGGGTAGGGTTGCGGTAACGCAAGCCGGCGAAGGGGGTCGATATGATCAAGGCTGTCATTTTTGACATGGACGGAACGCTGATCGATACCGAGCGTTTGGACATGAGGGCATGGAAGGTGGGCGCTGCCGAGCTGGGGATCGCGATTGACGATGCGCTGGTCCATCAGTTTATCGGTCGCTCGATGCCCGATGTCAGGGACATCCTTGAGGAGCATTATGGCAGCCGCGAAATCGTCGAGACGGTCGAAGCCCACTACAGGGATGCTCTCGACGAGATGGTCAAGACCGATCTGGAGCTTAAGGCCGGCGCCGCCGAGTGCCTGGACGAACTGCTGGCTGTGGGCTATCACGTGGGCCTTGCGACGTCGTCGCGCCGCGTTGCGGCCGAGCGCAACCTTAAGACGGTCGGCCTCTTTGACAAGTTTGAAACGGTGACCTGCAACGAGGATACCCTGAACGGCAAGCCCGATCCCGAGATCTACCTGCTCGCCTGCGAGCGCGCGGGCTTTGCTCCCGAGGAGTGCGCCGTGGTCGAGGACTCGCGCAACGGCTGCGTCTCGGGCATCACGGCCGGCTGCCACGTCTTTGCCGTCCCCGATATCGTGCCGCTGCCGCAGGACGTGGTGGACGGCTGCGAGGCCGTGCTCGATACACTGTTCGATCTGACGGCGGCGGTCAGGGCCGTGCGCTAAAGGTATGCGCCGAGGCTGATGACGGTGGCTTCGGCGTGGCCTCGCTTGCGTTTTCCCAGATAAAACCTGCCAAAATAAACCCGTCCTCTTTTGGCGGGTTGGCGGGGTAATGCCCGCCGCAACTTATGGCACGGTTGGGATGTGTACGCTTTAAAGAGCGGAGCACATGGTTAGAGAGATGCGCTCGTCTCTCTAAACGTCTCTCTAAAGAGAAAGTCGGTTAGAGAGATGGCCTTAGATAATCTAGCAGTGAATTTGATACATCTCTCTAAATAACTCTCTAAAATTAGGCGCTTATCTCTCTAAAGTTAGAGAGATATACTAAACTCTAGAGAGATAAATCTATTGTTTTAGAGAGACGGAATGCCAATGCTGTTGGATGAACCTCTTGGCCTTATCGTTGAGCGCCTTCGCAGGCGGGGGACCGATGACGCATCGGTAGAAGTTAAAGCCTGCACGAATAAATTGAGTGCAGACGTATGGGAGACAGTGAGTGCTTTTGCGAACACTGCGGGCGGGCTCATTATTTTGGGCCTGAACGAAGCCAGAGGATTTGTTCCTTCTGCCAACTTTGCTATCGACAGGGTACACGACCAGTTTGTTTCGGGTATCGGAGACGGAGGCTCAGCGGCGGTGGTGACCCATGCGCCACGGTATGAGCTTGATCGAGGCGAGGTTGACGGGCTCCAGGTACTTCTGGTGCGCATCTTTGAACTTGAGCTCAAAGCGAAGCCATGCTATATCGGCGCGCGCGGCGTGCAGAACGGTAGCTACAAGCGCGTGGATGATAAAGATATCAAGATGTCGCCCGCTGAGCTATATGAGCTACAGAGTGCGTTGCTTCCGAGTGATGCAGACGGTACGGTGGTTTCGGAGGCAACAGTCGAGGATTTGGATTCAGATGTCGTGCGGTCCATTATCGCAAATCGCCGGCTGCAGACCCCGCGCGTTTTGCGCGGGGCCGATACGCTGGAAAAGCAGCTGGCCAGACTCAATATCACTACAAAGGATGGAGCTGTGAAGCTCGCGGGGCTGCTGTCGGCGGGAATTTACCCCCAGCAGTTCTATCCCAAGCTGATGATCGATGTCGCCGTTCATTCCGATGTGGAAAAATCTGCTCCTGGGCAACCCCGGTTTATTGACCGCCAGTTGTGCGATGGCCCGATTCCGGCTTGCATCGAAGATGCCCTCGCTGCGATCGGACGAAACTTGCGCAAAGCGGCGATAGTGCGAGGCGCTGGTAGAAGGGAAGATTGGGAAGTACCCCAGGAGGTTTTGCGCGAGGCCTTGGCGAATGCCTGCATCCATCGAGAGTATTCGCCCATGTTTGTGGGGCAGGCCGTGAGCGTCGATATCTACCCAGACAGAATAGAGATCAAAAACCCCGGCGGGCTTTGGGGCGGAAAGACGGTGGACAATCTTGCGGACGGGGAATCGCGCTGCCGAAACCCAAAGCTCATGAGTCTGATGGGGGCGACGCCGTTAGAGCATGCTGAGGGGGCTGTTGCGGAAAGTCAGGGATCTGGCATCCCGGCTATGATTCGCGAGATGGAGTCTCGTTCGCTTGGCAGGCCGAAATTTATCGTTAAGGCCGATTCGTTTACGGTGCTGCTTTCCCGGCACGGGGCGGAGCTTGCTGAAAACCGCATGTGGATTCAGGGCCATGTGGACACCGAACTGACGCATCGCGAGGAAACATTGCTCATGTTTATGCGGGAGCATGGGTGCGTATGCGATGTTCAAATAATACGAGAGGCTTTGAAGTGGGATTCGGATGACATTCGCCTGATCTGCGGGGGCCTTGTCAATAAACATGTCCTGTCAAAATGTGGCAAAGACACGTTTGAAATTATCGATATGAGCAGAGAATTGTCAGCTTCGACGGCGGATAGGATCCTGGAGGCTCTCAGCGCCGGAATGGATATGACGGCGCGAGAAATAGCGGTTGCATCGGGGGTCAAGATTTCGTCCGTCCGTTACCATCTGCCAAAAATGGCGGATAAAGGACTCATTGAAGTAATGGGTTCATCGACGAGCCGCAACCGCCGCTATCGGAAGAGGTAGATGCAGCCGAGTCGCCTCTCTAGTGTCTCTCGAAGTTAGGTGGATACTAGAGAGGCGATGGTTCCGCGATATTTCCCCAGATAAAACCTGCCAAAATAAACCTGTCCCTTTTTGGTAGGTTAAACGGCGTAACTTAAAGGTTCATGTTGCCGTGGATGTAGGGGGTGACCTCGGGGGAGATATGATCGCAGCCTAGGTTGCGCAGGGCAGATTCGATGGCGGCGGGAAGCGGGGCCTTGCCCTCGTCGTTGACCGCGGTGCTGCCGAGGGCGGCGATCTTGGCGACGTCTGCCGGCGCGGCCTCGATATGCATGCAGCCGCCGACGAGGCGTGCGCGGACCTGGTCCAGGCCAAGGTCGTGCAGGTAGTCCTCACAGGTGCGGATTACATCGACCTTCTCGCGCGTGAGCTCCTCGCCCGTGGGGACGCGCGTGGCCAGGCAGGCTCCTGCCGGCAGGTTCCAGACAGGATAGCCCCAGGCGCGTAGCAGCTCGCGCTCCTCGTCCTTGGTAAAGCCGACCTCCATAAGCGGCGAGCGCACGCCGAGCTCCTGGGCGGCGCGCATGCCGGGGCGGTAGTCGCCGCGGTCGCTTGCGTTGCTGCCGTCGATGACGGTGGGAAAGCCCAGCGACTTGGCGTGGTTGACGATGGCGGTAAAGCCGGCGCGCTTGCAGTGGTAGCAGCGGTCGGCGTCGTTGCAGGCTATCTGGGGGAGCTGCAGCTGATCGACCGAGAGGTTGAGTACGGGAAGCTTGAAGTGCGGCCCCTCATCGGCCTGCCCGTCAACCGCCCGCTCAAACGAAGCCTGCTCGGGCGTGCCGATGAGCGGCGTGGTGAGGTGAACGAGAAGCGTGCTGGCGGGCATGATGCGGGCGCAGACCGCGGCCAAAAAGCTGCTGTCGACGCCACCGGAAAAGCCGATGGCGACGCGTCCGTATGCTAAAAGCAGCTGCTCGAGCGCTGCGAGTTTGTCCTGAAGCCCCTCTGCGGGTGCGGTGGTGTCTGAAAGCATAAGTCGATCCTTGCCGTTGAGTACTCGGTCGAAAACTATAATCCTACCGAGTCGCTTGTCATAAGACTTCTATCTATGTAACGAAAGTGCAATATGCTATATACGTTATATACAAGTTTACAGGTGCGGTAAAGTTGCGGGAGTACAGCAGCGCGAAGAGATGGGGGACCGATATGATCAAGGCCGTTATTTTTGACATGGACGGAACGCTGGTCGACACCGAGCGTTTGGGTATCAAGGCGTGGAAGGCGGGCGCGGCCGAGCTGGGATTCGCGATTGACGATGCGCTGATCCATCAGTTTATCGGCCGCACGTTGCCCGATGTCATGGAGATCCTTGATGGGCATTACGGCAGCCGCGAAACCGCTGAGGCAATCTATCGTCGCCATAGGGAGATTCGCGACGAGATGGTCAAGACCGATCTGGAGCTTAAGGCCGGTGCCGCCGAGTGCCTCGACGAGCTGCTGGCTGCGGGCTATCACGTGGGTCTTGCGACGTCGTCGCGCCACGTTACGGCCGAGCGCAACCTCAAGATGGTCGGCCTCTTTGATAAGTTTGAGACGGTGACCTGCGGCGAGGACGTCGTACACGGCAAGCCCGATCCCGAGATGTATCTGCTTGCCTGCGAGCGCGCGGGCTTTGCCCCCGAGGAATGTGCCGTGGTCGAGGATTCGCGCAACGGCTGCGTCTCGGGCATCACGGCCGGCTGCCATGTCTTTGCCGTTCCCGATATCGTGCCGCTGCCGCAGGACGTGGTGGATGGCTGCGAGGCCGTGCTCGATACGTTGTTCGACCTGACGGCCGCGGTCAAGGCCGTGTGCTAAAGGTAGGCGCCGAGGTTGATGGCGGTGGCTTCGGTGTGACTGCTTGCCTGGGTGCTGGCGCGCTCCAGTAAAAACGGGCGTACGAGCTCTTGGCGGTTGATGTCCTCGACGGCCGTGACCGCGGTGACGATGCGTGCGGCGGAACCGATACGGGCGTGCTTGGTCTTCGCCGGGGCTTTGTTTTCGATTTGCTCCATGAGCAACTGAATGCCCTTGCGGCCAATCTCGTAGCCTGGGGGTGCCACCGTGGTGAGTGGGACCGACCCGCTCCAGGCGAGCGGGTTGCCGTCGCAGCCAGCCACGCGGACCTGCTCGGGGACGGAGATGCCTTTATCGACCAGCGCCGAGATGACGCCCGACGCCAGTACGTCGGTCAGGCCGATGACAAAATCGGGGCGCTCGTCGCCGGAGCGCCCGGCAATCTGAGCGCCAATGCTGTAGCCGTCGGCTGCGGTATTCCACTCTCCGGCGTCAATGACCTCAATTTTGATATCGGGATGCAGGGCGAGGGCCTTGTGGATGCCAAGTACGCGCAAGGTGAGCTGCATAAATGCCGCCCTTCCCACAACGGTGATATGGCGTGCGCCACGGGCAACGGCGAGCTCGGCGATGATGCGACCTTGGGCTTCGTTATCGGCAGCCACGTAGTAGCCGGGCTCGGAACAGTGGATATCCAGATGGACGATCGGCACGGGCATTTTAGTCATGGTCGGGTGCCAGTCGGGGGACGCCATGGGCTGAACCATGACGCCGGACATCTGCGTGCCCATAAAGTAGCGCAGGTAATGGTCCTGGAGAATGCCGTCGTTATCGGCGTTGGCGATGAGCAGGTCGTAACCGTGCTTGCGGGCCTCGTTATGGGCGCCGCTGGCAATTTGGAGCGAGAAGCCGTGATCGAGACGGGGGAGGACCAGGCCAAAGGACTTGGTGGTGCCGCCTGCGAGCTGACGGGCACTTTGGTTGGGCAGGTAACCAAGGCGATTGATGGTCTCGTTGATGAGCTTGAGGGTCTCGGGGCGCAGCTTTTCGGGATGGTTGAGCGCGTTGGAAACCGTGCCCAACGAAACCCCGGCCTCGCGCGCGACGTCGCTGATTTTTACCTTTGCCATAGCGGCCCCTTTGATGCGTTTCAAGTACAAGCCAGATTGTAGCATCCCAAACCTACCAAAAAGGGACAGGTTTATTTTGGCAGGTTTATCTGGGGAAACGCCGTTGCCAGCGCGACCACCACGAAGGGGGCAGACACCTTTGTGGTGGTTTGAGCTGCCTGGGCCTTCAATTGTCTCGATCTGTAACACGTGGACGGCAAAACCGGTTCTACCTGTTACAGATCGAGACATAGTGCAGGGGCCGAACTGTAATGTCTCGATCTGTAACACTAAGCCGGCTTCCGGAGCCCCAGATGTTACAGATCGAGATCTTTCGCTGGGACAGAGCGCCGCCCCGGTCCAAACCACCACAAAGGTTCCTGTCCCCATTGTGGCGGTTTGGACCGGCTGGGCATGTGTGCATCGGGTGGTATCTAAGTTGAGATACCACTTCTGGTATATCAGCTTGCGCTTGCGTGAGTACAATACTCGAACGTTATACGTCTCAGCGCCCCCTGTGCGTGGACGTCTTGCAGTCACGCGAACGAAGGGATTTATCCTATGTGCGGAATTGTCGGCTACACCGGCTCTGATATTGCAAAGAACATCCTGGTCACGGGTCTTAAGCGTATGGAGTATCGCGGCTATGACTCCTCGGGCGTCGCGCTCGAGGTGGGTGAGGGCGCCGCGGCGCACCTCGACGTCATCCGCCGCGTGGGCAAGGTCGCGGGCCTGGAGAGCGAGCTTTCCAACATCGACAGCGACGCTACCTGCGGCATCGGCCATACCCGCTGGGCTACCCACGGCAAGCCCTCCGTCGTTAACGCCCATCCCCACACCAGCTGCGACGGTCGTATCGCCATCGTCCACAATGGCATCATCGAGAACTTCGCCGAGCTGCGCGAGGAGCTGGAGGGCCGCGGCCATCACTTTAAGAGCGAGACCGATACCGAGGTCTTCGCGCATCTGATCGAAGAGGCCTATGCCGAGACGCACGACCTGATGGCCTCCGTGCGCGAGGCTTGCACCCACGTGGTCGGTGCCTATGGTCTGGCCGCCGTGTGCGCTGACGAGCCCGGCGTGATCGCCGTAGCCCGCAAGGATTCCCCGATTGTGGTCGGCGCAGGCGAGACCGGCGCCTATGTCGCCTCCGACGTCATTGCACTCATCGACGCCACCCGCGATGTCGTGGTGCTTGAGGACGGTCAGTTTGCCAAGCTCACGCCCGCAGGCGTCGAGTACACCGACGAGGCCGGTAACGCTATCGAGCCCAAGGTCATCCACATCGACTGGGACCTGGACATGGCAGAAAAGGGCGGTTATCCCGACTTTATGCTCAAGGAAATCCACGAGCAGCCGCGCGTCGTGCGCGACACGCTGGTTGGCCGTATGACGCCTGCCGGCGAGCTCGACATCGATGAGCTGGGCCTTTCGCTCGAGGAGCTCAACGACATCGACCGCGTCTACGTGATCGCTTGCGGCACCAGCTATCACGCTGGCCTCATTGCTAAGAATCTCATTGAGGGCTGGGCTCGCATCCCCACCGAGGTTGAGGCGGCCAGCGAGTTCCGCTACCGCAACCCCATCATTACGCCGACGACGCTTGTTGTGGCCGTGTCGCAGTCGGGCGAGACGGCCGATACCCTTGCCGCCATTCGCGACGCGCGCATCAAGGGCGCCAAGGTCTTTGGCATCACCAACGTGGTGGGCAGCCCGGTGGCGCGCGAGAGCGATGGCGTCATCTACACCAAGGCCAACAAGGAGATCGCTGTCGCCTCGACCAAGAGCTTCATCGGCCAGGTTGTGAGCCTGACGCTGCTGGCTCTGCTGCTGGCGCAGGTCAAGTACCGCCTGACCACCAAGCAGACGCGCATGCTGTTCCGCGAGCTTTCCGATACGGCCGAGCAGATCCAGTGGATTCTGGATACGCAGACCGAGGCCGTGCACGAGGCCGCGCTTGTCTGCAAGGACGCGCAGTCCGCGCTGTTCGTGGGCCGCGGCATGGGCGCCGCTATCTCCTACGAGGGCGCTCTCAAGCTCAAGGAGGTCAGCTACCTGCACGCCGAGGCCTACGCCGCCGGTGAGATGAAGCACGGCCCCATTGCCCTGATCGACCCGGGCTTCCCTGTCATCGCTGTGGCCACCAAGAGTGCCACCTACGACAAGACCGTGTCGAACCTTATGGAGTGCAAGGCACGCGGCGCCAAGGTCATCGTCGTTGCCACCGAGGGCGACGAGGAGATCAACAAGATCGCCGACTGCATCGTCCGCGTGCCGGCAGTCCGCGACGTGTTCAGCCCCATCACGGCGAGCGTTCCTCTGCAGCTGCTCGCCCGCGAGGTCGCCATCCTGCGCGGCTGCGACATCGACCAGCCCCGTAACCTGGCCAAGAGCGTCACGGTAGAGTAGTTGGTTCCGCCGTTCTAGCGACTAAGGCCCGGCTCCGCATCAAGACGGAGCCGGGCCTTTTCTGCGTTTGCCCAGATAAAACCTGCCAAAATAAACCTGTCCCTTTTTGGCAGGTTAGCGGAGCTTGCTGGTCTCGAAGTACTCGGGGAACTGGTCCAGAACCTCGGTTTGGTTGCGGAACATCATGTGCAGGTGCTTGCTGACCAAAAAGCTCGCTTCGATGGGGTCGCGACCGGCGATAGCGCGGCGAATCTGCTTGTGCTCGTTCACGATGTCCTGATTGTCGAGAACCTGCGTGGCGGCGCGCAGCCAGCGGAAGCGCTCCAGGTCGGCATTGGTCTCTTCGAGCCACGACCACACGGTGCTGCGACATGCGATGCTAAAAATCATGTGATGCATGAGGTTGTCGCTCAAAAAGAAGCCGATGCGATCCTCTTCGGCCATGGCCTTTTCCTGCAGCACGATGGCGCGGTCGAGCTGCTCGATGCCGGTCGACGTGGCGCGCGCACAGCACTCCACAATCACCTGCTTTTCCAGATGCTCGCGGATGTAACAGGCACTCTCGGCAAGGGTGAGGTTGATGGGTGAGACGTAGGTGCCGCTCTGGGGCACGGTGCGCACCAGGCCTTCCTGCGCCAAGCGAACCAAAGCCTCGCGCACGGGCGTGCGACCCATATCCAGGTCGTCGCAAAGTTGCTTGACGCCCAGCTTTTCGCCCGGCTTGTAGTCCAGGTAGACGATTTTGCGTCGAATGGTGTGGTAGGACTGGTCCTGTAGGCTCGTTTCTTGCTCGCCGATGTGCATCGATTCTTCCATAGCGCCTCACAAACGTTCTTCCACACTCATATGTCAGTTGTTTATTATGCCGCGAATCAGTTCTCTGCGGTGGAAATTCAATCGCCGCCCGATAACTTTTGCGACATTTTTGCCTGCGTTTGTACGGGATTGTGCTCAACGTTGCCGTATCATAAGCCGTCGCAAACGTGAAATAGAAAGAAGGAATCCCATATGCAACTGGCAAATATCGTACGCGAGCGCTGGAAAGGCGTCTTGTTCTGCCTGATCATCGCCATTCCCGCAACGCTGCTCGGCAAACAAATCGAGGTGGTCGGTGGGCCGGTATTTGCTATTCTCTTTGGCATGGTTCTGGCGCTCGTCTTTCCCAAGAATCGTCGCGAACAGCTCGCCGCTGGCGTCACCTATACGTCCAAAAAAGTCTTGCAGTACGCGGTTATCCTGCTTGGCTTTGGCATGAACCTCTCCCAGATTCTGTCCAAGGGCGCCCAGTCGCTACCGATTATCGTGGCGACAATCTCGACCTCGCTTGTCATCGCCTTTGTGCTCTGCCGCGTCATGAACGTGCCGAGCAAGATCGCGACGCTTGTGGGCGTGGGCTCGTCGATTTGCGGCGGTTCTGCCATCGCTGCGACCGCGCCCGTCATCGATGCCGACGATCGCGAGATTGCCCAGGCTATTTCGGTCATCTTCCTGTTTAACGTTATCGCGGCGCTCGTGTTTCCAACGCTCGGCGGTATGCTCGGGCTGACCAACGAGGGCTTTGGCCTGTTTGCCGGCACCGCCATCAACGACACCTCGTCCGTAACGGCTGCGGCGAGCGCTTGGGACAGCATGCATCCCGGCGCCAATGTGCTCGAGAGCGCCACGGTGGTCAAGCTCACCAGGACGCTGGCCATTATTCCCATCACGTTGGTCCTCGCATGCTGGCAGATGCATCTGGCGCGCAAGGCCGGCGGCGACGCCAAAAGCACGTTCTCGCTCAAACGCGCGTTTCCCATGTTTGTGCTGTTCTTTGTGCTGGCGAGCGTAATCACCACGGTGCTTCAACTTCCCGCGTCCTTTACGGCGCCCATCAAGGAGCTGTCGAAGTTCTTTATTGTGATGGCCATGGCGGCTATTGGTTTTAATACCGATATCGTCGAGCTGGTCAAAAAGGGCGGCAAGCCCATCGCGCTGGGCTTTTGCTGCTGGATTGGCATTGCGTGCATGAGTTTGGGGATGCAGCACGTGCTGGGAATCTGGTAGAGAAGTAGCTTATTTGCGTGCTGCGTGCTGCGTGCTGGTGAGCGCATTCTCACGGTGGAGCGATAGGAGCTCTTGCGGGTATGGCTTGTCCGCAGGTTTATAAGTCCCGAAGAGCTCTTATCGCCCCGCCAGGATGGCGATGCGGGGCAACACCTATACTCGCAGGACGGCGCTTTCTGCCCTATAGTGTTTGGTGAGCAATATCGTTCAATTTTGAAACACTCGGTCGTGCGACCGTCGGCGGCTGCACGTCGCCGCGGACAGGGGCAAATTATGGATAGCGATGCCAAGCTGAACATCTTGACCGAGGCCCTGGCTGCTGCCGGGGCCTCGGCATTGGCAATCGATGCGCGTGGGGACGTCGCGATTTCGACCATGAATGACGCGGCGCTTGAGCGGGATGTGGCAGCTTTTGTTGCCGAACGCCTCGACCGTATAGGAGACGGCGCGCGTCTGGTTATGGGGCGTGCGGGTACGCGCCTGAGCCTGACCGTTCGCCCCGCCGACAAAGAGGGCGGGGGCCTTTGGGTCGTCGTGGTCCGCGAGGTGCGCGGCGCCGCGGCGCACGCGGGCATCGAGTGGCTCAACGCCGACGAAGTTGAGGCCCGCTACGAATCGAGCGCGTACGGCATCGTTGAGGGGGCTGCCTCGGTGGCTGCGCCGGTCGCCGAGAGCTACGCGCGCGGTGTGCCCCTTATGCTCGAGGGCGAGCTGGGAACGGGTCAGGTCGAGATTGCCATGCGCCTCTATCTGGACGGTCCTTTTGTCGATCAGCCCTTTGTTGCCGTTGCGCTCGATGAGCTAACGGATCGCGGCTGGCGCCATCTGCTCAAAAGCGCCGAATCGCCGTTGTTCCAAACGGGGCTGACACTTTGCATTGAGGGCTGGAACACGGTTGGCCCCCAGCGTCTCCGCGAGCTCGTTTCCACGATGGCCGACACCGCGCTGGCGACGCGCTGCCATGTGGTGCTGACGGCGAATGACATGCCGGGCGGCAGCGAAAGTGATCAAGCCGCCTTTGTGACCGAGCGCTTCGCCTGTGCGGTGAGCGTGGCGCCGGCAATCGTCGAGCAGGGAGCCACGTCGCAAAAGATTGCGCGCTATTTGGAATATCTCGCTGGTGCATTTGGGACGGCAGCGCCCACGCTGTCTGCCGCGGCGACGAAGGCGCTCGATGCTTACCGCTGGCCGCGCAACTATCTGCAGCTCCGCGAGGTCTCGGAACGACTGTATATATTGGTGGGGGCGGGCACGGTGGATCGCGCTGTGGCGGAGGAAGTGCTAGCCCAAGAGGACGTGATTAAGACCGCAACCTTTGGCGCCCCGACACTCGAAAGCGACCTGTATATCCTGCGACCGCTGGCCGATACCGAGCGAGATATCGCGCATCTGGTTGTAGATCATCTCCACGGCAACCGAACCCGTGCGGCGGAGGTGCTGGGCATAAGCCGAACAACGCTGTGGCGCTTACTGAAGGACGATGACCGTTGAGCGAGGCGCCCGTGACCGCGCGCGACGCGTGTGCTACAGTCCAAAGCGTTATTGTTTCGATTTGGTTACGGCGTGCGGGGGCGTATGGCTGAGACTACAAAACCGAGCCGCAGAAGGCGGAGCGCCGCGCCGGTCAACCGACGCACGACATCGGTGACGTGGGGCAAACACGCCTCGGGGTTTGATGGTTCGTTCAAGCGCACTAAATATGGCTATCCTTCGGCAAGCGCTCGCTTGGCCATGCAGGCCGAGTCGTCGCTGTGGGGCCGCAAGTGCGTGGTGGGCTCAAAGCTCAAGCACGACGGCACGCTCGGTTACATCAGCCGCGGGGCGGCTCGTCGCAGCGGACTCAATCCGGCTGGTTGGCATCGTTATGTTCCGATCGCGGTCGTCGTTGCAGTGATCGTCATCGCACTCGCTGCGCTTGGCTACGCCGGCGACGGTGCCAACTTGGACGCGATGTTTAAATCGCCCGAGCTCGCGCATGCAGGCACAGAAATTGTCGAGGGCGCTCAGACCCAGACGGGCGTCGCGCCCCAGCGCGGTATCGTTGCGGCGGCCTCCACCATCGCCGACGCTCAAAAGGACGAGGGCGAACAGGGCGACGGCGCCGAAACGACCCACACGAACGAAACGACGACAACTCCATCGGCAAGATAAGTTGCGAGTGGGGTGGCTAAAATAGCCCCGTCCCAAATTAGCTACCCCTATGACGCTCCTGGGTTACCTTACGTAGACGACGTTGTCGCGGCGGGGTTTGGGCTCGGGTAGCGTGTCCTCGGCATAGCCCAGAATGCAGTGACCGACACCGCGCAGGCTTCCGTCGGCGGGCAGACCCCACTTGGCCAGCAGTTCCAGTCCCTCGGGTGAGTCAAAGACCTCGTGCGCGCGGTGGATCCAACACGAATCGACGCCCAGCGCATAGGCTGCGTTGAGCAGGTTGCCCATGGCGAGCGAGCCGTCTTCCAGGTGCGTGGGCACACTGCGGTCGACGAGCACCACCACAACGGTTTTGGCGCCGTAGAAGGGATCTCCCTCGCTGCCCATAACTTGGGCGTTGAGCTGCGAGAGGCGCTCGACGGTTGCGGGGTCGGTAACGGCGACGAACGTGACCGGCTGACGTCCCATGCCGCTGGGCGCGTACTGGCCTGCCTCGATAATGCGTGCGAGCTTTTCTGTCTCGACGGGGCGATCGCTGTAGTTACGGCAGCTGCGGCGATGGATGAGCGCTTCGATGGTCTCCATGTGTCCTCCTGACGTTGGTTTCGATGCCTCGTTCTTACCCGCCGAACCAAAACCGTAATCGCGCCGTCGGCCTCAAACAATGCAAGCTACCAAGTGGAAAAGTTGGTTTGCATAAAACTTCAGCCAGAATGTGACAAACCGGTGGGATGATTAAACGTTTTATCCCGTCTACCCTGCGGTTTTTTACCACTTGCCTAAATGATGCGCGCATAAGCTCTGATAAAGGTTTTACTAAAGGAGTACCAACGTTTATCAGCGCGCCATGGTGGCGCCGGGCCAGGAGGTAACATCATGTTCCAGGCTGGAGATGTCGTCGAGACCGACTTCGAAGGATTTCTGAAGCTGCTGCGTTCCAAGACGCGCGCTTTCGTGTCGATCAACGATCACGAGTACTACATCACGCACACCGATGGCTATTGGCGTGTTCAGGATTGCGAGGCCCTCAACGATAAGGGCCACTTTACTGACTGCTCCGAGCTGGTCAACACGGTCTGCGAGGTCGTCGAACTGCCGTGGATCTGTGGCAAGAGCCTGCACGACAGCTTCTCGGGCGCCACGGTCTACGAGGCCGTCGCTGCGTAACGGCCAACAATCGATATTCTCTCGCAACCGCCGGCGCCGCCCCCGCGCCGGCGGTCTTTTTTGTCGACATGCCTATGTAGAGCTGACCATATATAACGAGCTTATTGACGATAGTCAAAACTCGGACTAATGTAGAGATGTAAATTGGTCAAAACTCGGACAATCGAATGGTGGGATAGATGAATAGTGCGGTTACGCTGGTCGATTTCGACCGGATGCTCAATGGACTCGACCATATCTATTCGGAGTTCTCGCGCGCCTGCGGTCTTTCGGATTGCGCCTATTGGATGCTCGTCGACACGAGTGCAGCGGGTGTAAGCGTTGCCGTGAGTCGGCTGACGAGTGAATGGTTCTACAGCAAACAGACCATCAATTCGGCAATCAAGACGCTTAGGGCGCGAGGGCTTGCGACGTTGGAGTTTGCCGAGGGCAGTCGTAAGAACAAGGTTGTGCGACTGACCGCAGAAGGTATGCAGTTTGCCAAGCGCTACGCGTTGCCGGCGCAAAAAGCCGAGCAACAGGCATTCGAGGCGCTCGAGCCGTGGGAACAGCGCGAGATCATGCGCTTGGTCGGTAAGTTCTCCCATGTTCTTAACGAAGAGTGCGAGGCATTTAAACGGCAAGTTGCCGCCGAGAACGAGGCTGACGATAAGGGCGAGGGGGAGACATGCGACTCTTAATGAGGTTTATGAGGCCGTACCGCGGTCTGATCGCGGTGACGCTGCTGGTGCTGCTAATCGACAACGTCGGTACGCTGTTGGTTCCCACGATGCTGGCGAACATGGTCAACACCGGCATCACCACGGGCGATGTCGACTACATTTTGCGCAACGGCCTCTACATGCTTATCGCGACTGGCATGGCCAGCGGCGGCGCGGTGCTGGGCTGCTACCTTTCGGCCCGTCTGGCGGCCAATGTGGCCTGCGACATCCGCAACGCCGTCTACGATAAGTCGCTCGAGCTGTCCGCCAGCGACTTTGAGCGCTTTGGCACGGGCTCGATGATCACGCGCTCGCTCAACGACATCAACGTGATCCAGCAAGCGATCCTGCAGACGATTCAGCTGGTGCTGCCGGTACCGTTCTTGGCCGTGGCGGGCATCATCTTTGCCTGGCTCATCGATCCGGCCATGGGCATGCTTCTGGGCGTCGTGGTTGCGATCGTGCTGGTTGCGGCGGTCTTTACGGTTGCCAACGCGGCTCCGATCTTTATGCGCCTGCAGAGCTTTATCGACCGCATGAACGTGGTGCTGCGCGAAAACATCGTGGGCGTGCGCGTCATCCGTGCGTTTAACAAGGAGCGTCACGAGGAGCGGCGCCTGGACGAGGTGTTCAGCGACTACGCCGCCAACGCCATCAAAGTCAACCACCTGTTTGTGGGCCTCGACAGCTCAAGCTTCTTTTTGATGAACATCGCCGAGGTAGCGGTGCTGTGGGTTGGCGGCAACCGCGTGGGCGCCCACGCCATGCAGATCGCGAGCATCTCGGCGGTGCTGGAGTACGCGCTTCTGATCCTGTTCTTTGTGATGATGGCGCAGATGGTGGTGCTAACGCTGCCACGCGCCGCGGCATGTCTAAGCCGTGCACAGCAAGTGCTGGAGATTGAGCCGAGCATCGTCGATGGCCAGCGTACGCTTGATGCGGCCGCGTCCGACTCAAAGGACGGGGCTGATGCGGTTGCCGTGTTCGATCATATGTCGTTTCGCTTTGACGACGCCGACGAGGACACGCTGTGCGACCTGAGTTTTGCCTGTCGTCGCGGGCAGACCACCGCGATCGTGGGCTCGACCGGTTCGGGTAAGTCGACGGTGGCAAAGCTCTTGCTGCGTTTTCACGATGCTACGAAGGGCGCCATTCGCCTGGACGGTGTTGACCTGCGCGACCTTTCGCAAGACGAGATTCGCGGGCGCATTGCCTATGTGCCGCAGAAGGCGTGGCTGTTCTCGGGCACCGTGGCAAGCAATCTGCGCTTTGGCAACGAGGACGCGACCGAGGCGGACATGATTCATGCGCTGCAGGTTGCCCAGAGCACCTTTGTGCTCGATCAACCGCAGGGGCTCGATACCCCGGTTGCCCAGGGCGGTACGAACTTCTCGGGTGGTCAGCGCCAGCGCCTGGCCATTGCTCGCGCGCTCATGAAGCATGCCGATCTGTATATCTTCGATGACAGTTTTTCGGCCTTGGACTTTAAGACCGATGCAGCGCTGCGCCATGCGCTGCAGGAGGAGACGCGCGACGCTGCGGTGCTCATCATCGCGCAGCGCATCTCGACGATCTTGCATGCCGACCAGATCGTGGTGCTCAAGGACGGCGAGGTCGTGGGCCTGGGCACGCACGACGAGCTCATGGAAACCTGCGAGGTGTACCGCGCTATCGCGGAATCGCAGATGAAGGGAGGTGAGTAGCATGACTGAGGAGCTCAAGAAGTGCGGTGACGCAATCGATTCGAACGCTGTGGACGCTGGCGAGAAAACGGTCGAGCAGGCTGCCGCGTCGACCGAGCTGGATGACGCCGCCAGGGCTGCGGCCGAGCGCGAGGCTCGCCGCCAGGCACTCTACGAGGAAAACGAGCGCGCCGAGGACGAGCGCGCCCGCGCTGAGGCAGAGCGCATGCGCGACGTTGACGACGGAGCCGACGACGAGACGCCCCGCGACACCTGGGCGACGGTGCGCCGCCTGTGGAGCGAGGCCGCCGGCGACCATTGGCGCTTTTACATCGTGTTTGCGAGCATCGTGTTCTACGTCATCTTTAACACCGCCGCGCCGGCGTACAGCGCTCACGTCATCGACGAGCTGTGGGGGCATATGCAGGTGGCGTTTGCCAACGGAACCACCTTCAACATCACCTGGGAGAACTGCGGCAAGACCATCTTCGTCTACTTTATGATCTGGACTGCCGCTGCCTCGTTCTATGCGCTCCAGAGCTTTTTGATGTCGAGCGTGGCCGAACGCCTCAACCTGCGTCTGCGCAACCGCATCGCGCAAAAGCTCAGCCGCCTGCCGCTCGCCTACTTTGACGCACATCGCCCCGGTGAGGTGGTCAGCCGCGCGACCAACGACTTGGACAAGATGTCCGAGAGTATGCAGCGCGGATTGCTGCAGCTGCTGGTATCGATCGGTACCGTGACGGGCGCCATCATCATGATGTTCGTCTATAGCGTTAGGCTCACGTTGATCTTTTTGGGTTTTACGGCGGTATCGCTGCTGGTGACCAAGGTGGTTTCGCGCCGTACGCATGATGTGACGGGCGAGCGTCAGGAGTGGGTGTCCAAAATCACGAGCGCGGTCGAGGAAGGCTATTCGGGCCGTTTGGTGATTCGCGCATTCAACCGCGAGCACCAGAGCTCTGCCGAGGTGCACGAGGCCTCGGGCGAGCTGGCGCGCGTGAGCACCAAGGCCGACTTTATGATCAACGCCGTCGGACCCGCGGTTCGCTTTATCGGTCGCCTGGCGCAGATTGTGATTGCGCTCGTGGGCTGCAGCATGCTGGTCGCCGGTCACATGACCGTCGGCGTGTTCCAGGCGTTCTTCCAGTTTATCTACGAGGCGTCCGAACCCATGACGCAGCTGTCGTTCACTTTTAACTCGCTGCAGAGCGCGCTGGCGAGTGCGGAGCGCGTGTTCGACCTGCTTGATGAGCCCGAGATGGAGGCCGATCCGCTGCCGGACGAGGCCGCCAAGCTGCCGGGTCGCATTGAGGGCCGCGTCGCTTTTGAGCACGTGCGCTTTGGCTATGCGCCCGACAAGCCGCTCATGCGCGACGTGTCGTTTACCGCCGAGCCGGGCCAGAAGATTGCCGTGGTGGGAACCACGGGCGCAGGCAAGACGACGCTCATCAACCTGCTCATGCGCTTTTACGAGATCGACGGCGGCCGTATTACGCTTGACGGCGTGGATACGCGCCTCATGGACCGCGGCGAGCTACGGCAGCAGTTTGGCATGGTGCTACAGGACGCCTGGCTGTTCGACGGCACGATTTCCGAAAACATCGCCTACGGCTGCCCCGAGGCAACGCGCGACGAGATCGTGGCTGCCGCCCGCGCCGCGCAGGTCGACTTCTTTGTGCGCACCATGCCGCAGGGCTACGACACGCGCGTGGCCAATGATGCCGAAAGCATCAGCCAGGGCCAGCGTCAGCTGCTGACCATTGCGCGCGTGCTGCTCAACAACCCGGCGATTCTCATCTTGGACGAGGCGACGTCGAGCGTGGACACGCGTACCGAGCTTGCCATCGGCCGTGCCATGGACGCGCTCATGCATGGGCGCACGAGCTTTGTGATCGCGCATCGCCTGTCGACGATCGTGGACGCCGACCTGATCTTGGTCATGGATCACGGCAACATTATCGAGCAAGGCACGCATAAGGAACTGCTGGCTGCCGAGGGTGCTTACGCCGACCTCTACCTAAGCCAGTTCGCATAATGTGACAAAGGGACAGTCCCGCATGTCACATCAAAAAGAAAGGCGCGCCGGGGATGGATTCCCTGGCGCGCCTTTTGCGTCGGCGCCGATGTTGTTTTGTGCCGCTCGCGTTCCTAGTGCTCGTCCACGAGCTTGGCGACGAGGGCCTTGAGCTCGGCCACCTCTCGCTCGAGTTCCTTGACGCGGCGGGCATTCTCGGTGATGCCCTGGCGGTTGAGGGCGCTCTGCTCGGCGGCGTCATCGGGCATGTACTCGCGATGCTGCTTGGCATCGAAGCTTTCCTCGAATACGCGGCAGCCGTTGCGCTTGATGACGCGGCCCGGCACGCCCACGACGGTGCAGTTGTCGGGTACGTCCTTGACGACGACCGAGTTGCCGCCGATTTTGACGTTGTTGCCAATGCGAATGTTGCCGAGCACCTTGGCGCCTGTGCCCACGGTGACGTTGTTGCCCAGGGTGGGGTGGCGCTTGCCGGTCTCGTTGCCGGTGCCGCCAAGTGTGACGCCCTGATAGAGCACGCAGTTGTCGCCCACAATGGCGGTTTCGCCGATGACAACGCCCATGGCGTGGTCGATAAAGAAATGCTTGCCGATCTGTGCGGCAGGATGAATCTCGACGCCAGTGATATGGCGGGTGATTTGCGAGAGCACGCGGGCGAGCGAGCGATGTCCATGTTCCCACAGCCAGTGCTCGGGCACGTGGTTCCACTTGGCATGCAGGCCGGGGTAAGAAAGGAAGATGACTAGGCCGTTTTGCGCGGCGGGGTCCTGTGCCTGGACGGTCTTGATGTCCTCGCGAATGGTATTGATAAAGCTCACCGGCCGCCCTCCCTTAGCGCCGCGACAATGCAATGCAATAAAGTATAGCGATTCGCTAGGGATTAGGAAGAGCGATCTTGCTCGGCTTTGCGCGACAGGTGTCAATTATGCAAACTTGCTGGTAATGAAGTCACGCTTTTGTAAGGTCGTGTGCGTTGCCGCGTCACAACCGTATACTGGTCAACTTGGACGTGTCCGCGCCCACAACTGAGAGGTTTTACTTCATGGGTTTCATCAATTTTATCGCCGAGCTGCTTAAGGATCCGCGCACCGCGATCGCCAGCTGGATCGCTGCCGGCCCGCTTATGGCCTATGGCTGCGTGTTCCTGATCATCTTTATCGAGACGGGCGTGGTGTTCTTCCCGTTCCTTCCCGGCGATTCGCTGCTGTTTGCCTCGGGTTTCTTTGCCCACAACGGCGGCTTTAACATCGTGGCTCTGCTGGCCGTCGCATGGACGGCTGCCATCTTGGGCGATCAGTGCAACTTTATGATCGGTCATTTCTTTGGCCAAAAGATCATCGCCTCGGGCAAGGTGAAGGCCATGACGCCCGAGCGCATCAAAAAGTCCGAGGACTTCCTGGACAAATGGGGCCACCTGGCCATCTTCCTGGGTCGCTTCTTCCCGTTTATCCGCACCTTTGTGCCCTTCATCGCCGGCATGGGCGGCATGCACTGGCGCAACTTTGTCATCTTTAACGTGCTGGGCGGCATTACCTGGTCGACGGTCTTTACGCTGCTGGGCTACTTCTTTGGCGGCATCCCCTTTGTGCAGGAGCACTTTGAGCTGCTGATTATCGGCATCGTCGCCGTGTCGATCATCCCGACCGTGGTCGGTCTGGTTAAGGCTAAGCTGGGCAAAAAGAACGCGTAGCTCGAGCCAGCGCGCAAACCGTGCCGTTGAGGCCCGTCACCCTTTACGGTGGCGGGCCTTTCTGCTTCGGTCAAATGAAAATACTTTACTTAGTTAAAGAAAAGCGTTTTATCAGACGCGTACGGGGAGTACAATCTCGTGCATGCGAATCGACGTGCCATCGGCTTTGATGCCGTTCGCGTGTCCCGTCCGGCTCTACGCTCCGGGCGTGCGACGTTGCGACGCGGTCGGCTTCGGTCTTTGCGTGCGGGTTCGCGAGTATGCAACTGTGTATGTAAGGAGCGACATATGACTGTCGAGAAGAAGGATATCGATTGGGGTAGCCTCGGCTTTGGCTACATGAAAACTGATTACAGCTACGAGGCTCATTGGAAGGATGGCGAGTGGGACGAGGGCGGCCTGACCACCGACCACACCCTGCATGTCTCCGAGTGCGGTGGCATCTTCCATTACTGCCAGGAGGTCTTTGAGGGCCTGAAGGCCTACACCGCCGAGGACGGCAGCATCGTCTGCTTCCGTCCCGACATGAACGCCGAGCGTATGTACAACTCTGCGCAGCGCCTCGAGATGCCCCCGTTCCCCAAGGACAAGTTCGTTGAGGCCGTCAAGCAGGTCGTTTCTGCCAACGCCGCCTGGGTTCCGCCCTTCGGTTCCGGCGCGACCCTGTACGTGCGTCCGTTTATGATCGGCTCCGGTGACGTGATCGGCGTGGCTCCCGCTCCTGAGTACACGTTCCGCATTCTCGTGACCCCGGTCGGTCCGTACTTTAAGGGTGGCCTCAATCCCGTCAAGCTGCGCGTTTCCGAGTACGACCGCGCCGCACCGCACGGCACCGGCAACATCAAGGCCGGCCTGAACTACGCCATGTCCCTCAAGCCCACGATGGAGGCCCATCGCGAGGGCTATGCCGAGAACCTGTATCTCGACTCCGAGTCCCGCACCTATGTCGAGGAGACCGGCGGCGCCAACGTGCTGTTCGTGAAGGAGGACGGCACCCTCGTCGTTCCGCAGTCGCACACCGACTCCATCTTGCCCTCTATCACCCGTCGTTCGCTCGTTCAGGTTGCTCAGGACCTGGGCATGGCCGTTGACCAGCGTCCCGTCGAGTGGGCCGAGGTCAAGGCCGGTACCTTTGTCGAGTGCGGCCTGTGCGGCACCGCTGCCGTCATCTCCCCGGTCGGCGAGATCGACAACAAGGTTTACGGTGCCGACGAGACCGTGACCTTCCCGGCTGGCTACACCGAGATCGGCCCCGTGATGAAGAAGCTCCGCGAGACCCTGACTGGTATCCAGTCCGGTGCTGTCGAGGATAAGCACGACTGGGTTTACACCGTCGCGTAAGCTGACTTACCTGTCCGGCCCGAGGGCGGCCTTCCTTTCCGGCGCGTCCTCGGACATGAAAGAACCTCCGCTGCGCACTACGTGCGGCGGAGGTTCTTTCGTCCTGCGGAATGCGCCGGAAAGGAAGGCCGCGCTTTTGTTTTGGTTCGCGCCATGTGGGGGTGGTGGCGACGTGCATTTTTGCGAGTATTCTGCAATCGAAGGCCCCTGCATACCGACCTCGGGCAAAAATCGGGATTTCTCGATGTTTTCTACGGATGATGGGCGGGGTTACGGGCTGGCAGCGTTTGATTTGCAGGGATATTCGCGGTCTTTGGCATTTATCGTAGCGCCCGAAGCCCTTGGTTATGTTGAATACTCCTAAAAATGCACGGCGCTTAGAGGGGGACCTTCGCGAAAAAGGAAACCGCCCCGTCGAAGTATGCATTCGACGGGGCGGTTTATACATTTGGACGATTAAGGATGCGCTGTCAAACTACTAGAACTTGACGGTCGGGGCCTGGCGGGCTGCTTCGGCGGCCTCGAAGCCCTGGCGCTCCTTAAACTGGAAGATGCCGGCAAAGATGACAGCCGGGAACGTCTGAATGGCGTTGTTGTAGCTGAGCACGCAATCGTTGTAGCTCTGGCGTGCATAGCTAATCTTGTTCTCGGTATCCTCGAGCGATGCCTGCAGCTGCGTAAAGTTGGTGTTTGCCTTAAGATCGGGATAGGCCTCGGCTACGGCGAAGAGCTGGCGCAGCGCACCGGTCAGCACGTTGTCGGCTTCCATCTTGGCCTCGGGCGTGGTGGCCTTGACGGCGGTGTTGCGCGCGCTGATCACGGCGGAGAGCGTCTCCTGCTCGTGCTTGGCGTAGCCCTTGACGGTCTCGACCAGGTTGGGGATCAGGTCGTTGCGGCGCTGCAGCTGCGTATCGATGTTCTGCCAGGCGTTATCGATGCGGTTACGCTTGGTGACCATGTTGTTGTAGATGCCGGCGATGGCGCAGACAATCACAATGACAACAACGATGCCGATGATGACGGTAATCATGATGTCTCCGTTTCGAATGGCCGCGGCGGCATGCGCCAGCTGCCGTTGGTATAACGCTACTAGTATACCCGCAACGTTTTGCCGTGCCGAACTTTCCGGTAAGCGTTATGTTTTCGGTGGGGTTGGCACCGGGGCAAAGCGCGCGAGGTACAGGTGTAAGATATGCGACAGATTGACGAGTGTTGTCTTTGCCCTGAGGATGGCGATACGGATGGACCTTCGCGTCAAGAAAACCTATCGTGCCCTGTTCGATGCCTTTACCGAGCTTCTCGAGGAGCATCGTTTTGAGGACCTGACGGTTGCCATGCTGTGCGACCGCGCCATGATTCGCCGCACGACGTTCTACAAGCACTTTCGCGACAAGAACGATTACTTTGCCTTTTATATCGATGAGCTCATGTCGGGCTTGCCGCAAAAACAGCCCGATGAGGCCGGCGCAGTGTCTGCCGAGGACGTGCGCGCGCTTCGGCACGCGATTTTGGACGATGCCATGGATTTGATTCTGGCGCACGAGCAGCTCATGGATAACATTTTGGCAAGCAGCATGTCGGGCATGTTGACCAACGTTATTTGCGACCGTATTGCCCGCTCCATCCGCGAGCGTGTGATGAACGTGCTTGCCGAGGATGCTCTGGCCCCCGTGTCACTCGAGACGACGTCCGAGTTTGTCGCTGGCGGTATTATTCGACTTTTCACGATATGGTGGGAATCGGGCCACGATCTTGAGCGTCGACCCGAGATGGCCGACGTGGTCGATGCGCTGTTTGAGCGGACCATGACACCGGTGCATCACTAAAAGTGGCGGAGAGAGGGGGATTCGAACCCCCGGAACGCTCTCGCGCTCAACGGTTTTCAAGACCGCCGCATTCAACCGCTCTGCCATCTCTCCGTGAGTCGTAATGATAGCATCGTTTTGAATTTGCAACAGGGAAGGCGAACGATGACGATCACCGAAATCGACGAGAAGTTCATGCGCGAGGCGCTGGCCGAGGCGCGCGCCGCCGCTGCGGTGGGCGAGGTGCCCATCGGAGCCGTAGTGGTGCGCGACGGCGAGATCGTCGCGAGGGCGCACAATCGGCGCGAGCTCGATCAGGATCCTTCGGCTCATGCCGAGTTTGTGGCCGTGTGCTCCGCTGCCCAGGCGCTCGGTCGCTGGCGCCTTTCCGACTGTACGGTCTATGTGACGCTTGAACCCTGCTGCATGTGTGCGGGGCTTATGGTCAACGCGCGCGTGGGGCGCTGCGTGTATGGCGCGAGCGACGCCAAGGCGGGCGCGTTGGGATCCCTATACGATTTGAATGCCGACTCGCGCCTGAACCATCGGTTTAGCGTGACGGCTGGGGTCCTGGCGGATGAATGCCGCGAGCTGCTGAGTAGCTATTTTGGCGGTCTGCGCGGAGCGGGCGGCGCTGATTGCGGTTGTGGGGCCGATCTTGAAGCACACGCCGCTCACGCCGCAGCGCTTGCAGGTGCCGGTGAGGATGCTGGCGCGGCGGTTGACTTTGGCCCCGCGTGCCGCCGGCCCCGCCGCGTGCTGCTGGCGATCGACTCCTTTAAGGGCGGTGTTTCGAGTGCGCAGGCAGAGGCGGCGGTTGCCGAAGGCGTGCGCCGCGTTTGGCCCGATGCCGAGGTGGACACGTTGCCGCTGGCGGATGGCGGTGAGGGGACGCTCGATGCCGTTGCCGCGTGCGGCGGTGAGATTGTGACCTGCGAGGTGGCAGGCCCCTTGGACAAGCGCGCGTCTGCCCGGATGCTGGTTGATGTCGAGCGCGAGTCCGCGGTCATCGAGATGGCCGAGGCGGCCGGAATTGGGTATTCGCCTTGCACGGAGTCGGCGGCGCTTGCGGCTTCGACCTATGGCGTGGGCGAGCTGATGCTCCGTGCGGTTCGTGCCGGGGCAAAGACTATCTATATTGGCTTGGGCGGCAGCGCCACCAACGATGGTGGCGCCGGTATGCTGCAGGCGCTGGGCGCGCGTGTGGTCGATGATCGGGGCTGCGATGTCGCCCCCGGTCTTGCCGGCCTTGAGCAGGTGGCGAGCGTTGATTTGGCGCCAGCGCTTCGGGCGCTGAACGGCGCGCGTGTCGTGGTGCTTTCCGATGTCGAGAATCCGCTCGTGGGACGCCGAGGCGCCCTAGCGGTGTTCGGTGGGCAGAAGGGCCTGCCGACAGATGACGCCGAGGCGCTTCACAAGTGCGACAGCTGGATGGTCGGCTACGGCCGCCTGCTCGATACGGCGATTGCTAGGGCGCGGGCTCAGGGGTTGTTGTGCGCACCCGAGGGCACACGGACATTTGGCTCGGTGCTCGGCGTGCCCGGTGCAGGTGCCGCCGGTGGCTTGGGCGCGGCGTTGCTGGCGCTCGGCGCGGAGCTGCGTTCGGGCGTGGAGACGGTGCTCGATCTCGTGGGATTTGACGAGCGCGTGCGCGATGTCGACCTCGTCATAACGGGCGAGGGCAATATGGATGAGCAGTCCGCCGCCGGCAAGGCGCCGGTGGGTGTGGCCCGTCGTGCGAAGCGATATGGCAAGCCGGTGGTCGCCGTCGTGGGCGGTCGTGCCGTCAGCCTGGACACGGTGTATGAGCAGGGTATCGACTTGGTTTTGCCGATTTGCCGCAAGCCCATGGACCTGGAACAGGCACTCGATCCGCAAGAAGCCACAACCAACCTCATCTGCGCCGGCGAGGCAACTGCCCAAGCCTATGACCTCGCTCGCCTCTAAAACCCATCCCCTCGATAAGTTGCGGTGAAATACGGAGTGTTTTTGCCTTTAAGGTGCCAATTCAGTCTGTATTCCACCGCAACTTCGTGAATTGCTATCCGAGGCTGGTCGACATGGGTCTCGAGTCGGACCGTTTGCCACGAAATGCGGCCATCTACTACGTTTGACCGAGCTACCTCGACCATCCCGGATTTTGTGAAATTAAAACTGCAGGTAGACGGCTTGCCGATTTTCGAAAAAGTCGGCTATGGTCGACCCATGCGACCAAAACGTAGTAGATAGGCCCTTTTCGTGGTGCAGCACCGGATCAGTCTATTTGGGACGGGGCTTTCTTGACTACTTTCGCCACCCTGATGCCCCCAGTCAAAAAGTAGTCAAAAAGGCCCCGTCCCAAATTAGCCACCTTGCCCCATCGGGCGGGAGCGGGTAAGATATACCGAGCGCCTAGCGCGTTCGATGGGTTCGGATGACGACATGTTCCGAATCTGGTCAGGTCCGGAAGGAAGCAGCCATAAGGAGCCTCTGTCGGGCATCCGAATCCATCGAGCGCACGGGCGCTTTAGTCTAATAAATCTATCCCTTAAGGAACGCGGCTTGCTAGTGTTGTCTGGGCATTGATGGCTGCGTGCTTCAAGAGGCGGCGGCATTACCATCTGTTTTTACAAGTAAAGAGGCCTGTTTCCCTAGGTGGGGAAACGGGCCTCTTTTTGTCTCTTGGCTTGTGGATTGGCGAAGACAATAACCGCTGGCAGCTATTTTGAGTTCTTGATGCGACGTGTGGCCGTGGCGGTTATTCCGAGGCCTGCGGCGGCGATTGCTGCGAGTGCGATTGCGCTCGGCGCTGCGTCTCCCGTGTTCGCGAGCTTGCCGGCGGTCGTATCTGCTTGCTTGCCGCTGCTCGAGTTCGCCTGCTTGGTGGAGCTTGGCGGGGTATTTTCGCCGGTCGCGGACGAGCCGGTGGGCTGTGTCGCCTCGGCCGGTTGCGCCGAGCCGGAGGGAGGCACTGTCTCGGTCGGTTTCGCTATCTCGGGCGAGGCGGCCTTGTCTGCCGTGGCTTTTGCCTCTTCGTATGCCTTGCAGGCGTCGTCATAGGCCGTTTGCGCTTTTTTCAAATGTGTCGAGGAGCGCATCTCGCCAGGCTATGAACTGGTCGGTATGGGCTTTATACTTCCCTGCAGCAAGTTCACAGTCATTAACTCGTCTTTCCTGCCTTTTGAGGCCGTCGCGGCGCTCGCGGAGCTCCGTTTCGCAAGAGTCTTCTTGCGCTTTTGCCGTCATGATCTTACTGCGCAACTGCTTAATATGCTCCTTAATAGCTGTGCTGGGCTCCTCGTCGCCGAGTGCTTCAAGTGCCTTGTCTAATTCTGCCTGGAGCTCGCTTACCCGGTTGATGGCCTCGTCGTATTTGGCTTGGGCTGCATCGATGTCCGCTTGCATGGTGGGAAGGAGTTCCCTCAATTCGGCGGCTTGCGCCACCATCTTGTCGCGGAGCTCCTGAAAACGGGCAATGTCATCATTGAATCTCGCAATTTTCTCGGGACTTGCGGCGTCTTTTGCGGCCTCGAGGTTTTTGAGCGCTTCCTGCATGGCTGCATACGCTTTTTCTTTTGCGGCGGCCGCGTCTTCCGTCTGCAAGGCAACTGCACCGGTGGGGGAACTGGTTTCTGCCGCGATCGCCGTTACAGGGGCGATTCCCGCGACAAGTGCCGCGGAAAGGGCGATGCCCACGGTTGCTCGTCTTGCTCTTCTTGCGAGAATGTCGTTCATCTCGGCACCTCATTTCAAGGGTCGGCGACTAACTTGGTAGCACTAATGTAAGTATATCAGGCGGTTTGCCCGCCACTGGCTGGGTGTGCGCGTGCCTCTCCGCTTCTTTGGAAACCGAACCCCATTAGAAATGGCGAGTTGTTTACGCTTCTTTTGGGCGACAGTACTATCATGGTTCGAATTGAATGTGGATGATGATAGGGAGCGCCTATACATGATTGAGCTGCTCAGGCGTTTTGGTGGTAAGTTTCGCCGGTATATGGTGATCGGCCCTGCGTGCAAGTTGATCGAAGTGATTTTTGACCTGCTGACGCCGCTGGTGATTGCCCAGATGATCGATAAGGGCATTGGGGCGCACGATGTGGACGCCGTCGTCCACTACGGCGCGGTGCTCGCCGCCATGGCCGTGATCGGCATCTCGTTTACGCTCATCTGCCAAAAGATGGCGGCGCTCACCTCGCAGGGCATGGGCACCGATATCCGTGGTGCGCTCTACGAGCACATCAACAAACTGAGCTATGCCGAGCTCGATCGCTTTGGCACGCCGTCGCTCATCACGCGCATCACCAACGATGTCAACCAGGTGCAGCTCGCCGTGGCGCTGGGCGTGCGCATGCTCATCCGCTGGCCCTTCCTGGCGGTGGGCTCTATGTGCGCGGCCCTTGCCATCGACCTTAAGCTCGGCATCATCTTTTTGATCTGCACGCCCGCTATCGGCCTGGTGTTCTGGTTTGTTATGGCGCGCTGCATTCCGTACTACAAGCAGCTGCAGGCAAAGCTCGACCGCATCGCGCTCATTTGCCGCGAGGGGCTTTCGGGCGCCCGCGTGGTTCGCGCCTTTGTGCGCGAGGACCATGAGCGCGAGCGCTTTGCCCAAGCGGCCGATGACCAGGCACATACCGCCATCGCGGTGGGCAAGCTCTCGTCGATTCTCAACCCCGTCACGTTTCTTGTGATGAACCTGGGCGTGTGCGCCATCCTGTGGGTGGGCGGCATCCAAGTCAACGTGGGCGAGCTCACGCAGGGCCAGGTCATGGCGTTTGTGAACTACATGACGCAGACGCTCACCTCCATCGTGTACGTCGCCAACCTGGTCGTGGTCTTTACCAAGGCGAGCGCCAGCGCGTCGCGTATCAACGAGGTGCTCAATTGCGAGCCGAGCATCACCGATGCGGGCAACCAGCCGGTCGCGCTGCCCAAGCCGAGCGACCTGGCAGGTGACACCGCTCCCGTTTTTGCGCTGAGCTTTGACCATGCGAGTTTTTCGTTTGGCGCGGGTGCGGCAAATGCTGTCGACGATGTGACCCTGGAGCTGCCGCTGGGTAAAACACTCGGCATTATCGGCGGCACGGGCAGCGGCAAGTCCACGCTCGTCTCGCTTATTCCGCGCCTGTACGATGCGGGCGCCGGCAGCGTGAGCGTGATGGGCGTCGACGTTCGCGCCTGGCCGCTCGACCAGCTGCGTCATGTGGTCGCGACCGTCCCGCAACGCGCGTCGCTGGTGAGCGGTACTATCCGCAGCAACCTGACCTGGCGCGACGAGGCGGCGACCGACGATGAGCTCTGGGCGGCGCTCGATATGGCGCAGGCCAGCGAATTCGTGCGCAACAAGCCCCAAGGCCTGGATGCCCCGGTCGAGGCGGGCGGCAAGAACTTTAGCGGTGGCCAGCGCCAGCGCCTGACTATCGCACGTGCCTTGGTGGGTTCGCCTCAGATATTGATCATGGACGACTCCGCCTCGGCGCTCGACTTTAAGACCGACGCGGCGCTTCGTCATGCCATTCGCGAGCGCAGCGTGCGCGGTGCCGCCGAGGGCGGGCTGCCGCTGACGACCGTCATCGTGAGCCAGCGCGTCTCGACCGTGCGCGATGCCGACATGGTCTGCGTGCTCGACCACGGTTCGGTCGCGGGCCTGGGTACGCACGACGAGCTGTACGCGGCCTGCCAGCTCTACCGCGAAATCTGCCAGTCGCAGCTTCGCCGCGAGGAGCTCGAGGGCCAGCAAGGGAGCGCGACGCCCGCGCCCGCTCCAAGTCCCGCGCCCGCCCCAGGCGTCGCGTGCGCCCCGGCATCCATTTGTGCAAAGGAGGGCTGCTAAATGAATCCGTATACTTCTCCCGGTTCGGTCGCCACGATGACGGCCAACGTGTCCGGCAACGATAGCCTCAACGACTTGGGTGACGGCCCGCGTCAGCCCGGCGACCCCGAGCGCTACCCCGTGGACGCGGTAACTCGCCGCCTGCTGGGCTACGTCCGCCCGCATCGCATTTCGTTTACGGCGTCGTTTGTGAGTGCCGCCATCTCGGTGATCTTGCAACTCTATACGCCCATCCTTATCGGCGAGGGCATCGACCTCATCGTTGCCGCCGGGCGGGTGGACTTTGACGCGCTGCTGCCGCTCGTCACCAAGCTCGCGATTGTCGTGGTAGGTGCCGCGGCCTTCCAGTGGCTGCAGGGCTACTGCGTCAACCGTCTGTCCTACGAGACGGTGCGCGACATGCGCGTGGAGGCGAGCGACAAGCTCAGCCGCATGCCGCTCAGCTTTATCGACGGCCATGCCCACGGCGACCTCATGAGCCGCGTGGTCAACGACGTCGATCAGGTGGGTGACGGCCTGCTGCAGGGCTTTACGCAGCTCTTTACCGGCGTCATCACCATCGTGGGCACGCTCGCGTTTATGCTCTCCATCAACCTGATCATGACGCTCGTGGTGGTGCTCGTCACGCCGCTTTCCATCTTTGCGGCCGGTGCCATCGCCAAGCTTTCCAACAAGAGCTTCACTGCTCAACAGCGTATTCAGGGTCAACTGGGCGGTCATATCGAGGAGTATGTGGGCGAGCAAAAGCTGGTTGATGCGTTTGCCTACGGCGCGAACGCCCAAGCGCGCTTCGACGCGCTCAACGCCGAGCTCTATACGGCGGGCGAGCGCGCGCAGTTTATGGGTTCGCTTTCTAACCCCGGCACGCGCTTTATCAATAACATCATCTACGCCGTGGTCGCCGTGATTGGCTGCGCGGGCGTGATCACGGGCGTGCCTGCGGCGCTCACGGTGGGCGGCGTGCAGATCTTCCTGTCCTACGCTAACCAGTACACTAAGCCGTTCAACGAGGTCACGAACGTCATCACGCAAATCCAGACCGCGTACGCCTCGGCGCGCCGCATGTTTGCACTGCTCGACGCCCGTGAGCAAGAGCCCGATGCGTCGGACGCCGTAGAGCTTGCCGCGCCGCAGGGCGAGGTCGCCTTTGAGCACGTGGACTTTAGCTACGCGCCCGACCGCAAGCTGCTGCAGGATATCTGCATCGATGCCAAGCCCGGCATGCGCTTTGCCCTGGTCGGCCCCACGGGCTGTGGCAAGACGACGCTCATCAACCTGTTGCTGCGCTTTTACGACATCGACGCCGGTCGCATTGCGGTCGATGGCCGTTCCTCGCGTGACTACACGCGCGCAAGCCTGCGCCGTGCCTTTGGCATGGTGCTGCAGGACACTTGGCTGTTTGAGGGCACCGTGGCGGAAAACATCGCTTACGGTTGCCCGGATGCCACACGCGAACAGGTTATCGAGGCTGCCAAGCGCGCGCATGCGCACAAGTTTATCGTGCAGCTGCCAGGCGGCTACGATACGGTCATCGGCGAGGACGGCGGTACGTTTAGCCAGGGCCAAAAGCAGCTGCTGTGCATCGCACGTGTCATGCTCACCGACCCGGCGATTTTGCTGCTGGACGAGGCGACCTCGAGTATCGACACGCGCACCGAGCTGCAGGTGCAGGCGGCATTCGACGAGCTCATGGCCGGTCGCACAAGCTTTGTGGTGGCGCACCGCCTGTCGACGATCCGCAACGCCGACTGCATCCTGGTCATGCGCGACGGCCAGATTATCGAGCGCGGCACGCATGACGAGCTGCTAGCGGCAGGCGGCTTCTACGCCGAACTCTACCGCAGCCAGTTTGCTCAGTGAGCAAGCCCGTGGGGCAAATTAATCAGGTTTGTTTGTCCCATAGAGCGATCGTGTTATATAGCGTTCTACCAGCGCGTGAAACAATTTGACGGTATTTCGTGAAACAATTTGACGGCGTTTTGTGAAACAGTTTTTCGGCCATTCGTGAAACGTTCTGCGGCGGTTTCAGTCCGAAGTACATACATGTTCGAAATCTGTCCAAAGATGTCGTCTGCGTCGCCAATCGACAGACGGTGGTTTACATCTGTCACGTTAGTACTAAGATATTCATCTAATAAATTGCATTAGTGGCTTTAGTTTTGGGGGAAACGAGGCAACGTGACTATGACGTGCTCTTTGGTGGTTAACAGCAAGAGCGGTAATACCAGGATGGTTTCGGGCGCGATTAAGCGCGCTCTGCAGGCTGCGGGCGTTGAGTTTGTCCATGCCGCGGCGTTGAGCGACGATGCGGATGCAGATCAGGTTGCGCTCGAGGCGCAGGGCGCCTGCGCGGCCGACACAGTGCTCGTCGGTTTTTGGTGCGACAAGGGCGCGTGCACGCCTTCGGTCGCGGCGCTGCTCTCCGCCTTGCACGGCAAGCGCGTCTTTCTGTTTGGCACCTGCGGTTTTGGGGCCGACCAGAGCTATTATCAGCAGATTATCGACCGCGTAACTTCCAATTTGGCTGGGGATGCCGAGCTTGCGGGCTGGGCGATGTGCCAGGGCAAGATGGGCCCCGCGGTCAAGCAGCGCTACGAGGCCATGCTCGAGCAAGATCCCGACAACGCCCGCGCTAAGTTGCTGCTCGACAACTGGGTTGCCGCGAAGGACCATCCCACCAAGGAAGATCTGGATAACATGGCTGCAGCCGCCAAAAAGGCCGTTTTGGGCGAGTAGGCAATCGCCGTCGCGCGCTCGAAATAATACAAACGTGAAAGCCTCGAAATTCTCGAGGCTTTTTTCTTAACACGGGGATGTGCCGTGGCAAGCGTCTGGGGGCTTTTCCATCATCCGGATGATAAGTCGGTTTTGAACGATGCGGTCTCGTGCATTCGCTGGATGTATCGCCAGATGGAGTACGGCTACCAGACGTATCCGGGCTTCTTTTCGCACCATTCGATGGGATTCATGCAGCAAGACGCCGCCGGGCGGGCGCCACGTTGCAGAACCTAGGCCTAGCAGGTGGCTGATAATTCCATACCCAAATGTATCCAGAGTGGGATGGGCTTTCCGGATGGGCGGGGTTGCGGAAGCCGTGTCCCGGAATTTGCCTTTGGAATGGGATGCGGTTTCCCGTTGAGGGTCTTGGCGGAAAGTGCGACCCGGAATTTGTGATCGGAGTGGGATGTGGTTTCCCAACGGGGCCACAAGCGGAAGCCGCATCCCACTCCGGACGGGAATTCTGGGACACAGTTCTCAGAGGATTATGGGCTGCGAACTACATGGGGCCGTCATAAAACTCCGGTAAAAGGGGGTCGGAAATAAATGGCACTTCCAGTAGTTTCTTTTAATGTGGGGGGGGGGTACCATTATTTTAGTTTCACAAAAAATCGATCCCTCTATGGGGAAGTTGCGTAGGGGGTTAGTCACAGATATTGGATAGAACAGACTAATTTGGGGATAAATGACCACTTACGCCAAAATAGGTAGCATTTGGCGACAAAACATTGAAAAATGTGTAGCACATCGCTATGTTTTTATTACGAAAAGATTCCAAATTGGCTTATTTCGGACTCACTTTTCAAGCGCCTTGCGGTTCCTGTTGAAACTTGCTGACCTTTGGATGGGTCGAATAGGGCCTCAGGGGGGATGAATTATCACTTTGGCTGCGCGTAGACTCAAACGATTTATTGCACTTTTGAGTAGCTTGGCGTTCGCGCTTGTCATAGCCCTTGCCGTTGTTTCTTTTGTGCCTCGCGCATTTGGATACACACCCTTTGCTGTGCTTTCGGGCTCTATGGAGCCCGAGTTTCCCGTCGGCTCCATGGTGTTTGTTCGCCAAGTTGAGCCAACGGATATTGCCATGGGCGACAATGCAACTCTTTACCGATCGGACGGCGCCGTGGTGACCCACCAGGTGTACGAGGTCGACCCTGTGGCGCAGACGATCAGCACGCAGGGAATCGCAAACAAAAATGCAGATGGAACCATCATGCACGACGCCGAGCAGACGCCTTTTTCACGCGTGATCGGCGTCGTTTCTTTTTGTGTCCCTTACCTGGGCTTCGTTAACGCATATTGCACGACGATGCCCGGTTTGCTTGTTGTGGTGGCCGTTCTGGCGCTGCTGGTCGCGGCGTCGATAGTGCTCGATCGGGTGGTTCCCGACGAGCCTGCGGGCAAGCATGCCCGCGCGCATGCGAGGGAGCGGCGTTCATAGCGGCAGGGGAGAGGTGTCGGCGGCGGTAAAGGCCGTTGCCGGGGAAGACGATTCTCGAAAGGAAGAGAACGATGGAAAACAAGAAGAAAAAGCGCTACGGCATCATTGCCGCCCTGCTGCTGTTGGTGATGGCCGCCGGTGTGGGTACCTATGCATGGCTGACGGCGCAGGAGCACATTGACAACGTGTTCACGGTGGGTAGCTTTGGCCACCCGGAAAACAAGCCTGATCCGACCGATCCCGAGAAACCGGACCCCGATAATCCGAACACTGAAAAGGCCTACCTGTTCGAGACCCAGTGGGTTGCCAACTCCAAGATGGTTCCTGGCGCCACTGTGGCCAAGAACCCCAATGTCGGCATCAAGGCTGGCTCTGATGATGCATACGTATTCATTTACGTAAAGAATGCCATCGTCAAGCCTGGCACCAGCCTTGAAAAGACCCCGTACTTTACGCTCAAAAATACGAATTGGAAGCCCGTTGAGGGTCAAGTCAAGACCAACCAATCTGACAACTCTGGCAACCAGTACGTGAGCGGTCTGTTTATGTACTCCAAGAACTCTGCCGCAGAGAACCTGCCTGCAAAGCTCGAAGCCAACAAAGCAGAGCAGGACGTTTATACCGATGAGCTTTTCACTGCCGTGACGATTCCCTCTGCCATGAACAACACCGATGTTGTCGAGACTACTGACCCGAAACAGGCTCCCACGATGACGGTCTTTGCCTACATCTTTGGCGCGGGCCAGAATGGCACCGAGCAGGGTGAAAATGCTGACGCGCAGAATGCCCTTAAGCAGGCCAAGGAATGGGCTAAGACTCAGGCTCAGGCTTAATCCCCCCACTGAGATCCCGGCCCGCCCCCACCCCTATATTCGGGCTGGGATCTCGGTCCCCCTTTTTATCGACGATTGGCGAACGTAATGCTCAACAATCTTTCCGACAATCAGAAACGCACCTTGGCGCTTGCCGCGATTGCGCTGTTGGCCCTGGCGTGCATGTGTGGCACGCTGGCTTTTACCGTTGATATGGTTCCGGCGAACAACGTCCTATCGTTTGGCAGCGTGAAGGTACGAGTCTGCGAATACACCCTCAACGAGCGGGGCGAGGAGATTCCGTTTGAGGCCAACGAGCGCGGGGACTATCCCGACACCAAGGCCGGGGGCTCTGACATCAGCCGCATTGTACGCGTGGAGAACGCCGGCGCGCAGCCTGAGTACGTTCGCGCTCGTCTACGCATGACGTCAGTGGCACCCGACGGTTCGAGTGCGGATGCCTCGGGCAGCGTTGCGTTTCATGTGAACGCGGACGAGGGGTCCCCGTGGATCGACGGCGGCGATGGGTGGTACTACTACCGTGGATTGGCCGGGCGTGGCGGCATGCTCGACCCCGGCGCCATGACGGAAAGCCTTATGGACTCGCTGCGATTTGTGGGCGACTACCACGATGCCGCGCGCGGCGGCTCATTCAAACTCGATATCGACGTCCAGGCCGTACAGGCCAAAAATCAGCAGGCAAACGATACCGTCCTCGACGTGCTCGACGCCGTGGGCTGGCCGGAGGCGAACTAGCCTATGAAGATCAAGAATATGAACCGGGGTATGCTTAGCAGGCTGGTTGCCGTCGCAGCGATTGCCCTTTGCTGCGTTATGGCGCAGCCAACGGTGGTGCATGCCGAGGATGTGCCCGAGGCCAAAATCGAATTCCACATCAAAAACGAGGCTGACTTTTTGTCGTGTGTGGCGCTGTCGCGCGAGCGCGATACGTCCGGCTGGCACGTTTATCTCGATAACGACATTGAGCTCGACAGCGACGACATGAAAACCATCGTTGCAGACACCGTTAAGCATCTGTCGTTTGGCAACAAGGAGCATCCGTTTAAGGGCGTGTTCGATGGTCAAAACCACGCCGTTGAGGGCCTGAACTACGATAAAGACGCTTTTGACCCCGAGCGCGATACGGGATTTTTTGCCGAGACCAACGGCGCCACCATCAAAAACTTCCTGGTCAAGGACGCCAACGTGTGGGCGGACTTCCGCGGTGGCATTATCGTGGGCAAGGCCGTCAAAACGCGTTTCGAAAACGTTATGGTCATGGAGAGCACGCTGCACGTGACCTGCGCCAACAATGTTCTCAACCTCATTACCAACGCAGGCTTTGAGGGCGGTCTCATCGCCGGCGAGCTCGACGGCTGTACCCTCTATAACTGCGAGGTACGTGGTGGCCGCGCCGTTAACAACACGACCTCGGGCGTGCAGGCGCTCGGCGGTGAGGGCCTGTATATGGCGGCGTTTGCCGGCTACGTTACAAATTCGACGATTGAGTACTGCCGCGTTACGCCTACGCGCAAAGACGATGGCTCGATTGGCATGACCGACGTCACCAATAAGTACGACGTGGCCATTGGCGCCCTGGGCGGCAACAACGTGTACGCCTCGGGTTTTGTGGGCTGCATGGCGGGCGAGGCCAAGATTATCGACTGCTTCTCGACGGCGCAGTGCTACAGCTATGCCGCGTCATATGTGGGCGTCGTCGCCGTGACGCGTGCGTGGACGGGTGGCTTGGCGGGTCGTATTCTAACCGAAAAGGGCAACGAGCTCGTTCGAAGCCATTTTGCGGGTGACTTGAGCTCGCGTCAGTACAATCCCATCGCCGTGATTCCCATCATTCAAAACGATGTGAACCTGGGCGGTATTGCCGCGCGTGCCAACAAGGATGATGCCACGGTCACCGAGTGCTACTTTAAGCCGAGCGTGAGCCTAAAAGGCAGCAGCCAGGGTACCGCGGCTAAGAAAAAGATCCCCTCTTTTGGCGGCGACGGTACCACCAAGGGCGACAGCTATGGTCCATGGGACGACGAGCGCTACACCACGCGTGAGCTGTGGGAGGAGCACGACTACGATTTTTGTGCCGGCACCATGCGCTCGACCGACAACGACGATGCCCTGGGTGGCCAGCACACCAATGAGTGGGCGATGGATTACAAGCTGAAGATTCCCGTGCATGGCCAGAGCGTTAAGGCGACGATCGATTTTCCCGGTGCGGGTACCGCGACCATCGAGGCAACCAAACTTGGTATTGATCAGGCGACCTCGGACCCGTATGCCTTTGCCGTGAGCGCCGTGCTGGCGGGAACGGCTCAGGGCTTGGCCCAGGGCGATACATCGGTGACGTTTAGGCAGGATACCTCCGCAAAGCCCAAGGGCTTGACCGATGCCAACGGCGGTTATCGCTTCATGGGCTGGTTCCGTGAGCCCGATGTGCGTGTGAATCGAATTGGACAAGACAACAGCTGGTTTGACGGCAAGACCGATGCCGATGCTGTGGCTGCCGGCAAGCAGGTCCAGAAGAGCGAGGCACACGAGCATACGTCGACCTATACCGCCGATAATGCCAAGGGGGTCGACGGTTTTAAGGGCAATGACCTGTTTATCGCTTCGTACGAGGCGCAGGTACTGTTCTATAACGTCAAGGGCGAGACGCTCGCGTGGCAGAGCGGCGAGGAGCACGACAAGTCGACGGACTGGTACCGCTATGGCGTCGGTTTAACGCCGGCTGCCCCTGCGGACCGCGGCACTCTTTCTGCCAGCGCCACCTTTATCGGTTGGACGACGCAGCCGAGTGGCGAGGCCGGGATGCATGGCGGTTACGCGGCCATCACCTCGCCTGAGCTTGCCGAGTTAAAAAACGCCGGTGCGTTCTATCCTGCCGGCACCGAGATCACTGTGCTTGGCCCTACCGATTTTTATCCGGTGTACACCGACTATGTGTCGAACATCATGACGGTGTTTGAGGGCAATGAGCAGGATGCAACCGACGATCAGACTCGGCGCGACGGTGTGGGCAAAACTGACGTTAAGGTTGAGACTGCAGAAGATGGCACAAGCGCGTATACCGTACAGGTGCTCGACGTATCCGGTAAAGCTATATCCGAGGAGGGCCAGCTGCCCGACGGCTATCGTTTCCTGGGTTGGTATGAAAACAAGCAGGCTGCCGATGGATCCCCGGTTGATGTTCGCGTGAGCCGCGATCCGAGCTACAAGCTTCCCGGCAATGTGGACCTGACCGTTCCGCATACCTATACCGCACGCTTTGAGTACCGCGTGGATTACTACATCCGGGCATTCACAAATAGCGGTCTAACGGACAGCAAGCTCCTCTGCTCGGTTTGGAATAAGTACAAGTCGCCCTTTGAGGAAAACGTTGGCGCGACATATGTTCGTGAAAACATTGTCCATTGGGGTGCTGGTACGGATGATTCCGCTCACGTGTTACACGATGATAAGAATCCAGCGGATAAGTGCACTACGGTTCTCTCTGATGCGACGCGAATCGTTGCGCCTATTAACGCCTACTCGCATAATGTGCGTAACGACACTGGCGCAAATACTATCAAGGATATGATTGCCGACACTGATTTTCCAGGAGCCGGTAAACTGAGTGATGAGTGGAAAGCGTCAAGTATTAAAGTTCAATTTTCCCCCGCACATGATAGGTACCACTTCAGTTTTTGGACGCTCGAAAGACCCGACGACGGTTCTTGGACGTATATAGAGAATCCTTTTTCGAGTGCTGTTTTAACGACAGAGCAATATTATGTCCGCGCCATGGTGACCACGGACGTCAACTTCTATGACAAGGATGGCAACGTAAAGCAGGCTGCTACTCGACGCTATGAAAGCAGCTTGCTTCAGCAGAAAACGGCGGAAGGTAAAGATCCGACGTTCCTGTATTGCTATCCGCATCTCTATAAGGATAGGACGGTTAATACAAGGCCCTACGACGGAAAGGATGGTGACGTCAATCCCAGTCTGACACTCGAAGCCTCTCCGACCGATGCCGACATGGCCGTGCCTGGCTATAAGTTCCTGGGCTGGATTTCGACCGCCGAGGTTCAGAAGGATTCTGACGTCTGGAAGTATATCTACGACGTCGCCGGCGACTCCTATGTGACGAGTGATCCGGATAAGGCAGAGCCGTATCTGGCGACCGACGAGTCCAAGGTCACCCAGTGGCAGGATGCCTATCCCGTCTACGCAAAGTACGACGTCAGCTACACCACCAACCTGCATCGCGCAGGTTTTGAGGGTACGGACAAGGTCAATGTGCCTAGCTACAACATCGCTCCCGTTATCAACGCGGACACCAATCCTGCTACGGCAACGGTGACCCCTGACGTTACGACGCCGGTTTATAAAGCAGGCGGTGAGCTGTATAAGTTGCAGAAGGTTGAGATCGAGCTTCCGAACGGCGAGATCAAGACGCTTCCCTACGATGTGGAGCATGGTACTTGCTCTTATCCGGTGGAACCTGGCGGAGCCTATACATTCGTGGCGTACTATTCGCCGTTGGCGGTTGTGTACCACCTCAATGCCACGGATGTGGACGGCAAAGTTGCTCAGCAAGACGATATGCTCGGCAACCTTAATGGCGGCATCCCGAAGCCTACTTATGACGTCAGCACTATCGATGCGGATACAGGCAAGTTCAACGTCTTCGTGGGCTGGACGGAAGCCGAGCCGGCACCTGGCAAGGGCTATGTCGCTTGGTCAGAGGGCATCCGTATGGTGAGTGCTTCTACCGTGGTCAAGGCCCCCATGGAGCTGTACCCGGTCTACCGTCCCAGCCTGGTTACCGTTCAATCGAACATTGACTCTAAACTTGCGAATCCCGATCTTGTCTGTAGCCTCGGCCGCACTGATTCCGGCGACCAGATTTCTCTTGAGGTCAAGGCCGCCGAGGAGGTTGAGGGCACTGACGGCACCAAGTACGACTTTGTCGGCTGGTCGCGCGATTATGTCAATGACGGGCAGTACACCCTGATGACTGACGATGAGAAGTATCCCCTCGAGGGCAGCGAGCCCTTTGAGAGCGTGACCTACACTGCGGTGTACAAGAAGACGCCGCTTAAAGTGCGCTATCACGACACCGAAGGCAACGTCATCTACACCGCTACGGTAGACCCGAACGATACGAGTGTTCTGCGTGGCCAGGATGGCAATGCCGGCTTTGTTCAGACAGTTAAGGTGCCCAAGATGGACGAGAACGGCAACCCGGTCTATGACGACAAGGGTGAACCCGTCATGGAGCCAAAGGAAGTGGCCTACGATCCCGAAGCCTACTCCGCAATCGTCGCATTCCTGGGCGAGCGAGCGGATAGCAGCTTGAAGGAGTTGTTCTTGGAGTGGCAGTGGGTTAATGGCGACAAAGCTGTGGCGTGGAGCGACTTCAAGGGTAAACCGGTTACAGCCAACATGGATTTGTATCCGGTGACGTATAAGGTCGTCGCTAACGACACATCGGACGATGCGAGCCCTAAGAATGTGACCGGGCAGCTCAAGTGGTTGCTTGATCCCAATGCCGCGAACACGATAGATGACAAGAGCGATAAGGCGCCGTTCAAGGCTTGCTTTGCAAAGCCCTTCATGGGCACGCAACTGACGGTGCACGTTGACCGCGTGGGCTATGGTCTTCCTGGCCAGACTCCTGCGCCTGTCAACGGGAAGTATGTCTCGCTTTACAGTTCGGGTTCAGGCGAGGGCTCGTTTGAGCTGACGAATCGTTTGGACTACAAGCTCACGGGCGACGGCACTCAGAGCGATGGCAATGCGGTGTTCGATTTCGCCGCTACGCATACGCTCAAGATCGTCAAGCAAACCCAGGATAGCTGGGCGAAGGGCAAGACGTTCCGCTTCAAGGTTTCCCGGGCCGGCATGGACGGCAACGCCTTGGAGGAGCGCACGGTTGAGGTAACGGTGTCATCGGATGCGCAGCTGAAGGACGGTTCCGCCTGGTACTCCGGCGCTATCGAGCTTGCGGTCCCGGCGGGTATCTACACCGTCGAGGAGGATTCAGCGTGGGCATGGCGCTACAGCAGCCAGATCGGCGTCCCTGGCAAGCAGCCGGGCGATAAGGCGCAGGCGACTATCTCCGCTGCATCGAGCGCGAACGATGCCACGTTCACCTGCACGAACACGCGTGTGAACGACAAATGGATCGATGGCAGCGATCGTGCCCATAACGTTTGGAGCAACGACAACGTAGCAAAGAAGGAGGATTAGCATGTCCAAGCGCAAGCGCATCATCGCCTTGCTGGTGGGGGTTATCCTTCTGGCCGGTACGGCAGGCACGCTGGCCTGGCTTTCGGTTACGGGCGTGCTGGTCAACCAGTTCGGCATCGGATCGGTGACGCCATTGGTTCAGGAAACGCTCAACGGCAATGTGAAAAGCGATGTCAAGGCGCAGAACACGGGTACTGCGCCCGCCTATATTCGTGCTGCAGTGGATATCTACTGGCAAGATGCGACGAGCGGTGCTCGCCTGTGGGAAGAGCCGCAAGCTGGCTCGAACTACGAGATTGCGTGGAGCGTGGCTGATGCCCCGGGCGCGAACTCGGCTGATAACTGGGTTAAGGCGAGCGACGGGTTCTATTACTGGACGTCGCCCGTCGCTCCCGGCGCGGAAACCGGCGTGCTCATAAATAGAGTTACCGAGCTCAAGGCAACCGAAGGTCGCAATCTTGTCGTGGATATCTCCACTCAGGCGATCCAGGCGACGCCCGATGAGGCCGTGCACGATGCATGGGGCTGCAAGGTCGAGGATGGCGTGCTGGTGCCGCCGCATGGAGGTGCGTAAGTATGGCGTTCTCGATTCGCAAAGGTGTTGCGCGCTCCTTGCGTTGCATGGTCGCGGCCATTTTTTGCATGGTCGCGCTCGCCGTTCCTGCCCGCGCGTTTGCCGATACTCCCGCGATTGTCTATGACGGAAATGCGCGCCAGCTGACGGTCTCGGGGGAGACGGGCGCCTTGGGGGAGCCCGATCTGTTTCCAGCCTTTAAAGATCTAATGCCTGGCGATGTGCGCGAGCAACAGATTGAGGTTCGTGCCACGGGTGTAAAGTCCCAGGTACGCGTGTTTGTGCGGGCCGTTGTCGATCGCGAGACGGCACGCCTGTTGTCGCCTATCACCTTAACGGCATCGGTGGGCGATGCGTCTGCCGGTTGGCTCCAGACGGGAACGCCGGGCAGTGTGTGCGCCTATCCCACGCAGGTCGCAACGTTTACGAACGATGGCAGCACGGTGCTCAATTTGCAACTAAGTGTCCCGACGTCGGTGGGCAACGAGCTTGCCGACGCAAGCAAGGCAATTCGCTGGGAAATCACCGCCGAAGACGATGGCGAGAAGATCCCCGTACAACCTGCTGGCAGCAAGAAGCCCGGCTTGCTTGGTCTGGCGGCAACGGGCGACAACACGCTCGCTTTGCTTTTGGTGTTGCTGGCGCTTGCCGTCATCGCTTTTATAGCCGCGCTTCTTTTGTCCCGGAGGGATAAGTACTAGGTCCATCTTCTAAACGCAACGCCCTCCCGGGCGGCTGGCACGAAGTTCCCTGCTCTACAGTCCTGCGCAAGACGAAGGCCACATGACGTGGCCTTCGTCTTATATATGTTCAGCGGATGCCCCCATGACAAGCCGTGCTCCAACAACAAGGCGTCTGTCCGGGCGGAGGCATATAAGGTTCATCGCGAGTTCCGCACGCAAAGGAGGCCACTTAATGTGGCCTCCGTCTTGCGCAGGACTGTCCGAGCAGGGAACCTTATATGCCTCCACCCGGACAGACGTTTCAGTTATGAACTCGCAGCTAGTCGCTATTTGATCTTGGTCGTGCCCGGCGCCAGGTTGGGGTCGGTCTCGTTGGCCTCGGTCTGGAAGTGCTCGGTGTAGACGTTCTTGCCGTCGCGGAACATCTCGTAATACTGCATCTTGGCGTAATCCTCGCGCGCCTTGGTGGCGGCTGCGGCAGCGGCGTCGTCACCGGTGACGTTGGAGGAGAGCGCCCAGCGCAGGCTGGCGTCCTCGTAGCCCACGGAGTTGATGGCGGGCAGCGACTCGCGCAGCGTCATATGCGCTTTCTGGTAGTCGGTCAGCGGTGCGCCGATCAGCTGCATGAGCTGGGTGGACAGGTAGTTGGTGGACAGGTCGTCGGTCTCACTCGTCTGGTCGCAACCGGCAACGTCGTAGTTAGCCCAAATGATGTAGTCGGTCTGCCACAGGCGTTCCTGGTGCGTGGCATCATCCTCGCCGGTAAACCACTTGTCGTTGAACTTGGACGGGAAGAACGGCTGATGGTCGCCCCAGAACACCACGACCACTTTGCGGTCGAGCTTGCTCAGGGCGTTGAGGAAGTAGCGCAGCGCCTGGTCGGACTGCTCGATGCACGAGACATACTCGTCGACATCGGAGAGCGTACCGTCCTCGACGGTCTTGGCGTCCAGATCGGTCGTGTCGATGTTGAGGTGCATCTGCTTATCTGCTGGCAGCAGGCCCGTGTCGTAGCCCGAGTGGTTCTGCATGGTCACATCGAAGATGAACTGCGGGTCGGCGTTCTGGTCGAGCAGCTCCAGAATCTTGTCGTAGGTAGCCTGGTCGGTCACCATGCCGCGCAGGGTATCGGCGCCCTGGAAATCGTTGATGGACAGGAACTGGTCAAAGCCAAAGTCCTTATAGACGTTCTCGCGGTTCCAGTTGGTGGCGTGGTTGGGGTGCATGGCCGTGGTGGAATAGCCGAGCGATTTGAACTGCTCTGCCAGGTTCCCGGTCGTCTCCATGTTGTAGATGGTGTAGGGGTACACGCCCGAACCCAGGTTGGCCATGGAGTTGCCGGTCATAAACTCAAACTCGGTATTGGCGGTGCCGCCGCCGTAGGCACTCACGTAGAGCTTGCCGCGGCTGAGGCAGTTGGACAGGTTCTTAAAGTACTGCGGGCCCTCGTAGCCGGCGCGCATGTTCTGGTAGATGGACAGGTCCGAGAAGGTCTCGTTCATGATGGCGATGACCGTGGGCTTCTCGCTGTCGAACTGCTCCTGGGCGGCGGCGCGCTCGTCGCTCTTGGCCGCGTCGGACTTGTCGTAGGCCTTGGCGTACTTTTTGAGCGTGGCCTTGGCATCGTCGACGGAGTAGTCGGCGGGTTTGGGCGGCTTGATGGACTGCGCCGCACTAATAAAGGCAGGCAGATAGCCCTCGCGCCAGTAGCTCTCGAGCGGGCGCCAGGTGTAGACGGTGATGCCGAGGGTGTTGTAGTAGTCGATGAGCGTGACATGCGCGGTCACGCCGCCCAGGCACAGCACCGCCACGAGCAGGTTGGTGAGCAGCATGCGCTTGGCGTTGGCGGCGCCCTTCTGACGGTGCGGTGCCACCAGGCCGGCGTACTCGCATAGCAGCATGGCGATGGCGGTAAAGCCCATGGACAGCACGCAGAACAGCGAGATGGAGAAGGTGTAGCCGTTGCCGGCGACCGCGGCGGCGGTGGAGATGGCCGAAAGGTCGCCCGGCTGGATGGGCATGGATTTAAACGTGATGACGAAGAACTCGGCAATGCCCAGGACAAAGAGGGCAAAGGCCAGGACTGCGGGGGCTGCGCCGTGGCGCTGGAATAGGAAGAACAAGCCGACCATGAGCACGGTGATGATGGCCCACTCGAGCAGGATGCACAGGGGGTAGACCCAGGTAAAGTCGTGGTTGGACGAGACCTCCATGCCCAGCAGCGCAAAGACGCCGGCGAGCAGCAGGCACAGGACGGCGGCGACGAGCGGTTTGCCCACAAAGGCGCCGCGCAGGCGGGCGAGCTTGCCAGTGGGGGCGGGAGCGTCGGCCGAGGCGAACGCAAAGACGCGCGGTGCGATGCGGTCGCGGGCGATGCTTGCCCAAGCGCATCCGGTGAGGATGGCATTGGTCAGGATGAGCATCACAAAGGCGAGCGGCTCGTTTTGGGCGACGAGGCCAATGGCGCCCCAAATGGTCAAAAAGAGCTGGAACAGGCCGAAGGCGACGCTCCACCCAAGAGCGCTTTTGGCAACGGTGCCCGACTTTGCGCAAATGGCCTTGGCCTCGCGCAAGACAAGGTAGACGGTCGCCGCAAGACCGACGAGCGAGATGGCGGCAGCGAACATGCTGAGACTCCTCACAAACTTAAAACCTACGAAAGCGGGGATTTACCCGATTGTTACCAAGATATGCGCAGCAATTGGTGGCTGCGCACAACAACCAGCCATATTAACGCGCACGTGTGGCGGTGTGGCGCAATGTAGTGGCGACCTGCGCGATAATGGACGGGAATTACACGGAAACGTAAAGGCTTCTTAAAGAAATGGCGAGGGTAGGGCGATGAGCGAGCAAGTTTGCAAAGCGGACATGGGCGGCGACGGAGCTGCGGGCGTGGATACGTACGGCTATCCGGTCGAGACTACGGGCAACGCGGTGCTGGACATTTTGGAGCACCGTTCGTCCACGCGCGCTTTTGCGCGCGATGACAACGACCGTCCCGTGGCGGTGACCGACGAGCAGCGGGCGGCGATCTTGCATGCGGCGAGTCGCGCGCCGTCGGCAGGCGCCATGATGATGTATTCCATCGTGAGTATTCGCGAACAGGCCACGCTCGATCGCCTGGCCGATCTGTGCGACCATCAGCCGATGATCGCCAAGGCGCCTTGGGCACTTATATTTGTGGTCGATTATGCCAAGTGGATCGATCTGTTTGAGCACGTGGGCTGCTTTGAGCCCGATTTTGTCGAACGCACGGGCAAGGCGCCCCGCCGCGCGCCGGGTTTGGGCGACTTTGCCATCGCGGCGCAGGATGCCGTGATCGCTGCGCAAAACGCCGTGGTTGCCGCCGAGGCCCTGGGGCTGGGGAGCTGCTACATCGGTGATATCGTCGAGAACGCCGAGGAAGTTGCCGCACTGCTGGACTTGCCTGCCTATACCATGCCGCTGTCGATGCTCATCATCGGCACGCCCCGTAAGGAGCGCCCGGCAATCGCGCATCCCGTGGTGAACCTGGTGCACGAGGAGCACTACTGCCGCGCCGATACCGCGACCATGGATGCGCAGGTGGCCGAGATGGACGCGATGTTCCGTCCGCATGCCCGCGAGGTGGGCGAGCGTGTCATCGACATCTACACCCGTAAGCACACGAGCCCCTTTATGGCCGAGATGAGCCGCTCTATGGAGTGGTGGTTCAAAAACTGGCTCGGCAAATGACGGATGTGACAAAGGAACGGCCCCTTTGTCGCATTCCATATCACCGCGGTGGCCTAAAGGCCGCATAAATGTTTATCTAGCTGGGAAAACGGTGCCATTAAAATATGGGCTGATTACCTATAATCCCGTCGAACGTTAAAAATGGGAGGAAACCGGCTTATGGAACAAAAGGCAAAGGAAGTAGCCTCGCACGCTGCGATTCCTGTGAGCATCTCGGCGATGCTCGTCACGCTGGGCGTGGTGTATGGCGATATCGGCACCAGCCCCATGTATGTAACCAAGGCGCTCGTTGCCGGCAACGGCGGCATCGGAAGCGTTACGCAGGAGTTTGTGCTCGGCGCGCTCTCCCTTGTCGTGTGGACGGTCACGCTGCTGACGACCGTCAAGTACGTGCTGATCTCGCTGCGCGCCGACAACCACGGCGAGGGCGGCATCTTTGCCCTGTACAGCTTGGTCAAGCGCTGCGGCAAGTGGCTCATCGTCCCCGCCATGCTGGGCGGCGCGGCGCTCCTCGCCGACGGCATCCTGACGCCTGCCGTTACCGTCACCACGGCCATCGAGGGCCTGCGCACCATCCCGGCGGTCCATGCCGTGCTCGGTGACGACCAGGGTCGTGTCGTCGCCATCACGCTTGCCATCATCATCGCGCTCTTCTTGGTGCAGCGCATCGGCACGGCCAAGATCGGTCACGCCTTCGGCCCCATCATGACGCTGTGGTTTTTGTTCCTGGGCGGCACGGGCCTGTACTTTGTCTGCCAGTATCCCGCGGTGCTGCTGTGCCTCAACCCGTTGCGGGGCATCGCTTTTCTGCTGAGCCCCAACAACCATGCGGGCATCATGATTTTGGGCAGCTGCTTCCTCGCTACCACCGGTGCCGAGGCGCTCTACTCCGACATGGGCCATGTGGGCCGCGGCAACATCTACGCCACCTGGCCGTTCGTTAAGTGCTGCCTGCTGCTGTCCTACATGGGCCAGGGCGCGTGGCTTATCAACAACGCCGGCAACCCGGAGCTCATGGGTATCGCCGACCTCAACCCCTTCTACCAGATGCTCGCCCCGGGTCTGCGCCCCTTTGCCGTCGGCCTTTCCACCGTCGCGGCCATCATCGCCTCGCAGGCGCTCATCACTGGCGCATTCTCGCTGGTGTCCGAGGCCAGCCGCCTGGACCTCATGCCGCATATGCAGGTCTTCTATCCTGCCGAGACCAAGGGCCAGCTCTACATCCCCATGGTCAACAACGTCATGCTCGTGGGCTGCGTCGTCGTGGTGCTGCTGTTCCAGAACTCGGCGCACATGGAGGCCGCGTACGGCCTGGCCATTACCCTGACCATGATGTGCACGACAATGCTGCTCTTCTTCTATCTGCACGTGGAGCGCAATCTCAAGGTCGCGCCGTGGATCTTTGCCGCCTTCTTCCTTATGCTCGAGGGCTTCTTCTTTGTGAGCTCGCTCACCAAGTTCTTCCACGGCGGCTATTTCACCATCCTTATGGCCGCGCTCATCATGGGCATCATGGTGTGCTGGTACAACGGCACGGCGGTCGAGCAGCGCCAGTTTACGCTGCTGCCGCTGCGCAGCTACCTGCCGCAGCTCAAGCGCCTGCGCGACGACGACCGCTACGAGCTCATGAGCGACAATATCGTGTACCTGACCAAGGACACCAACACCGACTATATCGACCGCGATATCGTCTACTCGATTTTGGACAAGCACCCCAAGCGCGCTCGTGCCTGGTGGTTCGTGAACGTCGAGACTATGGACGAGCCGCATACCTTTGCCTACTCGGTCGAGACGTTCGGCACCGACTACGTATTCCGCGTGCATCTGTACCTGGGCTATAAGATCAACCAGCGCGTCAATGCTTACCTGCGCCAGGTTGTTCAGGACCTGGCTGCCAGCGGCGAGCTGCCGGCGCAGACGCACGACTACTCGGTCTACAAGGACCCGGGCAACATCGGTACGTTTAAGTTCGTCATGATCCGCAAGCTGCTGGCGCCCGAAAGCGACGTGGAGCCCAGCGAGCGTACGGCCATCACGCTCAAGTACATCATCCGCCGCGCCGCCGGCACGCCTGCGCGCTGGTACGGCCTGGAGAACTCCAACGTGAGCTTTGAGTACGTGCCGCTGTTCACCAAGTTTAAGGCCGTGAGCAAGATGCAGCGCCTGGCTCCCGACGAGCGTCCGTAGTCGACGCTTAAGGTATGGCTGCGAACGGGCGGCTTGCAATGACAGGGTTTGAGCCTGGGGAGGAAACCATGGATGCAAAGGGGCTTGACGGTCGCGATCTTGCGGCCGAGCTGGTACGTGAGGCACGCGCCGACGCCGCCGAAGATCGGTTCTTTACGAATCGCGCCAACATGGACATGGCCGACCGCGTGATCTCGATCGTGGTGACGCTGCTTGTCGCGGCGTGCGTGTGCGCCCTGCTCGCGCACGTGCTGTTTGTCTAGCGACCGCCGGCTGCAAAGGCTATACACTTGGAACCACCACAAGGGAAACCACCACAAAGGTGCCTGTCCCTTTGTGGTGGTTTTTGTTTTGAGAGAGGGGCGGGGCGCTAATGGATGTCCATGCGGACGGCGATATTGCCGATAACTTTTGGTGGCGGCGCACAACGCAGACGCGACGCGGTCCTCTGTATGACGCTTGCGTATCGGCGGGGTTGCTGGTCGCGGCGACGATTGTGGGCGCGCTGCTCGACCATCCGGGTCTCGCGCCGAGCATCATGATCGTCTATGTGTTCGCCGTTCAGCTGTGCGCATTCTTTACCTGGAGTCGCCTGTATTGCTTGCTGAGCTCGGCTGCCGCCGTGGCGCTCTACAACTTCCTGTTTGTCGACCCGCGCTGCTCGCTGTCGTTTATCGACCGTGTCTATCCCGGCATGTTCTTCATCATGTTCGTGGTCTCGCTTGTGTCGAGCTCGATTGCGTTGGCCCTGCGCCGTGCCTTGGCACAGGCTGCCGCCAGCGACCGCCGCACGCATATGGTGCTCGAGACCAACCGCATGCTGCAGCGGTGCGCTGATCAGCAGCAGATTGTCCATGCCATGGCAACGCAGCTGGCGCGTCTTTCGGGCTGTCCGGTCGTGTGGTACAGCGCCGACGCCGAGGGCGATGACCTGCTGCCGCGTGCGACATACACGGCCGTGGGCGATGCCGCGCCGGTGCATGAACTGGCGCCGCAGATGCCGCCGCGGCTCTCGGCGTCCGCCTATGTGGGAACGCCGCTCGATGCCACCTATGGCGGCTCGACGTTTTATGGCATCTACCTGACGGTTCGCACGGGCGACGGCTTCGTCCGTTCGGGCGACCCCGCCTCGGTGGTGGGCGTGCTGGCTATCGTTGCCGAGCCCGACGTGCTGACGCATGAGGAGCGGACGCTTGCCGATGCCATCGTGAGCGAAGGCGAGCTGGCGCTCGACCGCGCCCGCGCCATGGAGGCCCGCGAGGAGGCGGCGGTGCTCGCCAAAAACGAACAGCTGCGCGCCAACCTGCTGCGCTCCATCTCGCATGATCTGCGCACGCCGCTTACCAGTATTTCGGGTAATGCCGACGTGCTGCTCGATCAGGGCTCGACCGGCACCGCGGTGCTCGATGCCCAGACGCGCCGCGGCCTGCTTCTATCCATTCGCTCGGATGCGCTGTGGCTCAACGCCACCGTCGAGAATCTGCTCGCCATCACCAAGCTCGAGGGTGGCGGTATGCGCCTGTCGACCACGCTCGAGCTCATGGACGATATCGTCGAGGAGGCGCTGCGCCACGTGAACCCTGCCGTGCGCGAGCACGACCTTAAGGTGGTGGCGTGCGATGAGCCGGCGCTCGTCAACGTCGATGCACGCCTGATGGTGCAGCTGGTGGTCAATCTGGTGAACAACGCCATCACCTATACGCCTGCGGGCTCGCATATCATGATTTCGATTAGCGTCGACGATGGACGTGTGGCGTGCTCGGTGGCCGATGATGGTCCGGGCATCGCGCCCGAGGATCGCGAGCGGATCTTCGAGTCGTTCTATACCGCCAACCATGGTCTGGCCGACAGCCACCGCAGTGTTGGCCTGGGTCTTTCGCTCTGCCGTTCCATTGCGTTGGCGCATGGCGGTAGCATAGAGGTTGCCGCGGCGGACCCGCACGGTTCGGTCTTTACGATTGAACTTCCCGCCGCCGACGTTTCGTTTGATAAGGAGTAGCGCTGTGCCGAACTCTGCCGTGAAACCGCTCATCTTGGTCGTTGAGGACGATCCCGCCGTCCGCAACCTTATCGTCGCCGCGCTCGAGGCGCACGGTTTGCGCCATATGGCTGTGGAGACCGCCCACGCCGCCATCGCCGCCGCTTCGTCGCAGGCGCCGAGCATTGTGCTGCTCGATCTGGGCCTGCCCGATATGGACGGCGTCAAGGTGGTGGAGTCGGTGCGCGCGTGGTCGGGCATGCCGATCATCGTGGTTTCGGCGCGCAGCGAGGACGCGGACAAGATCCGAGCGCTCGATGCCGGCGCCGATGACTACCTGACTAAGCCGTTTTCGGTCGAGGAGCTGCTCGCGCGCATTCGCACCACGCTCAGACGCCTTTCGTATGCGCAGGCGGGCGGTGTTGTCTCCGAGGGCTCGTTCGATACCGGCGAGTTGCATATCGATTTTGATGCCGGCATCGCCACGATGGATGGCGAGGAGCTGCATCTGACGCCGATCGAGTATAAGTTGCTCTGCTTGCTGGCGCACAACGCCGACAAGGTGCTGACGCACCAATTTATCCTGCACGAGATCTGGGGCACGGCGACCAAGAGCGACCTGGCGAGCCTGCGTGTCTTTATGGGCACGTTGCGCAAGAAGATCGAGTCCGACCCCGCGCACCCGCGCTATATCCAAACGCACGTGGGTATTGGCTATCGCCTGGTCACCCAAGGGTAGGACGGCACCCGCCATCCCACTATGAGCTGCGGTGAAATAGTTCCTGTTTGGGCCTTTACCAGGCATTTTTAGGAACTATTCCACCGCAACTTTGTTTATTTGCCCTTGGGCTTGCTGGCGTAGAACTTCTTCTTTTTGGGCTTGCCTGAGCAGGCGGGCTTGTCGTCGCCGTGCGGTCCTCGGACGCCGGCCTGCGCGTGCGCGGGCGCCGTTGCGCGAGGCTTGCGGGCTCCGGGGTTGCGCAGTTCCTCGACGCGCTCAGCAATTTCCTCGGCGCTAAAGCCGACCTCGGCCATGGCGTCCTCGATGGGCAGGCGGCGCACGATGTAGCAGTGGTGCACCTTCTGGTTGCGCGCGAAATCCTCGGGGATGGTCTGCGCCGTAATGTCCTCCAGCACCACGCCTGCGCGCGCAAGCTTGCGCGTCTCGGGGCGGAAACCGCGCAGGTTGCAGCTAAAGATGGCATGGCCGCCCTGCGCGAGCAGGCGCGATACGCCGGCCAAAAGCTCAACATGGTCGCGCTGAACATCCCAGGTGCGACGGCCCATCTTGGACGAGTTCGAAAACGTGGGCGGGTCGACAAAGATCAGGTCCCAGCGGTTGCGCGTCTGACGCTGGTCGCGAATCCAGGCGAGCACGTCGTCGCGCACAAAGTGATGCTGCGGGCCCACAAAGCCGTTCTGACGCATATTGCGCTCGGCCCAGTCCAGATAGGTGTTCGAGAGGTCAACCGTCACGGTCTCCTCGACGCCGCCGTCTGCCGCATAGCAGGTGGCAGTGCCGGTGTAGGCAAACAGGTTGAGGAAGCGGCGCGCCTGCTTGGCGTGCTCACGCACCAGATTGCGCGTGACGCGGTGGTCCAAGAAGATGCCCACGTCCAGGTAGTCGTCAAAGTTGACGGCAAAGGTGAGGCCGCCTTCCTCGATGAGCGGTAGGCGACGGCGCGCAATGTTGGCGCGCTCGCCCGAGCCGCCCTTGCTGGCGCCCTGCTTACCGTACTGCGAGCCGCCGCGCGAACGCATGCGGGCCTTGGCGTGCACGTGCTCGGCGGGAACATCTAGGATGCGCGGCGCGATGGCCAGAATGTCGAGCATGCGGGCCTGGGCCAGTGCGGGGTCGATGGTCTTGGGCGCGGCGTATTCGGCGATGACGAGCCAGCGGCCCGGCGTCTGCGGGCAACCCTCGTACAGATCGATGGCGGCGGAGTAGTCGGGCAGGTCGGCATCGTAGACGCGGTAGCAGCTCACGCCCTCGCGCTTGGCCCACTTGCGGCGCAGGCGAGCGTTCTTGCGCAGGCGGTTGGCGAACTGCTCGGATTCGGGGATGAGCACGGGCAGCGGCTTGCCGTCGCCCAGGTCGAGCGTGGCAGCGGGCTCGGGCATGGCAGAAGCTGCGGCCTCATCGTTGACTTCGTTGGCATTCGCAACCTCGGCCTCGCCATCCGCACTGGTCGCAGCTTCAAACGCTGCGGCGGCGTGGTCGAGCGAAGGCCAGACTTCGACGGTCGCCTCCTCGTTGTTGGGCATAACGGCGATTGAGCGCTCGGGCTCGGCGTGGAGCGCGCGGGCCAGCAATCCGTCGCGGGTGAGCGCGGCGACCGGCGCCGCGGCAAGCTCGGGCGCGCGGCGCAGCTCACCGGCCAGCGTCATGGCGTCGTGCATGAGCGAAAGCGGTGTCTCGGTCGTATCCGCGACCACGGCGGCGCCGGCGACAGCGCCTGCATGGTCCAGCACGGTGGCGGACTTGGCGGCGCAAAAGTCGACAAAACGCTTGTAGCCGGCACATTTAACCATGCGCTCAGCGGTCTTGCGGGCGGCGGGGTCAACATCCACGGCCACGATGCGCGCCTGGCGCTCGCGCGCTGCCGCCTCGCGCTCGCGCGCCTCGGCAAGCAGCTGCTCCCACAGGGCGGCATCGTGCAGCTGCCAGCCCTCAAAGCCCCAGCGCTCGCGTGTGGCGCCCGGGGCGCGGTCGGTCAGAATGTTCACGGCCTCCAGCAGCAGACCGCCGCCGGCGCACGAGGCATCGATCAGCGTGGGAAGGGCTTCGTTCTCGTAATCGTCGGCCGTCAGCTCGCGCTCGCATAGTGCGGTCCAGCCGACCTGCGCCAGCACCAGGGCGGCGTAGTCGGGGCGCAACACGTGTGCGCCCTCGCCGGCACGAGTCGCAGCGGGCGGCAGGCGTTTGAACAGCGGGTCGCCCGAAAGGTCCAGGCTGATGCTCGCGCGGCGCTGACGCAGCGAAAGCAGTAGGTGAACATCGGGGTCGGCGGCATCGACGTCGGCGCGACGGCCCGTGGTCTCGGCCAGACGGTCGCACAGCGCGTCCTTGGCGCGCAGGGCCGAGAAGCGCGTGTTGCGCAGCTGCTCGGTCACGCCGCGGGCGGTGATGGCGATGGTAGCGCCCGGGTGAACGATGCTTTCCCAGGCGATGTCGTAAACGCCGTCGTACAACTCATCGGCATCCTGCGCCTCAAAGCGCCCAAGCACTACAAACACGCGGCTGGCCAGGCGCGACCACAGACAGGCGCGGTAACCTTCTTCGAGCTCGCCCTCAAATGTAGCGCGGCCCTTCAGGCGGCGGACATGCGAAAGCCCGAGGCGTTTAAGCTCATCGGCGAGTGCGGACTCAAAGCCCTCGGGGCAGCTTGCGTAAAATTCCATGGGTGACCTCTCTGGTTGCGTCGCTCCATTATATGATGGATGCTTCGTTTGCCATCGCCCTCGAAAGGAACCCATATGATTGATGCGTGCCCCTTGATTCCCATTTTCATTGCAACAGCCTCAGGACTCGGGGCCTCGCACAGGCTCCCGCCGCCTTACAGAACTGAAAGCTGGGCGTAGGGCAAATCCATGGCACGTGACCTGCGATTGCTCGGCCATAGATGGCGTAATCGAGGCTAAGGGAGGGCATCATGCGCAAGGGAAACGAGAGCTGGTTCTGGCACGCGAACGACATGGTGGTGGCGGGCGACATGAACCCCGTGGTCCGCGTCCTGTGGGCCGCGCTCATCGTAGGCATCGGCGTCGCGACGATGGCCACGCTCTGGATCGTCACGAGGTAGCGCGCCACGAACGGATGACGAGGCACGCGGCGCATGCCACGCTGGCGGAACCCTAGCCTCGCTGCTGGACAATCTGTTCGATGAGCTTCGCGACGGAGTCCTCGGCTGCGTTCCCGATCAGGTGATGGGCCGCGGCCTTCGCCTCTGGCATCGCGCCCGCGACTGCGTAGGAGTTCGGCACCTTATCGAGGAGCGTCACGTCGTTTTCCGAGTCTCCGATAAAAGCGACCTCGTCCAGCGTGACCCCAAGGCTGCCGAGAAGCGCGTCGAGTCCGTTTACCTTGCTCCAGCCAGCCGGAACAACATCGAGGAAGAATGGGACGGGCGAGGGGAAATCAAGTTCTGGGCAGGCTTCCTTGCATCGACTCCGAACGACTTCCGTCGGGGCGGAGCTGACATTGACGAAGATGCCGGCGGTTATGACGTCACGGTTCGTGGGCACGTCTCCGAGCGCCATGTCTCTTCCGGAGTCCTTAACGACTTCCAAGGCGAATTCGTCGCCAGGCTCGACGGCGCAGAGGAACTGCTCGCAGCGCTTGCCTGTCTCATCGACATCGGCGACTAGCCAGAGTGACGTCCCCGCGTAGGGGCGTACAGCGCTATCGAGCTTGACGAGGGCCTCCGTCGAGAGCGTCTTTTTGAACACGAGTTCGCCGCTGGAGAAGACCTTCTTTCCGTTGGCCATGATGCCGGTCGAGAAACAGCGCGCGTCGCCGTCAAAGGCATCGGCCAGGTCGGCGTAGTCGCGCCCGCTTGCGGGGCCGAACGCGATGCCCGCATCGAGCGCCGAAAGAATCGCGCTGTGCGTGCGCTCCGATACGACCCTTGAGCCAAACGGCAACAGGGTCCCATCCATGTCTGCGAGGATGAGCTTTATCAAGGGGTCCTCCCGTTTCGGTCTGGGCATCGGTGCGCCGGCGTGCGTCGTCCTAGCTGTATTGCTTGTCTCCCATGAGATTCTTCGAGATGATCCTGTTAAACTCTACCGGGTCATCCCAGCAAGAGGTCAGGAAGAGGAACAGCAGCTCGATGACGAAGTTGATCGAGCTGTGCGAGAAGGCGATCTCGGTTCCGGTGATGGCCTGATCTCGCGAGATGGCTCGGATGATATGCGTGGCACGCTTCGCGAGCGGCGTATCCGGGTTGTCTGTGATCATGATGATGGGGGTGTTCGAATCCTCGGCAGAGTCGAATATGTTGACGAGGCGCTTCGAGTATCCGGACGTCGAAATGACGAGCAGAACGTCATTCTCCTTGAGGTTGGTTGCGACGGAGACCATGGCTTCGGTGGTACTGGGGCAAAACGCTCTGACTCCAACCTGCGAGAGCTTGAACGCCGCGTTTACGCCCATGTTAATCGAGTTGCCGACGCCCGCGATCAGGACGAGGTTGGCGTTGTGGAGCAGATTGACGACTGCCGAAAAGTCATCGGAGTCAATGAGCGAGGTGGTTTGGGAGAGCTCCTTGACCTTGTGAGACAGGACGTACTTGATGGAGCCCTCGACGTCGTCCAGAGTAATCCTGCCGTCCGTGGCCTTTTCTTCGCCGGATGCCCTGCTGATGGATATGCCGAGCGCCAGACGCATGTCCGAATAGGTTCGGTAGTCAAGCGTCCTTGCGAATCTCGAAACAGACGCCGGTGACGTACCGGTTTCTGCGGCGAGTTCGCGGACGGTCATCGTTGCGACATCCGACGGGTGGTCGAGCACATACGTTGCGATTGCCTTCTCCGAGGGGGATAGGCTGCTCATGACCGCGCAGATGTGGCTGAGCACATCCCCTGTCTTATCCATGGTTACTCCTTGGTCCTAGCTTGCTTTGTATCTTAGGTCAAGAGAGGTGAAAATTAAGCAAAATGTTTCATCAGCGGTGAAATAGCGTTTCACCGCTGATTTCCTACCGTTCGCGGTAAATCGGTACTTCCTCGGCGCAATCTCAGCTTGAGCTGCTATCTTATGAGTCGTGAAACAACGGCACGAAAACGATGAAACAACAGAACATTGTTTCAACGCCTCGCAACTCCGTTTCACGCTAGATGGTGAATCACTTCGAAGCCCAGACAGGCACCCGGCGAGCAAGAAGGGAGAAGCACGATGCACAACGCCAAGACAAACGCAAGTATGACTTCGCTGTTCTTCGCGAACGTACTCTACTGGGTCTGCGCGGGCGTGTACTCGCCGTTTCTCTCCGCTCACTACACGAGCCTCGGCCTCAGCGCGGCCCAGACCGGCATCCTCCTCGCGGCGACC
>URKH01000001.1 GCA_900548255.1 uncultured Collinsella sp. | reverse complement strand
CGACCAGATCGGCAGCCTCGGCCTCGGCCATCAGGCCATCGAGCTCACGAAGGCGCATGCCCAACAGGTCGGACATTTCCTTCTGCTCCATCTTGGGCTTGAGGTCAAGAAGCTTGATGGCGCGCTCGATGTTCGCCATGCGCTCGGCCTTGGCCTCCTCCTCCTTGGAAATAGCAAAGCGACGGCTGCGCAGCAGGCGGGCGGCCTTCTGCATCTTGTCCATCAGCTCTTCGTCATCGTAATCAGCGGCGGCCTCGACAACCTCGGCCTCCTCGGCGGAAACCTCGTCAGCAGCCTCAACCTCAGCAGCTTCGGTCTCCACGGTCTCGACTGCCTCGACCTCGGCAGCCATGGTCTCGTTCTCGGTCTCGTTCATAATCTCTTCGTTCTCAGACATGAGACTCCTTCTTGGCCCTCTCGGGCATCATCGCCCCATTCGCGGGGCCCGTCGCGCACTCTTTGCGCTTTATACATTCATGCCTCTCGGCAAAACGTCCATTAGTTTATGGTGTCGCCATCCAATCTAGCTGCAGAATCTATGTGCACACATTAATGCGACATGTGCGACTCGCGGCGAGCGTACACCAGCGACACCGCGAACCCGACAACGGCAATCACGGCCGCCACGCGCACGGCGGCTGCAAATCCTATCGCCTGGGCAACGTCCGACGCAACGCCCGCGGCGCCAGCAGCCACCGCAGAACTCGAAAGCAGGCCGATAAACAGCGACGGACCAAACGACGCGGCAATCATGTTCCACGTGTTAAGCAATGCCGTTCCGTGAGGATGCTCAGCGGCGGGAAGCGTCTCCAAACCGGCGGTCTGCGAGGGGCTCAGTACCAAACCGACGCCGGCATACACCACAACGGTCAGCAGCACGACAACGCCGATGTTCATGCTTGCCGCGGTCATCGAGATTGCCGTCTGCCCCACAGCGATCAGGGCAAAGCCGACCGGCAGCAGCGGCCACGCACCACGGGCATCCATCACGCGTCCGCCCACAATCGAGGTCACGGCGTTGCAGGCGATCGCCGGCAAAATGAGCAAACCCGCGACAAGTGCGGTCATGCCGTATGCGCCCTCAAAATAGAGCGGCAACAAAACGCTCATCGAGAACGTCGTCATCATCGACACCACCACAAGCAGGCATGCAGGCCAAAAACGAACGCTCGCCATGGGACGCACGTTAAGTACCGGATGCTCGAGCTTGAGCTGACGAACCGCAAACAGGCCGAGTAGCACAACGGCGGCGAAAAGCGTCACGATACCGGCAATCAGATTGGTCGAGAACTCGCCTACGGAATACACAAATGCCGTAATGCCGGCAGCGAGCAAAACAACCGACAGAATATCAAGCGTGGCGTTCGAACACTCTCCGACATTCCGAACGAGCTTTGCTGCCGCCGCGGCGACCACGACACCGCCCACCAGCGGCACTACGAACACCGCCCTCCAGCCAAACAACGTGCACATAAGACCACTAATCACGGGCCCAAACGCCGGCCCTAGCGTAATGCAGGCACCGCCCAGGCTCAGATACAGACCGAGCTTCTCGCGCGGAGCACAAGATAGCACCACATTCATCATGAGCGGAAACAAGATGCCCGATCCCGCAGCCTGCAAAATACGACTTGGCAGCAAAACGGTAAACGACGGGGCGACCAGGCACAGAACTTCTCCGGCGACCATGCATCCGCATGCGAAAAACAGCAGCTTGCGCGTCGAGAAACGACCGGACAGAAAGGCCATGATGGCCGTAAAGATCGACGTCACGATCATGTATCCCGAAACGAGCCACTGCGCCGTGGTAGCGCTCACCGAAAAGACCGCCATGATGTCGTGCAACGCCACGTTAATAATGTTCTCGTTAAACGCGGCGACAAAGGCTGCAATATACATTACGACGAGAAACGCCGCAGTGGCCGATGGCGCTACTTGAACTTGTTGCTGAGATTTGCTCCCCATGCATTTCCTTCCTCTTGGAACGACAGTCGCATCGCCCCAGAGGAACAGTCCAGGGCGAGCATGAGCCCTAGACTTACGTCAGACGCCGCACGCGACGGATCCGACAACATGGTCCAACGTTGAAAGATTGTAACGCTGACGCGCAGCTTTCCTTCCGCTCTATTATTAAAAGTCCACGAAAGCACGAGACATGAGGAGCCCGCCATGATTAAGCCCATCATGAAATCCGAGTTCTTTTTGCGCCTGCCTTCCGAAGACGCGGGACCCGACGATGCCGCGACCGGGCAGGACCTCCTGGATACGCTCCATGAGCATGAGCACGAGTGCGTGGGCCTTGCCGCCAACATGATTGGCGTGCGCAAACGCATCATCTGCGTAAAGGACGGCAACAGGGCGCTGCTGATGTACAACCCTCAAATTCTTGAGCAGGTCAATTCCTATCAGACGAGCGAAGGATGCCTCTCGCTTTCCGGCGAGCGCCCCTGTACTCGCTATCGCCGCATTAAGGTTGAGTATTTGGACGAGAATTTCGTCCACCGCATCAAAAACTTCTCGGGCTACACCGCCGAAATCATCCAACACGAAATCGACCACTGCCAAGGAATCGTGATCTAGGTTACTTGCCGACATGAGGGAACCGGAGGCTACCCTATGGATATCAGCCGTTTTGGTGAGTTCGCTATCTTGGCGCAGTCGCGTACGTTTCTCGATGCGGCGGAGCTGCTCTTCATGTCGCAGTCGACTCTCTCCAAGCACATTATGGCAATGGAGCGCGAGCTCGGCTGTAATCTCATCGATCGGAGTCAACGCCACGTTACGCTCACCGCGCAAGGCGAAGCGCTCCTCCCCTATGCACAAAAGATAGCGACGCTCCAGCATCGCTATCTCGCTGCCATCCAGATAGCCGCAGATGAACCACTCGAACGCATCACCGTGGGCTCCATCCCCATCATGGCTCCCTATGGAATCACGGACGCCGTCATCGATTTCCAGCAGGCGAACCCCTCGTATTCCGTTGAGCTCATCGAGGGCGAAGGCAGCGCACTCAAGCAGATGCTCTTGCGCGAGGACATCGACCTCGCCTTCATCCGCGACGGCGGCGCCATCGAGCCGGAGTTTAAAAAAATCCCCTTTACAACCGACCGGCTCGTGGCCGTTATCCCGCTCGACCATCCACTCGCCAAGCGCAACGCCATCGAGATCGACGACCTTATCGATGAGAATTTCCTTATGCTTCCCCAAGGCTCGTTCGTGAGCGAACTCACCCTCTCCCTTTGCCGCAAGGCAGGATTCAGCCCACGTGTCACGTTTACCGGCAAACGGGCAGAAAACATCATCTCGCTTGTCGCGCGCGATGCCGGCGTCTCGCTGCTCATGCGCAAGCCTGCCGAATCACTCGCCGGCGGCAAGGTGGCCCTCGTGCCGCTCGAGCCTGCAACGACCTCCGAGGTCAGGCTCTACCTCAAACGGAGCGCTGCGTACTCGCAAGCCGTCGTCTCGTTTATCGGCTTTCTCCCCTATCGCCAGCTTCTACAGGGCGGCCGCATGACCTCCGAAGCGCCGCAGTCGTCGTAATCCCAGCACACACCGCCACTTTTGAGATGCCCCACAAACCAACCGGCAACGGTACAAAACGCAAAAGGCCCCGGACAGCACAGCTGCCGTCCGAGGCCTTTTAAATCAAAGCGGGTAGATGGAATAGTCCACCGAGATGTTGAGGGTCTGACCGCCCTCGTCCTTCTTGGTGCCGATCACCATAGCGGCGATAAGCGCCAAAATAAAGGCGACCAGACCGGAGATGACAAGACCGATAAAGCCCGAATCGATGCCAGCGGGGTTGATAAAGCTCGGGAAGCCGAGCGGACCGGAGGCACCGAAGGCATAGAGCTTGGCACCCATAAGGCCGGCAATGGCGCCGCCGACACCGGCGGAAATGAAGGTCGCCCACATGAGACGCTTACGCGGCAGCAGGATGGCGTAAAGCGCGGGCTCGTTGACGCCGAAGATCGACGAGACGAGAGCAGGGATGTTGATGACAGCGTTTTCCTCGGAATCCTTGGTTCGAATGATCATGCCGAGCACGGCACCGGCGATGGCGCACCCACCTGCGTATACGAGAGGGTTGATGAGGTCATAGCCGTAGGTTGCGACATCGATGAACCACAGCGGAATGACGCCCCAGTGCAGACCGAACATGACGAGCAGGCTCCAGAACGTGCCGATGACAAAACCGGCGATGGCGGGCTGGAAGTTGATGAGCGCCAGGATGATTTGGGCAACGATGTTGGAGAGGACCGTCATGACCGGACCGACCACAAGCAGGCCCAGGATGCCGCAAATGAGAAGCGTCAAAATGTTGGAGAAGAACGAGCTCACAAGCGCGGGCAGTGCGCCAGAAAGGAATTTGTGCACCTTCGAGGCGATCCAGACGATGAAAATCGCAGGCAGAATCGTCGATGAATAGTTCTGCATAATCAAAGGGATGCCAAAGATATCACCGTAGACATTGGACTCAAGGACCGTACCGGTGCCGAGCGTGTAAAGCGGGTCTCCACCCATAAGGGCAACGAGCGTCGGGTAGACGAGGATGCCGCCGAGGGCCATACCCATAACGGGCTTAAGTCCGAACTTCTTGGCAGCCGTCCAGCCGATGATAAGCGGGAAGTAATAGAAGACCGAATCTCCGATTGCCGAGAGCGTCACATAGGTATTGCTGTCCTTGGCGAGCCAACCGGCAACCGTGCAGAGGGCGAGCATCGACTTGATGAAGCCACCGGCCATAAGCACGCCAAGAACCGGTTGCAGGATCTCGGAAATGATGGCGAGTAGGCGCGAGAACGGATCGCCCTTCTTGACATTGTCGCCCTCATCGATATCAAGCGCGGGCTTGGCGTCGAACCCGCCGATCTGAACGAGTTCATTGTAGACGGACTCGACGGTAGCACCGATTACGACCTGATACTGTCCACCGGCCTGGATGACGTCAACGACACCCTTCATGGCCTTGAGTTCATCGGTCTGGGCGAGCGATTCGTCCTTGAGGTGAAAGCGGAGACGCGTAATGCAGTGACTCACGTCCAGCACATTGTCTCGGCCACCGACCTTTGCGATGATTCCATCGCAAAGCTGCTGGTATTTCATGGTATTCCTCCTTTTTCTGAGCGGGGCATGGCATTGATTCCAGACCCCCGTAGTCGACGTGGGGAGCCACAGAACCCGCCTCCCCTTTAAAATCCGCGGGCGCATATACGTCCGGGATGGGAGATAACAAGGGAAATAAGAACGCCGATCACACGGCCGCGACCCTCATGGGTCCCATGCCGTGGCGGCAAAACTACAGGCGCGAATCTGGCGCGCCGAGAAGGCGCGCGGTTTGACAGAACTTATCGCATAGGCGCTCCGGTTCGCCTTGGGGAATCTGGGTACGCTCGGTCTCAAAGGAGAGGCCGTATTCACGCGCCGGAAGGAAGTACTCGTAATAGCCGTTGGTATAACCGCAGACAATCCCCTCAACCGGACATTCGCGCTTCATGCGAACGCCAAGGTCGCTGCCGAGCTCGCTCGGAAACACAAAGAGGTGCATACCACCCAAGCTGATAACGGCGCACTTGAGCGTGAGCGAAAAATCGTCATGGGCGACGGTGTGATAGAACGTCTGGGGCTCGATACGGTCGAGTTTAACCTCGCGATCGAGCTTGATTTGGGAAATCGCCTCGGCAAGACCGGTCGACACGCGCTCGACCTCGGGGATGCCACGACCTTGGCGAAAATTGCGATCGCTGCAGTCGCCAGCAGCGCCCACGACCATGGCAGGATAGTACCCGAGGCTCGGGGCGAGCTTTTTACCGGTAAGGCCGGCAAGCTCACTCGTGAGCTCCGTACAATCGGGCCCGACGCAAGCGGAATGCACCGCCCAGTTCACAAAGCCTGCAAATGGCTTGCCTTCGGTATCGAAGAACGAAACGACAATGACCTCATTGTCGGCGAGTTCGCCTGGGATGATGCGGTTGTCATAGAAACCGGTGACGACCTGCTTGCCCAGGCGGCAAATCGCGGGCTGCGCATTGGCGCGGCACTCCTCAAAGCATTGGCAAATGGTATCGAGGAGCCAGCGATAGTAGTTCTCGTCGAATTTTCCCGTCCACCAGCTGCGGTGGTAAGCGACGATTGAAGTATGGTCGTGCGTCGCCGAGAGCAGGACGCAATCACGGTCAATGCCGTAGCGCTCGGCGAGCATTGTCTTGACTTCCTCGGCCATGCTTTCCTCGAACTCGAGGACATCGGCATTAAAGAGAAACACCTCACGTTCGCCTTGCTGGAAGAGAATGGCGTTGGCGTAGACGTCGTCATGGATGCCCGTCGCAGGCTCCAGGCGGTTGGGAAGATTGCGATAGCCAATCAGGTAGATGTCGCCCTGTGGGGTGATTTTGCGGCGCGCGTGTCCAATGTTCATGCACGTTCTCCTTCTGTGTTACGCCGCATTCAAGGCGGCAATGATGATATCGACGAGGCGCTCATGGGAGCCGGCGGCAAAACCGGAGTTCATGGCCTCATAGGTGATCTTTTCGTACGCGTCGGGGGCCGGTAGGTATTTCTGTCCGCCGTTGACGAGCGTGGCAAAGAGCACAGAGCCGGACCGGGCGACGCGCACGGTGGCGCCGAATGTACTCGAGACCTCGGGCTGCACGCCGACAAGCTCGACGTTTCCCAGCCGAAGCAGATAGACCCTCGTGTGCTGCTCACCGGCAGCATGAAACTCATACGTTCGATGCGGAGCCAAAGAGTAAAAATCGGCGCGTGTCTGAGCGGGCAGGAGGACGTCGACCGTGCGAGCATCGATGCCGGCAGCGCTATCCTCACGTGCCATGCGAGCGGCCTCAATCAAAGCATCGCCCAAGACCTGCCCCTGCTGGTGCAGCATGCGGTATCCGTCCTCATGGGCATCGACCGTCCGCTTCACGCCGGCGGCATCGAACGTGACGTTCATGGCGCGTTCCGCCGGACCTTGGTCGCCCGCGGCGCCCGGCAGCAACAGGGCAACGCCGCCCAGCTCACGCTCGAGTGACATGGCGGCAAAACCAAAGAGATCTCCGCTCGCCACGCGTCTCCCCTCGGAGTCGCGCGACCCGTCGAGCACGGAGGACTGGACGTCCGCCGCCGCAAGTACGGCAACGCACTCGCCCCCGGCATCCCTCATGGCGAGCACGGGCATCGCGTGGTCGGCAAACCCCTCGGGATTCGAGCCCAACCACCAGCCGGCCGGCGTCTCGATGTCGCGATTAACGTTCACGGGGCAGTCGCCCTCCGCCGTGGCGAGTGTGACGGAGCGAATGCCCGCAACAGCCCGCTCGACAGCCGTGCGGGCGGCGGCGATGAGCGCTGCGCGATAGCGCTCGTTGCGATCGCGGGCAGCAGCATCGGCAAGATGCCCGGGAGTGCGAACGTGAGGCATGGAAAACGTGTGGGTAGGAACCACCCAAGAGTAAGCGCCACTGCAGCCGGCGGCATCCTCGACGACCTCACGCAGATCGGCGAGCAGAGCCGGAGCAATCGATGTGACCTCAAGCGAAAGAATGCAGGCGCGTCGCCCCGCCCCCTCGATGACAAGAGCACGGGCAAAGACCTCATGGCGGAGTTCGTCGAAACCGTCAAACGGCAATACGCCCCCAAGATCGATGGCCGCACGGGCGGCCCCAGCCCTCATCTCTCCTTTGTTCATGGCAGACACCCCCTCTGATTGCCGCTCACTCGACACCGTACAGTCGCTGCGCCGTGCCGCCAAGCACAAGATCTGTGTCTGCATTGCTCAGACTCGCGGCACGAACGCAGGCGACACCCTCGGTGAGCCACTCGCGTTTAACCGGATAGCTCGTGCCAAAAACAATATGGTCTGCACCCAACACGTTAACCGCGCAGGCGAGGAGTGTCTTGCCCCAAGGCTGGGCATGGGACATGTCGAAATAGATGTTGTTCTCGAGGCGCTTGGAAACGGTCTCGGTATCGACCTGAAAACGTCCAGAGGCATCAGGGCGCTTGGGGCCGTGAGGCAGCAGCATCTCCTTGAACGCAAAGTATGCGCCACCGAGCATGGAGTGGACCATCTTGATATTAGGATAGCGCTCGAAGAAATCACCAAAGATCTCGCGGCCGATCGCCGTAGTTTGGTCGACGCAGCGACCATAAGAGCGGCGAAGGTTGTCGTACGCGAGAAGCGACTCGTTCTCGACCGGTACGGGAACATGGTGGACGTAAACGGTGACGTTGCGCTCGTTCAGGTGCTCGAAGAAGCTCGAGAAAACCCGGTCGTCGAGATAGCGCTTGCCGTAGTGAGCGCAGAGCTGCACACCCGCAAAACCATCGTCGAGCCTGCGGTCGAGCTCCTCTAAATTTGCCTTGGTGCCAAAGGGTGGCACAGCGACAAGCGGAATCAGGCGGCCATTTGACGCCTTCGCGTCAGCGGCCATACCGTCGTTGAAGCGCCGACACATCTCGAGCGACATCCACTCGTGGCAGCCGGGGAGCTTGAGGATCGCCTTGTCGACCCCCGCCTCATCCATATCGGCCAAGCGCTTCTCGAGGGTGTAGTCGCCCTCGATGTAATTAAGGCCCGGAGAACCGGCGGGCATCTCGATCACGATCTGTCGCTTGCCGGCGGAATTCACGGTCAGATAGCCTTCGGTGTCGTAGGCGCGGGGCACCTCGGCCAAAAACTGTTCGCAGAGCGTCTCGTCATGAAAGATGCGCTCGTCGAACCAGTAGGAATTTGCATCGATAATCATTGGTTGGAACCGCCTTTCATCTTGTTGAGAACATTCTAGAAAAGCGGGTACCCGGGCATCAATTCCAGCTTAAGCCTACTGTATTCCATTTTGGAATAGAACTTACCGCTCACACGCGAACCTTGCTCGCTCAAAGAGACAAAGCGTTAGCAGCACGGGCTTAGACAGAAAACGGCCGGCCCGCAACGGATGCGGGCCGGCCGTTTTAGTACAGGCTACCTTTGTCGTTACGACTGGCGGTAATGGTCGAAGAAGTCGGCAAGGTCTTCGAGCGACTCTTTGAGCACTTCCATGCGCGGCAGGTACACGATGCGGAAGTGGTCAGGCTCAGCCCAGTTGAAGCCGCCACCGCGCGTGATCAGGATCTTCTTCTCGTGCAGCAGGTCGAGGGCAAACTGCTCGTCATCGGTGATGTTGAACTTCTTCACATCCATCTTGGGGAAGATATAGAACGCCGCACGCGGCTTGACCACCGAGATGCCGTCGATCTTGTTGAGTGCCTCATACACAAAGTTGCGCTGCTCGTAGACACGACCGCCGGGGCGGATGTAGTTGTTAACAGACTGATGGCCGCCGAGCGCCGTCTGGACGATCGACTGAGCCGGCACGTTGGAGCACAGGCGCATGTTCGAGAGCATGTTGATGCCCATAATAAAGTCGCTCATGCAGCGCTGGTTACCCGAAAGCACCATCCAGCCAATACGATAGCCCGCGATCATGTGCGACTTGGAAAGGCCGCTAAAGGTGACGCAGGGCAGGTCGGGGGCGAGTGATGCAATGGAGACGTGCTCGTAGCCGTCCATGCACAGGCGGTCGTAGATCTCGTCGGCAAAAATCATGAGCTGGTGCCTGCGCGCGATTTCAACGATGCCCTCGAGCACCTCGCGCGGATAGACCGAGCCCGTGGGGTTGTTGGGGTTGATGATGACGAGGGCCTTGGTCGCGCTCGTGATCTTGGACTCCATATCCTCCAGGTCGGGATACCAATCCGCTTGCTCATCACACAGATAGTGAACGGGATGACCGCCGGCAAGGGTTGCGCACGCCGTCCAGAGCGGATAATCGGGGCTGGGGATCAGAATCTCGTCGCCATTGTCGAGCAGCGCGTTCATCGAAAGCTGAATGAGTTCGGACACGCCGTTGCCCGTGTAGATGTGCTCCATCTGAACATTGGGCAGGCCCTTGATCTGCGAGTACTGCATGATTGCCTTGCGCGCGGAGAACAGACCGCGCGAGTTGGAATAGCCTTCGCAGTCGGGCAGCTGCTGGCGCATGTCCTTGATGACCTCATCGGGCGTGCGGAAACCAAAGGGCGCGGGGTTGCCGATGTTGAGCTTGAGAATACGCTCGCCCTCGTCCTCCATACGGGCGGCCTCGTCGACGACGGGGCCGCGCACGTCATACAGGACGTTATCGAGCTTGGTGGATTTAGAAAAAGTACGCATGGTGGTGCTCCTTGGAATTTGAGCTGAGGGATGGGGTTCGGGCTTGGGCACGTTGCGAGGCGATGATTCCTCGCCTTGATCGGCGTCACCGGCGATCAGCCAGGTAACATCAACCTCCAAAATACGGGCGAGTAGCTCTGCCACATCGCGCCGCGGGATCGTCTTGCCGCTCACATATTGGCTCATCTGACTCTTGCCGAGTTTTTTGCCGAGCATCTCCGATGCGCGGATTACGTCCGACTGGCGAACGTCGCGATCGGACATAGTCTGTCGCAGGCGATCGCTAAACGTCTCTTGGGCCACAGGAACCTCCTTGCTGGCAAAGTTCAATTTATAGAACACGAATTGAACCTAAGTTCAATTTAGGCAGCAGTATAGCGCCGTACCTTATTCGGAAGTTCAATTTCACAAGAAAACGTACCGAACTCCGAGATTTGCCCAAGGCGGACAATGACGCGCACGCGTTTAGAGATATTCAAGGAATCGAGCGGCGGCAAGCGAAACGTCAGCCGTGCGATATATCGCGTTGATCTGCCGATGGGGATGTCCCTCGAGCGGACGCACGGCGACATCGAACTGACAGCGGCGCAAGATGAGCGCCGGAAGAATACTCACGCCCAGACCGTCCTCGACCATGGCCATAATCGCATAATCATCCCAGGTCGATAGCTTAGAACGCACCGCCAGACCCGCGCGGCGAAACAGCGGCGTAATCTCGTCGTCGCTACCGCGTTCCAGAAGAATAAACTGCTCGTTGGCCAAATCGGCAAGGGAAACGACCTCCGCGGTGGCAAGCGAGGAGTCCGCTGGCACCACGGCCATCAGCTCGTCTTGCACCAACGGCCGCGACGCCATGCCGGCGCCGCGTGGCTCGCGCGGAATAAAGCCCAGGTCGCAGCGGCCTTCCGCCACCCATTGCTCAATCTCGGAGTAATCACCCATCAGCAGCTCGTAATCGACATCCGGGTGATCAGCGCGAAACCGCGCGATCACCGGCGGCAGTACATGGGTCGCCACACTCGAGAATGTACCGATACAGATCTTGCCACGCATGAGCCCCCGCATCTCGTCCACGCGTCGCTGCAGGCGGCCAAACTCTTCGCATAACGCCTCGACTGCCGGCATGACCTGCCGCCCGTCGGCAGAAAGCACCACGCCCTCGCGGCCGCGATCAAGCACCTTAAAACCCCAGTCTGCCTCAAGGTCGCCCACCATGCGGCTCACGCCCGACTGCGAATAGCTCAGCCGCTCTGCAGCATGCGTAAAGCTGCCGGCACGCACCGTCTCGAGCAGCACTTGCATCTTTTGAATATTCGTTTCCACGGCATCCCTCCACCTTTACATGAGTTTTTGTCATGTTATCCATGCATTATATTCGCTTTTCTTCTAAAGCCACCTCACCCATAGTGAACATGCTCGGATATAGAGGAGATGTCAGCACATGAACAACGGACTGTTTACGTACTTAGCAGCATTGCTATTGTTTGGCTCCAACGGCATCATCGCCGCTGCCATCGCGCTGCCGAGCTCCGATATCGTACTGTTGCGCACGTTTTTGGGCGCTCTCACCCTTGCCGCCATCCTCTTCATAACCAAGCGCCATAACCTGCAGGCTCCGTCTCGCCCCCGCGAGGCCGCAGCGCTCATCGTCTCGGGCGCCGCGCTGGGCGCCAGCTGGATTTTCCTGTTCCGCGCCTATCAGACGATCGGCGTTGGCATCTCCTCGCTGTTGTATTACTGCGGCCCCATCATCGTTATGGCCCTCTCCCCGCTCATTTTTGGCGAAAAGCTGACCGGCGGCAAAATCGCCGGGTTTATCGCCGTTGCCTGTGGCGCCTTTCTCATTGCGGCGCAAGGTCTAGGCGGCAATATGCCCATTGCGGGTATCGCTTGCGGCATCGCCTCGGCCTTCTGCTACGCCTTGATGGTCATCGCTAGCAAGGGTGCGCCACACATCGAAGGCCTCGAGAACTCCACGCTCCAGGTGAGCGCCGCCTTTGTAACCGCGTTGATCCTTACGCTCTTCACGCAAGGTGCCCCCTCGTTCCTCTCCCCCAGCATTGCCGCCGGCATCGATTGGGGCGCCGTCGCCATGCTCGGCGTCGTCAACACCGGCATCGGTTGCCTGCTCTACTTTAGTGCCGTCGCCAAGCTGCCCGTCCAGACCGTCGCGGTCGTCGGCTACCTCGAGCCGCTTTCGGCCGTCGTGTTCTCCGTTGCCCTTTTGGGAGAGACCATGACGCCCATCCGCCTCATGGGCGCCGCGTTGATCATCGGCGGCGCGATCTTTTGCGAAGTCGCCGGCAAACGCGCAGACACCAAAGCAAGCATCGCCCAAGCAGCACGCGCCTAAAAGCCCCTCTTCAGTTTCAAAGCAGGGGCGCGTCCGTGGTTATCACATTGCAGCAAGACCATACAGCCGGTGCGCCCCTGTTTTGAAATGCTACCTGCGTACATGAATAATCCCCAGATGGGGATTATTGTCTAAAACACCCCGATGTGCCAAACTGCTCTTATATGTATAAAGATGGCATAAAGGTTATCTGCCCTAGACAGATAACCGGATGTCTAAGGGAGTCCACGTGGCACACAACAAACTGGAGGCAAACCTCCAAGACCAGCACGGACAGAGCGGGCATGGAGCCATTCCCCTTTCTGCTGGTATGTTGCTCGTAACGCTCGGCGTCGTCTATGGCGACATCGGCACGAGCCCTATGTACACCATGAAATCAATCGTCGCCAACAACGGCGGCATCGGTACCGTCAGCGAGGACATGATCCTGGGCGCGCTTTCGCTCGTCATCTGGACCATGACGCTCGTAACCACGGTCAAGTACGTGCTAATCGCCATGAGGGCCGACAACCACAACGAGGGCGGTATCTTCGCCCTGTTCAGTCTCGTGCGCAAAGTGGCGCCGTGGCTGATCCTTCCCGCCATGATCGGCGGTGCGGCGCTGCTTGCCGACGGCATCCTCACCCCCGCCGTCACGGTCACCACAGCCATCGAGGGTCTGCGCACCATCGAGTGGGGCCACGCGCTATTGGGCGACGGCCAGACCAACGTCATCATTATTACCATCATCATTATCTGCGGCCTATTTGCCATGCAGCGCGCCGGCACCTCGTCAATCGGCAAGCTCTTCGGCCCGCTCATGACGCTATGGTTCCTGTTCCTGGCGGGCGCCGGCCTGTTCAACATGCTCGGCAACCTGTCCATCTTGCGCGCACTCAACCCCATCCGCGGCATCATGTTCCTGTTCTCGCCCATCAACCACTCGGGCATCATGGTGCTCGGCTTCGTCTTCCTGTCGACGACCGGCGCCGAGGCGCTCTATTCGGACATGGGTCACGTGGGCAAGGCTAACATTTACGCATCCTGGCCGTTCGTAAAGGCGGCCCTCATCCTTAACTATCTGGGTCAGGGCGCTTGGCTGCTCGCCAACAACTCCAATCCCCAGATGCTCGCGATGGACATCGTCAACCCGTTCTACATGATGCTTCCCGAGCCCCTGCGCCCCTTTGCCATCGTGCTATCGGCCGTAGCGGCCATCATCGCCTCGCAGGCGCTTATCACCGGCTCGTTCTCGCTGGTATCCGAGGCCACGCGTCTCAACCTTATGCCGCATCTGCGCATCCACTACCCCAGCGACACCAAGGGTCAACTCTATATTCCGCTCGTCAACAACATCATGTGGGTCGGCTGTATCTTCATCGTGCTGCTGTTCCAAAACTCCGAGCGCATGGAGAGCGCCTACGGCCTCGCCATCACCGTGACTATGCTCATGACCACGACGCTTTTGACGAGCTATATCGCCGGCATCCTCAAGCACAAGCTGGGCGCCTGCGTCTTTGCCCTGCTTTTTGGCGCCATCGAGCTCTGCTTCTTTGCCTCGTGCCTCACCATGTTCTTTGACGGCGGCTATGTGATGATCTTCCTGGCCTCGCTGCTGTTTGGCCTTATGTACGTGTGGCGCCGCGGCACCGCCATCGAGCGCACGCAGACGATCCTGCTGCCCGTCTCCAAGTACATCGATCAGCTCAACCGCCTGCGCAACGACGAGACCTACCCCGTGCTCGCCGACAATCTGGTGTTCCTCACCAACAGCCCCGACCCGCTCACGCTCGACCGCGACGTGCTCTATTCCATCCTGGACAAGCACCCCAAGCGCGCCAAGGCATATTGGTTCATCAACGTGCACGTTACCGACGAGCCCTATACGCACGAGTATTCCGTCGAGACCTTTGGCACGGACTTTTTGTTCCGCGTGCGCCTGGACCTGGGCTTTAAGGTCAACCAGCGCATCAACGCCTATCTGCGTCAGATCGTTGGCGACTTGATGACATCGGGTGAGCTGCCACCGCAGCATCACACCTACTCCATCTACGAGACACGCGGCAACGTGGGCGACTTCCGTTTTTGCATGCTGCGCAAGATGCTTGCCCCCGAAACGGACATCAACCGCAACGACCACCGCGTGATGGCCATCAAGTACGCCGTCCGCCGCGCCTGCGGAAGCCCGGCACGCTGGTACGGTCTCGAGAACTCGGCCATCATCATTGAGTACGTACCGCTCTTTGCCCGCATGCGCCCGGCCGTCAAACTTGTGCGCACCCAGGTGCCGCTCGAGGTTCAGATCGAAGAGGCCGAGGAAATGGAGGTCGACATCTTCTCGGACGACTTGGTCAACGGCAACGAGGCCGGCAAGAGCATGAACGTCGATCCCACCGAGCTGCTCGAGAGCGTCGCCGATACGCCCGAACAGCAACTCGACGGACTCGAGAGCACCCAGTTCAACGACGCCAACTTCTAACACGCCACCAGCCATTGACGACAACGGCCCCGCATCTCATAAGAGGTGCGGGGCCGTTTTATGTCGCAACGGACCGGTGAGCTACGAACGACGCGGCTCGGGAACCACGAGCCTATCGGGGCTCGCGCCCTCGGCATCCATCAGGCTCACGTAACGAATCGACGGATCCCCATACATCGCGTAGTAATAATTGCCCGTGCGCGCGCTAAAGCATCCGGTATAGATAGTCTTCTCGAACTTGCCATCGCCCATCCTGGACGCCCCCTCAATCATCACCACGCCCTCGAGCGAGCGGAACATGCGAACGACGTTTTCGGTCTCGCTCTCCTTTTGCGGGTAATTGGCATTGAGGTACGCCGCCTTTACAAAACGGCTCGGCGAATAGCAATCGCCCGGAATGCCGCGCATGCCGGCACCGGCTCCATAGGGCTTAAGCTCGGCGCCACGCCATGTCGCCGTCTGCGGAAAATCGCTTGTGGCGGTGATATAGGTGCGCAGGTTTTCCATGTGCCACGGGAAGGTCGGCTGGTTGGCAAGGGTGTCGACCGGATCGTCGTATACATGCAGGCCGTCAGCCATCATCTCGACCACGATGCTGCGCTGGCTGTCGCCGATAATCCAATGGAGCAGCGACACGCCCAGCCCCTCTCCGGCAGATTTGGCGACAATCACCGTGTCGCGCAGCGCGGCCTCGACCTCATCGACCGTCGAGAACGTCGCTGCCACCCACAGGGGAAACTCATAGGCCGCGATATTGTTCTTGCCGTCGACAGGGCCCTCGGCATACTCGGCATAGCCGGGAAAGTTGAGCCCCGCCACAGCCAGACCCGCATCGTTACCACAGTCGAAAAACATGGGATAGTTCTTGTAATCGATGCACATGCCGATTACCGCGTGTGCCGCCGACGCATCGTCGATAAACGAATACGGAATGTGGAACCCGCGCGGCATCACGCGAACCTGTTGGCCGTAGTCAAAGCTCCAGTCGAGGTTGCGGCCCAGATACATGTGGCCAGAATTATCGGTAAATCGAATGCTCGTGCACATAGCGCCTCCTAGCTTTACGGTCCTGCTAAGGTTATTGTCACCAAACAAAAAGGCGCTAAACACAAAAGCCCGGACATGACAACAATGTCACGCCCGGACCAAAAGAGACGAAGTGCGGTGCTTTGGTCCCCTTAGACCAACTTTCCAAGACAGTGGTCGATCATATGCTGGACCATCTGCGCCTCGAAGCCCACAAAGTCCTGCTTGCGCTCGCGCATCTTGCCATCGACGATCTGGTCAAAGGCAACCTTGCACTTGATATAGCGCGTGGACTTGGTGACCTCCTCGTGCGTCAGGCAGCTCTCCTCCATCTTGCTGGCGCCCAGGCCAAACACCAGACGGGGGTTGTAGAGCACGTGGGGCTCGCCGGCGTCGTCCAGGTAGACGCAGACCTTCTTGGTAACGCCGATCTGGTTGGCGGCCAAGCAGCCGGCATCATCGAGCGACTTGATGGTATCGATCAGGTCCTGAGCAACCGACTCGTCCTCGACGGTCGCAACCTCGCAACGCTGGGACAGGATAGCCTCGTCGTGGCAAAGCTCTTTAATCATACGTTCCTCCATAGGGGTCGTTGTAACCGCTTAAGTATACGGTACCCACACATTTTCATGCGATAAATACCGTCCGTCTGTTACAAAGCGCCGAACATCAACATGCGAGGAACAGCAAGGTTGTAAAGGCGATATAGTAAATGAGTTCGTGTCAATCGGCCTAAACTCGGGGCCGAACAAGGAAAGGGTATGCATGGACGAACTTTTTCACGTCAGTGAGCGCAAGTCCACAATCGGGACCGAACTTCGCGCTGGACTGACAACATTCCTGGCGATGGCCTACATCATCGCCGTCAACCCCGCAGTGCTCTCGGGCGCTGGCATTGATGCGGGAGCGCTCGCCTGCGCCACCTGCCTGGGCGCCGGCATCATGACCATCTGCATGGGCATCTTCGCAAACCGCCCGCTCGCCTGCGCTTCAGGCCTGGGCATCAACGCCATGATCGCGGGCATCACCACCACCATGTGCGGCGGTGACTGGCACGTCGCCATGAGCGTTATCTTCCTCGAGGGTATCGTCATCTTGCTGCTCGTCCTTTGCGGCCTGCGCGAGGCCATCATGGACGCCATCCCCGTGGTCCTGCGCCACGCCATCTCGGTGGGTCTGGGCCTGTTTATCGCCATGATCGGCCTGTGCGACGCCGGCATCATCACCGCTGGCGCCGGTACGCTCGTCGGCCTGGGCGACATCGCCTCCCCCACCTTTATCGTCGGCATCATCTCCATCGTCGTGACGGTTGCCCTGGCTTCCCGCAACGTGCCGGGCTCGCTGCTCATCGGCATCATCGTCGCCGTTATCGCCGGAATCCCGCTGGGCGTCACCCATGCGCCCGAGGGCCTCATCGCACCGCTCGACTTCTCGACCTTCGGCGCCCCGTTTGCCAGCACTGCCGACGGCAACCTTGCCATCGTGAAGGTCCTGACCGACCCGATGCTGCTCGTCGTTGCCTTCTCGCTGCTCATGAGCGACTTCTTCGACACCATGGGCACCGCGATGGCCGTCGCCAAGCAGGGCGAGTTCTTGACCGAGGACGGCAATGTCGAGGACATCCGTCCCATCCTGGTCGTCGACTCCGTGGCCGCTGCTGCCGGTGGCTTTATGGGCGTCTCCTCCATCACCACCTTCGTCGAGTCCACCTCTGGCGCTGCCGACGGTGGCCGCACGGGCCTCACCTCCGTCACCACCGGCGTGCTGTTCATTCTCGCCGCGTTCTTCTCCCCCATCGTCACCATCGTTTCCAGCGCCGCCACCTGCGGTGCTCTGGTCTACGTCGGCTACCTCATGATGAGCGAGGCCTCCGAGATCGACTGGTCCGACGTGTCGCAGGGCTTCCCGGCGTTCATGATTGTCGCCGGCGTGCCCTTCACCTACTCCATCTCTGCCGGCATTGGTCTGGGCTTTATCGCCTACGTGGTCGTCGCGCTCTTTAAGGGCGAGGCATCCAAGATCAAGCCGCTCATGTGGATCGCAGCCCTTGCCTTCCCCGTCTACTTCTTCGTAGCGTAAGGGCAAGGCTGCAAAAGCTGAACAATAAAGCGCGGAGTCGCCATGCGGCCCCGCGCTTTTCTTTTAGCGTCGGTCCCTGCGCCGGCGTGCGGCCTATTTCTCCCCCATTTTGGCCATTTTGCCCTCCAAACGGCACTACCGCCGGCTACATCCTGCAGATATGCTGGGCGTAATCGCATAGGCCCTATGAGGATGGGAGTAACCATGGCCGCCTTGTTCACGACCCCCAAGCGCAATGACAAAACCTCTGGAGCCCATTTTGTCGAGCCCGACGTGCGCCGTCGCACGCTGCTCGCACACGGCAGCTGGCGCCGCGTGACACGCCGCATCGTTGTAGGCGCCGTATGCGCGCTCACGGTAAGTTCGCTGCTCATGCCGAGCGTCTCGCTCGCGGCCGAGTGGGTGGACGTCGGCGGCACCCAATACAACGCCGGCACCGCGGCGGGCGACGCCGCCGGCACCTGGAGCTGGGACGGCGCCGACGACATGAAGCTCAACGGCTATAACGGCGGCGCGATCGAGGCAGCGGGCAAGCTCAACGTGAGCTACGAGGGCAACAACACCGTCACTAACGACAACGGCCGCGGCATCAAGGTTAAGGATGGCGCGAACGAGAACGCCGAGCTTAATATTCAGGGCGACGCGTCCAGCACGCTCAACGTGACATCTTCTCGTGACGCCATCACTTCCGTCGGCAACATCAACATCGACGGCGCTGGCACTGTCAACGCCACGAGCACCGAGCACGATGCCATCGATGCCGGGGGCGATGTCACCATCAAGGGCTCGGGAAACGTTAACGCCACGGGCGATTCGGATGGCATCAGGGCCGACGGCAACATCACGATCGACAACAGCGGAACCGTCACCGCCAAGGCCACCGAGGATCAGGGTATCGATGCTAACGAGAACCTCATCATAAAGGGCGGCGGCAAGGTAGAGGCAAGCTCTATCAAAGACAATGCGATTTGGGCCGACGGCAACATCGAGATCTCGGGTGGCAGCCAGGTCAAGGCAAGCTCCGAGGAAGACGCCGCCATCGACGGTAAAAACAGCCTCACGGTCACGAACGCTTCCCTCAACGCAAGTGGCGTTGGGTATGGCATCTATGTCTACAAGGGCATCACGCTCGATGGCGCGACCGTGACGGTCCGCGCAAGCTCAGATGGCGGGGAAGCCAGCGCACTCTTCACCGATGAGGACAACATCGTCATCAAGAACGGCTCGACTGTGGATGCGCTCGCAGAAGGCAGGTTCTCGGTTGCAATCTCCACCAGTAATTTCTACTCCGACGAAGCGGGTGGCCATATCTACATCAGCGACTCCGTTGTCAAGGCCATAGCCCGCTATGCCGAGACCGGCGGCGACGGCCCCGACCACTACAGTGGAGACCAAAACGACGAAATCATCCCTGAGTCCGAGGGCCTGAACATCGGCATCTTCGCGCAGACCGAGAAGGGCATCACGCCCGCGACCATCTCGATCGTCCGCAGCAAGGTCACGGCCGAGGGAGACACGGCGGCTATCTTCGCCCTTGCCATGAGCGCGGACGGCAAGGCGATCGGCACCATCGAAATCAAGGACGCCATCATCCAGACGCCTGCAGGCGGCAAAGTCATTGACTATCGCAACAAGGAAGAGCTCAGCGACGGCATCGTCTACGAGGCGGGGCAGACCATTGGCACGGGCGATGCCACGATTGACTCCCCCTATGACGCCGCTGTCGCCAAGAGCACGGTCATCGTGCCTCCCGAGGAGACCAAGCCCGAGGAAAAGCACGGCAAGACCAAGCCCGAGGGTTCCAAGTCCGAGGGCACGAAGACAACCAAGACCGTTGCAGTTGCAGCCAAGGGAGCCAAGACCGTCGGCAAGCTCGCGGCAACCGGCGACACCTCGAACGCAGCCATCGTGGCAGCCGCCCTTGCGGGAACAGCCGCCATCGCCGCAGGCGCCCTGGCGAGTCGCAAACGTTCGTAAACACTTTTTCGCACAGGACGGGTGGATCGCAGCCCTTGCCTTCCCCGTCTACTTCTTCGTAGCGTAAGGGCAAGGCTGCAAAAGCTGAACAATAAAGCGCGGAGTCGCCATGCGGCCCCGCGCTTTTCTTTTAGCGTCGGTCCCTGCGCCGGCGTGCGGCCTATTTCTCCCCCATTTTGGCCATTTTGCCCTCCAAACGGCACTACCGCCGGCAACATCCAGCAGATACGCTGAACCTAGCCGTATAGGCCCTATGAGAACGGGAGCAACCATGGCAGCCTTGTTCACGACCCCCAAACGCAATGACACTACCGCCGGAACCCATGTTGCCGAACCCGACGTTCGCCGTCGCATAGGACTCGCGCACGGCAGCTGGCGCCGCGTGACGCGCCGCATCGTCGTAGGCGCCGTGTGCGCGCTCACGGTGAGCTCGCTGCTCATGCCGAGCGTCTCGCTCGCGGCGGAATGGGTCAAGGTCGGCGAAACCAAATACAACGCCGGCACTGCGGCGGGCGACGAGACCGGCACCTGGTCGTGGGACGGCGCCGACGACTTGAAGCTCAACAACTATAACGGCGGCGAGATCCAGGCCGCAGGCAAGCTCAACGTGAATTACTCGGGAAACAACATCGTCACTGCCGACTGGATCGAAGGCATCAAGGCTTCTCATGGCAAGAATGAGAACGCCGAGCTCAATATCCAAGGCGACGCGGGCAGCACGCTCAGCGTGACATCTACTGAGGACGCTATCCTCTCCACGGGTAATATCAACATCGACGGAGCCGGATCCGTCAACGCCACGAGCGCTGGGTTTGATGCCATCGACGCCGAGGGCGATCTCGCTATCAAAGGTTCGGGCAACGTCAACGCCACGGGCGTATCGGATGGCATCAGGGCAAACGGCAATATCACGATTGACGACAGCGGGGCCGTCACCGCCAGGGCTACCAAGGACAAGGGTATCGGAACCGACAAGAACCTCACCATCAAGGGTGGCGGCACAGTCGAGGCAAGCTCAGCCGATGGTGAGGCCATTTGGAGCGGCGGCAACATCAATATCTCGGACGGCAGCCAGGTCAAGGCGAGCTCCGAGAAAGACGCCGCCGTCGAGGCCAAGGGCAGCCTCGCAGCCACAAACGCCTCCCTCAACGCAAACGGTGTTGAATATGGCGTCTATGCCCACAAGGGCATCACACTCGATCATGCAAACGTGACAGTCCGCGCAAGTAAAGGCAGATACGGTGACGCCATTGCCCTCTTCACCTACCAAGACGATATCGTCGTCAAGAACGGCTCCACCGTGGACGCGTTTGCGGAAGGCGAGGTTTCGGCTGCATTCTCCACCAGAAACGATCGACCCAACGAGGAGGGTGGCCACATCTACATCAGCGACTCCGTTGTCAAGGCCATAGCCCGCTATGTCGAGAACGGCGACGGCCCCATCCCCTACAGCGAAAACCAAGATGGTGAGACGAGCCCCGAGCCCCAAGGCGAGAACATCGGCATCATCGCCCAGACCAGCGAGGGCGTCACACCCGCAGTCATCTCGATCATCCGCAGCAAGGTAACGGCCGAAGGAGATACAGCGGCAATCTTTGCCCGTGCCATGAGCGCTGACGGCAAGACAATCGGCACCATCAAGATTGAGAACGCCGCCATCCAGACGCCCGAAGGCGGCAAGGTCATTGACTATCGCAAGCTCCGTGACGGCATCTACGAGGCAGGCCAAGCCATCGGCACGGGCGACGCTGTGATCGACTCCCCCTATAACGAAGCTGTCGCCAAGAGCATGGTCATCGCACCTCCCGAGGTAGCCAAGCCGGAAGACCCCAAGCCCGACGAGACCAAGCCCGCAGAAAGCAAGCCCGCGGAGTCCAAGCAGAACCCCAAGCCTGAGTGCTCAAAGCCGACCAAGGCCGTTGCGGCTTCAATCACGAAAGCCAAGACTACCGGCGTGCTCGCGGCAACCGGCGACACCTCGGGTGCGGCCATCGTGGCAACCGTCCTTGCGGGAACAGCCGCTATCGCCGCAGGCACCATGGCGAGCCGCAAGCGCTCTTAGACGCCTCTGCGCACATGGCAGCTCCCGCGAAGGCCCCGAGTCCCAGCACCGTTTAACAACGCCACCGCCGAGCTCCCCTCCGGCGGTGGCGTTTTCCATATGCGTCCGCAGGGTATGCACGAGATTGTCTTTGGTCTAGCCCAACCTGCATGAGCCGGCGTGCGACAATGGGGGCCGTCGATATCACAACGCCGAGAGAAGCCCGTCATGGAAGCGCATCAAAAGCAGATAACCGTTCATGCACAGCATGCCGAAAGCGCACCAGTCATCTATCTTCCCGTGGTCATGGGCGACGGCACGGAGGTTTATGAACGCTGCCGAGAGCTCAACTGCCCGCCCTTCACGCTTGTCGGCATTGGCAGCCTCAACTGGAATCGCGAGCTGAGCCCCTGGGTATGCGACGGTACCGTGCGCGATGCCGAGCCCTTTGGTGGACAGGCCGCTGGTTTTCTTGACGAGTTGTTGAAGCAGATAATCCCAGAGGCCGAATCATCGCTCCCGCAACCGCCCACCTGGCGCGGCGTTGCCGGCTACTCGTTGGCGGGTCTTTTTGCACTGTGGGCACTTTGGCAAACAGATGTCTTTGAGCGCGCGGCGAGTGCATCGGGGTCGCTGTGGTTCCCCGGCTTTATCGACTACGCGCGCGAGCGCACGATGGCAGCTACGCCCGACGCCGTCTATCTGTCACTCGGCAAAAAGGAAACCAAGACGCCCAACCGCATGATGCGGCACGTACTCGACGATACGCGCGCGATGGAAGAGCTGTTTATCGAGCGTGACATTCCAACAACGCTGGAGCTCAACCCCGGCAATCACTTTACCCAAACTGACCTGCGCATGGCACGCGGCATCCACTGGATACTGACGCATTAAAAATGGCATCCACGCGTACATACGCATGGACGCCATTTTTAATTTGGCTGAACGCAGCTGCTATTCAGCAGTCTCCTCAAGCTCGGAAGTATCGAACTCAAAGTCGTTACCGGGCAGGATGGCGTTGAGCACAATGCCCACCAGCGAGCCCACGGCAAGGCCCGAAAGCGAAATCGTCACGCCGCCCAGCTCCAGCACGATGGCACCGGCGGTACTGTAGGCAATGCCGAGCGAAAGCACGAGCACCAGAGCCGCCACCAGCACGTTGCGGTTGTTCTGGAAATCAACCTGGTTCTCGATGAGGTTACGTACACCAACGGCGCTGATCATGCCGTAGAGCACGAGCGACACACCGCCGATAACGCATGCCGGCATGGCGGCAATCACCGCAGCAAACTTGGGGCAGAACGAAAGCACAATGGCGCAGCAGGCGGCAATGCGAATCACACGCGGGTCGAACACACGCGTCAAGGCAAGCACGCCGGTGTTCTCGCCATACGTCGTATTGGCAGGAGCGCCAAAGAGCGATGCCAAGATGGTCGCCAGGCCATCGCCGAGCAGGGTACGGTGCAGGCCGGGATCGGCAATGTAGTTGCGCTCACAAGTCGATCCGATGGCGGAGATATCGCCGATATGCTCGATCATAGTTGCAAAGGCCAGCGGCATGATGGTGATGATGGCCGTCGTGGCAAGACTGCTATCGAACTGCGGTCCAAAGAGCGCAAACACGGTGTTGTCCCACACGACGGGCAAGCCAACCCAGGGGGCGGCTGCGACGCCAGAGAAGTCGACCTCGCCCAGCGCGGCCGCAACGGCATAGCTCACCACAACGCCCAGCAGAATCGGCACGATCTTGACCATGCCGCGGCCCCAGATGTTGCAGATGATGATCACGGCCACAGCGATAACGGCGACAAGCCAGTTGGTCTGGCAGTTAGCAATGGCAGAGCTTGCCAGGATCAAGCCGATGGAAATGACGATGGGGCCAGTCACCACCGGCGGGAAGAAACGCATGACACGCTTGGCGCCAAAGGCGCGGAACAGGGCCGCAAGCACCGGATAGAGCAGGCCGGCACAAGCTACGCCCAGGCAAGCGTAGGGCAAAAGCTCGGCCTCGCCGTTGGGCGCAATGGCGGCATAACCCGCGATAAAGGCAAATGAGGAGCCCAGGAACGCGGGCACCTTACCGCGCGATAGAAAATGAAACAGCAGCGTGCCGATGCCGGCGAACAGAAGCGTCGCCGAAACAGAAAGGCCGGTGAGCACGGGCACGAGCACCGTGGCTCCGAACATCGCAAACATGTGTTGCAAACCCAACACAAACATGCGCGGACGGCCGAGCGACGATGCATCGTAGATGGCATCGGTGACGGCGGGCATCGAAGACTGGGACATGGAAGTCCTTTCGAATGGAAGGGCGATCAGGCATATCGGATAACCTGCCCGAACGATACGATCCGAACCATTGTACGCGATATGCAGTACCTCGCACGCGCCGCCACCTGCAAACGCTAGCGCTATTTCCAAACGCGCTCGGCAATACGCCTGACCAGCGCAATCTTTGCCCACTGCTCGTCCTCGGTCAGCTTATTGCCAATCTCGCAGCTGGCAAAGCCACACTGCGGAGACAGATACAGGTTCTCGAGCGGCACGTACTTTGCCGCCTCGCGGATGCGCTCGACGATAACATCCTCGTTCTCGAGCTCTGCCGCCTTGGTGGTCACCAAGCCCAGCACGACCTTCTTGCCGGGAGCAACGTACTTGAGCGGCTCAAAACCACCGGCGCGGGGCGTGTCGAACTCCAGATAGAACGCGTCAACGTCCTCATGCGCAAACAGGTACGGCGCGATGGGGTCGTAGCCGCCCTCAAAAGCGTAGGTGGAGTGGTAGTTGCCGCGGCATACATGCGTGTTGATAACCAGATCGTCGGGCTTGCCCTCGATGGCGGCATTGTTGAGCGCCACGCCCAGCTCGCTTACCTTTTGCAGGTCGACCGGGCTCATGCCGGTTTTGGCAACAAAATCGGTATCGCAGTAGATGCCCCAGGTGCAGTCATCAAACTGGATGTTGCGGCAGCCCGCGGCATACAGGTCAGCAATCACGGTGCGGTATGCTGCGGCAATGGCATCGACGAGTTCTTCGTCGGTCTTGTAGACGGCGTGCAGACTCTCCTGCTGGCCATCGCAGCGGTCGAGTGTGACTTCGGAGAACGTCTGGATCGGCGCCGGAATGGTCTGGCGCGCGACCTGGCCCTCTCCCTCGAGCGACTTGATAAATTTGAAGTGCTCGACGAACGGATGATTCTCACCGCTAATGGGACCGGTTACCACGGCGGTGTCGGCGGTAGTCTCCTCATCGTGGAACATGTAGCCCGTGCGCGAGGCGCGGCGCTCAATGCCGTTGAGGCCCCACATAAAATCGAGGTGCCAGTAGCTGCGGCGGAACTCGCCATCGGTAATCACCTGCAGGCCGGCAGCCTTCTGCTTGGCCACTAAGTCGCGGATGGCCTCGTCCTCGACGGCCTTAAGGCCGGAAGCGTCGAGTTTACCCGCGACATAGGCGGCACGGGCGTCCTTTACAGCCTGCGGACGAAGAAAACTGCCGACGATATCGGCACGAAACGGCGCGTTCGGTTGAATCGAAGTGCTCATAGATATCTCCCTTTGCATTGGTTGCTTTACTGGGACAGAGTATGAGCGCTCATATGGACATCGTAAAATATGCGTTTATAACAGTTTGATATAGATGCTTCCTATATTAGTTGGGACTGCCATAAAGAGATTTGACCCGTGCAGAACGCAGCAGTCTAGATGTGCTGACGAATCGCTTCGATATAGGCCTGCCCGTAGCGCGTAAGTGTCGTGTTCTTGCGCGTGATGATGCCGATCTCCATGTACTCGTCTACATCGAGCGGAATGGAGATAATGCCGGGGCCGTTAAGTTCATGGCTGATCACGCCCGAACACACCGTGTAACCGTTAAGGCCCATAGCTAGGTTGAACAGCGTCGCACGGTCGCGCACGCGGATATTCTTGCGGCGCTCAAAGGTCGAGGTCAGCTCCTCGGAATAGTAAAACGAGTTGTAGCTGCCCTGCTCATAGGACAGGAACGGGTAGTCTTCCAAGTCCTCGAGCGTCACACTCGAGCGACCCGCCAGCGGATGGTCGGAGCACACAAAGACATGCGGCGTAGCGCAGAAGAGTCCTTCGAATACGAGCTCGTTGGCCGCCAGCATGCGCTCGATGACCTCGCGATTGTGCTCCGACAGATACAGGATGCCGAGCTCGCTTTTCATATGCGCGACGTCCTCGATAATCTCGTGGGTCTGCTCCTCGCGCAGGGTAAAGTCGTAGCGCGCGGCATCGAACTCGCGGATCACATCGACAAATGCATTAACGGCAAAGGAATAATGCTGGCAGCTCACACTAAAGTGCGGCACCTGCTCGGACGTGCCTTTGTACTTGCCCTCGAGCAGGTCGGCCTGGTCGAGCACCTGGCGCGCGTAGCCCAAGAAGGTCTCGCCTTCCTCGGACACAATGACGCCCTTGTTGGTGCGCTCAAAGATGTGTACACCCATCTCGTTTTCGAGATCGCGAATTGACGCGGTAATCGAAGGCTGCGACACAAAGAGCCGGCGCGAGGCCTCGGTGATGCTGCCGCATTCGGCAACTTTGACGACATATCTGAGCTGCTGGAGCTTCATGGCTTTCTCCCTAGACGTTCGTGACGTCGAAACCCGTCGCGTCCATCTGACGCATAAACGACGGCATCTCCCCCGTCGCGGCGCAGGCGGCAATCTGATGCAGAGCCCCGGCAACCGCATCATCTGCCGCAGCGCCGATATGCCAGCGCGCGGCAGCCGTGACGGCCTCGTTGGCATTGGCGACTGCAACGGAATTGGGAACGGCATCGATCATGGGCAAATCGTTATCGGAATCGCCGAATACGGCCACCTCGTCGGGCGTCAGGCCCAAAGCGCGCGCCAGCTCCAGCGCAGCACAGCCCTTGTCCCAGCCGGTCGGAAGAACGTCGAACAGGCGCACGCGGTTGTTGGGAAACACGAGCGAGAGCTCCGGCACCTCGGCGGCAACACGCTCGCGCAGCTCGGCGAGCTCCTCGCGCGAACGGGCACTCCAGATATTCGCCTTGTATACCGGGGCATCGTCAACGACAGGGCGACAGGGAGCCTCTTCGCCCTTGAGCCACGCGTTGCCGCCTGACTCCATGGCGCGACGCGCACGCTCGGGATCGCTTGTCACGCAATAGGCGTCGTTGTCCCAAAAGTCATCACCCAGACGGTAGACCTTCAAATAGGTATCGTCGGTCTCTTGCTCCAGGTAGTCGGCCAGGCGCATAAGGGCATCGTTATCAGTTGCGCGCGAGGCAACCGCCTCGCCATCGACAAACATCACCTGGCCGTTGCAAAACGCACCGGTCGAGAAGCACTCGGAGCGATTGCGGAACATCCAGCTCATCGCGGACGGCTGGCGACCCGAAACCGGGCCAAAATGCAGGCCCGCCGCCTGCATGGCATGAATGCCCTCGATGGCGCAGTCGCCGGCGACATCGTGTCCAGCAGGAATCAGCGTATCGTCCATATCGGTCAGCACAAGTTTGATCATAAGGTCCCCTCGGTCATTCTTTATCCCGTCTATTGTAACGACCTGCCAATAAGGGACAGGTTTATCTTGGCAGGTTTTATCTGGGAAAATGCAGCGCCCCTGTTGCCACCTGCCAAAATAAACCTGTCCCATATTGGCAGGTGCGCTAGTATAGGGAACAACAGATTCGATGCGGGAGTGCCGGCGGTGCAAACCACAAGGCTGAGAGGGCATAGGGCCCAATCCTTTGAACCTGTCAGTTAATGCTGGCGTAGGGAGCATGCCGCCTTTACAGGGGCGCTGTCTATGCACAGCGCCCCTTTTCTATGCCAAGGAGGCATGTGCAGTGATTGATTCGGAACAGCTTAAGCAACATATGGTCAAGGCCGTAGAGGAGATTCGAGCCACCAATCCGATGGCCGGCTCCATCACCAACACGGTGACGATCGACTTTGTCGCCAACGCGCAGCTCGCCGTGGGCGGTTCGGCCGCCATGGTCTATCTGCCCGACGAGGGCGAGGCGCTCGTTGCCGGCGGCGCCGCCATCTATCTCAACATGGGCACGCTCTTCCCCATCTACGAGCAGACGATTCCCCGCGCGGCCAAGGCGGCACACGACGCCGGCAAGCCCTGGGTGCTCGATCCGGTGGGTCTGGGCATCGGTAGCCTGCGCACCCAGCTGGTAAACGAGCTCAAGCAGTACAAGCCCGCCATCGTACGCGGCAACGCCTCCGAGATCATCGCACTCTCCGGCCTGTGGGGTCTTGAGGGTGAGTCGGCCGATCTGAGCCGCGTACGTGGTGTCGATACCACCGACACGGTCGACGCCGCCCGCGATGCCGCCGTGGCGCTCGCTCGCTACACCGGCGGCGCCGTTGTGGTCTCGGGCGAAGTCGACCTGATTACCGACGGCACGACCGTGGCCAAATCCCACGGCGGCAGCCCGCTCATGTCCAAGATTACCGGCTGCGGTTGCTCGCAGGGCGGCGTGCTGGCCGTGTACGCCTGCGCTGCCGATCCGTTTACGGCAGCCGTCTGCGGTACCGCCGTCTACAACGTCGCCGGCACGCGTGCCGCCGCCGTCGCCGATGCCCCGGCAAGCTTTAAGGTCGCCTTTATCGACGAGCTCTACCGCGCAACCGCCCAAGACATCGCCGATAACCAACTCGAGCTCGAGGAGGCATAAGCCATGTCCGAGCCCGCAACCAATGCCGGCATGAACACGCTCGTCGCTGTGGCCATCGCCCCGTGCGGCACCGGCGATGAACTGTCCGCCGAGGTCGCCGAGGTCGTGCGCGTCATTCGCGAGAGCGGCCTTCCCAACCGCACCACCTCGATGTTCACCGAGATCGAGGGCGACTGGGACGAGGTCATGCAGGTCGTGCGCGACGCGACCTTTGTGTTAGCGAACAAGGGCATCCGAACCGAAGTCGTGCTCAAAGCCGATATTCGACCTGGATTTACCGACACCATGACCGGCAAACTCAAGCGCATGGAAGCGCAGATCAAAAAGCAGGAGGAAGCACGATGAGCATCCGCGACAACCTTGATATCTCGGCCTATCTGGTGCTCGGCCCCGAAAACACCCTCGGACGCCCCGTGGGCGATGTGGTGGCCCAGGCGCTCGACGCCGGCTTTACCTGCATTCAGGTGCGCTCCAAGGTGGCAAGCGCCCGCGAGATCATTGCGCTGACCGGCGACGCCGCGCAGGCAATCGCACAGGCCGGCAAGACCGGTCAGGTCGCCTTGCTGATCGATGACCGCCTTGACTGCGTACTCGCCGCACGCGAGCAGGGCATTGCGGTCGACGGCGTGCACGTGGGCCAGAGCGATATTCCCGTCGAGGTCTGTCGCAAGCTGCTGGGCCCCGACGCCATCGTGGGCCTTTCGGCCCGTTGCGAGGAAATGCTCGAGTACGTCAAGACCGCCGACATGAGTCTGGTCGACTACCTGGGCATCGGCCCGCTCCACGAGACCGAGACCAAGCGCGACTGCGGACGCGCAGCCGATGGCTCCATCATCACCAAGAGCTTTGAGGACCTTGCCGCACTCCACGCGGCAAGCCCCGTGCCCATCGTGGTGGGCGGCGGCGTTAAGACGGCCGACTTGCCGCAGCTTAAGGCCACCGGCGTCGACGGCTTCTTTGTGGTAAGCGCCGTCTGCAGCGCCGACGACCCCCATGCCGCAGCCAAGGAGCTTGTCGACACCTGGCAGCAGGCATAGGCATAGGCCGAACAGCTGATTCGCAGCCTCATATCTTCAGCAATGGAAAGCGCATCCCAGTTTGGGCCTCCATTCCGGGATGCGCTTTCCGTATGCGACCCTTACCCCGCCAGATACGCTTCCAACGCCGGCAAAGTCGCCTCTGCATCGTGGCGGCCGACCTGGTAGATGCGCTCGAGCTCATCCGGTTCGCGGCACAGCGACGGCACCTTCACCGATTCGCTCGGCCGCACCACAAAGATTTCCCCGGCAGCCTCTCGACGTGCCAGGTCATCGAGCGTGGCATTGTAGACCTCATGCCGATGCTCAAGCGCTGCAACAAACTCCGGATAGTGACGGAACACGCGCCGCAGCATGGGCATCACGCTGTTGGGCTGCTTCACAAAGCCCGCCGGCTGCGTGAGTACCACGATATTGCGGTCATACCCCTGCGCAAACAGCCATGCGCTGGGAATAGAATCAGCCACGCCACCATCCAGATACTTATGCCCGTCAATAGCAACGGGACGCGTCGCCACAGGAATGGCAGACGACGCCCGGATCCACTCGATATCGCGCTCGTCGCCATACGGTAGATCGTGGTAGACGGCCTTGCCCGTCTCGATATCGGTACACACGCACGTAAATCGCATGGGGCAGGCGCGATACGCCTCCAAGTCGATGGGATCGCGCTCGATAGGCACCTCGTGATAGGCAAAATCGGCATTGAACATATCGCCGGTTCGCAGCCAGCTGGTCACGCTCGCATAGCGCTTGTCGGCGCAATAGGCCTTGTTGTAACGAATGGCACGGCCGATCTGGCGCGATTTAAAGTTGTAGCCAAACGCCGCGCCCGCCGAGACACCCACCATATGGTCGCAGGTCAAACCGCGCTCCATCCAAACGTCGAGCACGCCCGCCGTATACATACCGCGGTAGCCGCCTCCCTCGAGCGCAAGCCCCACCGTGCGCGTCGTATCCGGCTGTGCCATGTGACCATCTCCGTTCCTGCGTTTTAAAACGGGACAAGTATACCCGTCAACATATATCGACTCAGTCGCATTTTTCATGCGCACCCAGGCGTTGCCGTTTGGCGAATAATAGCCGCCCACAGCATGTGCGCCCATATATAATTGTGCACTGTTGTCTATACTACTCAGCTGTTATCAACAGCGAACATTAGCCGGCAAAGTAACTCAACAACGCAGCAAGGCGGGGGCCTGGATACACGCAAGGCGCCGAGCAACGACGCGTGTACACTACGAGCTCGCCCGACGCCATCCGCCCCGACCTCAGAAAGCCGCTTACAACATGGACACCGCCAGCAATTACACCGAAACGCTCGAAAAGACCGTCCGTGACCTTCTCGAGCGTCAGGATGATCTGATTAGGACGGCCTTTACCGACCAGCTCACCGGACTTGGCAACCGCGGCGGCTTTGCCCATTCCCTAGAGGAAATCTGGGAGCAGGAACTGCCCGTGACCATGGCATTTATCGACATCGATAACCTTAAGCACTGCAACGACGTCTTTGGGCATGACGAGGGCAACCGCTATATCTTGCAGGTAAGTCTCTATCTCAAGCTGTATATGAAAGTGGACGAGGCGGCGTTTCGCATAGGCGGCGACGAGTTTGCCATCCTGTCTACGATTGCGACCGAGGACGACCTCGCCGAGCGCCTGGAACACTGCCGAACGGTCCTACTCAAAAACAACGATTCCGAGATGCCTCACTCGTTTAGCTACGGAGTGTCGCACGCCGACCCCGCCCTGGGTGAAGCCTCCAATCGCATGACACTCGATGCCGACCATCGCATGTACGACTACAAGCTACGCCATGCCATGCATCTTGATCGACGCAATATCGCGCAAGTCCACACCGACGACTTCGAAATAAGCGATCGCGTTTTTGACGCCTTTTCGATGCTCAACGAAGGCCGTTATTGCTTTATCGAGAACTTGGACAAACATCGCACCCTATGGTCACAAGGCGCCCTGCGCGATCTCGGTCTTCCTTCTGAGCATGTAGACAACTGCCACGATTACTGGAAAACGCGCGTCCACCCCGATGACCTTGAGGCCTACATCAACGACATCGACCAAATCTATAATGGCTCCAAACACCGCCGCGTCATGCAGTACCGCATGCGCAATGCCGCGGGCGACTACGTCCTCTGCCGCGCTCGCGGGTTTCGCATCGACGGCGACGGAAATACCCCCTCGCTCTATGTCGGCGAACTTGTTAACCACTCACTCGCCGAGACCGTCGACGCCGCCACGGGCCTCGGAACGCAGCGTATGCTGATCAACGCTATCGATGCCTGCCGTCGCGACCGTTGCGAGACGGGGCTTATAGCGGTCCGCGTTTGTGGCACGGCAAAGTTCAACGAGCTCTACGGGGCCGAGGCTGTCGACAACATGCTCGCCGAATACGCAGGCCGCATGCTATCGATCACCCGCGGCAGAAGTCGCGTCTTCCGCTCGCGAAACGCCCAGTTCGTCGTGCTCAGCAACGATCTGGACCACGAGGCATTCGAGCAACTGACCCATCATCTTAAAGAGGCCGTTTTCGCTCCTGTTCGAATCGCGAACGACACCATTACCCCCGTCTGTCTTGTCGTCCCGGCCTTTTACGAGCGCTTAATCAATCAAGCGACCGCTGTTTTAGGCGAACTCGACCGTCGTCTTCGCGCCGCCGGCGGGCTTGCACCCAACGACAGCCTCCCCATACCCGAGATTGAGCGTAAAAGCGCCGTCGCCGAACGCATCGATACGCTCACGGGCCTCTATCGACCCAGCGAGTTTATGCGGCGTGCCAACGCATTTCTTAAGACAAGGCGCGACGCCGCTTGGTGTATCGCCACCGTCGACATGGGTCATATGCGACTGTTCAACGAATGGCACGGACAGGCCGAGGGCGACCGCGTGCTCGCCGATGTGGGCACGGTCCTCAAAGACATCGAGAATGCCGAGATGGGCGTCGCAGGATACTGGGGCCAAGACGACTTTTGCATTCTCATCCCCTTTGAGCACAACACCGTCCATCAAATCTATAACCGCGTTCGCGCCGCCGTGGCCAAGCATGATGACGGCGTGGGTTTCTGGCCGTCCATGGGCGTTTGCCCCATCGACCCCAACGAGGAAATCACCATCGACGCGCAGGCCAAGGCCATGTTTACCAATCGGCGCGCCAAAAACGATTTTAAGGATCGCATCGCCGTCTTTCGCCCCGAGGAATACAAGCGCGAGGTGGCGTTTCACCGCACCCTCACCGAGTTCCAGTATGCGCTCTCAAACGACCGCATCACCTACTACCTGCAGCCCCAGGTTGATATGGAAACCGGCGAGATCATTGGCGCCGAAGCACTCACCCGCTGGATTGACAAGGACGGCTCTCTCATTTCGCCCGCAACGTTTATCCCCGCACTCGAGGAAAGCGGCTTTGTGGTGACACTCGACAAGTACATTTGGCAGGGTGTCGCCTCGTGGCTGCGCGGGCGCATCGATCGAGGACTTCGCGTGGTTCCGGTCTCGCTTAATGTGTCGCGCGTGGATATCCTTGCCTGCGACGTTGCCGAACATATGGGGGCGCTCGCCGCCCAATACAACCTACCGCCCGAGCTCATGCGTATCGAGATCACCGAGACGGCTTATACGGGGGAGTCCGAGGCCGTGGACAAACTGACAGCCGACCTGCACACCCGCGGCTTCTCGACCTATATGGACGATTTTGGCACCGGCCAGTCCACGCTCGCGATGCTCAAGAACGTCAACGTCGACGTCATCAAGCTCGACCGCACCTTTGTGCCCACCGACCGCGATCAAGGCCGCAGCGCGCAGATCGTGTCATCGATGCTCGAGATGGCGCAGTCGCTCCATCTGCCCGTCGTGGTCGAAGGCGTCGAGACAAATGAGCAGGCAAACATACTACGCCACATGGGCGCCCGCTACGCTCAGGGCTTCCTCTACTACCGCCCCATGCCGGCGAATGATTTTGAGGCATTGCTCGATGGTGGCAAAAACAACTGATACGCTCGCGCGCAAAACACCACCGCCGAAGGGGACATTTGTCTCCATTAGCTAACTTATATCCCCAATTCAAACCGAATTGGGGATATGATACAAACCGTTGTTCTGCCCAAGGAGGTTATTCATCATGAACGAGTCATATCGCTTGGGCGAGCAATCGATTATTGCCTATCTTCAGCGACTTGCGAATGGTGTCTCGACCGCCGAACTCGATGTTTCCGTGCTGCCTGCTGAGCTACGCGCCGTTGGTGAGCAACTGCAAAAGACGCATGCCATCCTGCAACAAGAGCGCCAGCTGCTTGAGTGCAACGCCTATATCGATCCGCTCACCAACTTGGACAACCGTGGCGGACTCGACCGTCACGTCGAGCAGCTCTGGCGCAAAGGCGACCCCTTCACCTGCGCCTATATTGACATCGACCATCTCAAGCATTGCAATGATAGGTTTGGCCACGCCGAAGGCAATCGCTATATTCTGAGCATCTGTCGCACGCTCTCCGAAACCATGGAGCACGATGAGATGCTGTTCCGTATCGGTGGAGACAAGTTTGTGCTTATCTCGCTCTCTGCAAACGAGACTGAACTCGAGCAGCGCTTGGAGCAGGTACGTGCCGGGCTGATCGAGGCGAGCTCAGGTGGCAAGGCGCCCATGATCGCTAGCTTTAGCTTTGGCTGCTCGCGCGTCAACCCACTTGCCGGCGACACGCGTCGCCAGATGACGATGGATGCCGATCGCAAGATGTATCGCTATAAGCTTATGCATCGTGTGCAGCAACCGAAAGACAATGACGCGCCGCCACACCCAATTGCCGAGCAGCTTCCGTGCAACGACCGCGTATTCCAAGCGATCTCTATGAGCTCCGAGACGCGCTATCCGTTTATCCTCAATCTCGATACGGGCGAATCACAATGGTCGGTTAATGCCGTACGCGATTTTGACCTGCCCTCCCAGCATCCCTACAACTCACTCGACTTGTGGCTTGCCCGCGTTCACCCCGAGGACCGCGACAACGTACGCGCCGAGCTCGACATGGTGATAAACGGTACGTGGCACTTCCACTACATGCAGTATCGCGTGATGGATGCCACCGAAGCATACGTGCTTTGCGACTGCACGGGCTACCGCTTGGACGGCACCGATACCGAGCCCAACATGTACGTGGGCATGATTATCAACCGCAGCTTGGCAGATACGACCGATTCCGTGACCGGCCTGGGCGACATCCACGCCCTGGTCAACGCCATTGGCGAAATGCGTCGCGTCGCGCGCAAGGCGGGCTTGGTCGCCATTAAAATCGACGATATCGCTCAGGTCAATGCCCGCTTTGGCTTTGATGCAGGCGACCGCGTTTTGGCGGAGAGCGCCGCCTGCCTCATGGATTGTTCGCGCGGTAAGGGTCGTCTGTTCCGCTCGACCGGACCGATGTTCGTGGCGCTTTTCGACGAATTCGATCCCGAAGAGACCGACGCGATCGCAAAGGAAATCGAGCGGTTCCTGGGCTCTCCCGTGCTCTTTGGCTCGTTTGAATATCAGCCGCCCCTTCGCGTGGCCACGCTTCATCTGGATACCGTCGACCGACAGCCCGTTTCCATTTTGAACGAGCTCAAAGTGTTGCTCGGGAAAGCCGTGCAGGTGCCAGGCACCAAACTGGATTAGCACCACGCCCGCACCGCCTCCCCCATCGTGCGATAATCCTCTGCAGAAGTCACCAACAGCAGAGGGAGTTTGTGATGAAGGTTCTTTTGGTCAATGGCAGCCCCAAGGCAAACGGCAACACCGCTCGCGCGCTCGCCGAAGTCGCCGAGCAACTTAAAGCCGAGGGCATCGACAGCGAGGTATTCCAACTGGGCGCCAAGCCCATCCGCGACTGCATCGGCTGCGGTCAGTGCGGCAAGCTTGGCGGTCGCTGCACCTTTGACGACGACGTGGTGAACGAGCTCATCGCTGCCGCCGAGCAGGCAGATGGCTTTGTCTTTGGCTCCCCCGTCTACTATGCGCATCCCAGCGGACGCATCCTCTCGGCTCTCGACCGCGCATTCTATGCTGGCAGCAAGGCCTTTGTGCACAAGCCGGGTGCCGCGGTCGCCGTCGCCCGTCGCGGCGGCACGTCGACCACCTTCGATGTACTCAACAAATACTTCACTATCAACCAGATGCCCGTGGTGGCCTCCACATACTGGAACAACGTCTTTGGTGCCATGCCGGGCGAGGCCGCCCAGGACGCCGAGGGCCTGGCCACCATGCGCAACATCGGCAAGAACATGGCTTGGCTCCTGCATTGTATCGAGGCAGGGCAGGCTGCCGGCATCGAAGCCCCCGAAGCCGATCGCGAGCGCACCAACTTCATTCGTTAGAACGGCGGAACATGAATATCCAGATTTTTGGCACCAAGAAGTCCTTCGATACCAAGAAGGCCCAGCGCTATTTTAAGGAGCGCCGCATCAAGGTGCAGTTTATCGACCTTAAGGAAAAGGAGATGAGCAAAGGAGAGCTCACGAGCGTGATGCAGGCGGTCGGCGGCATCGACAAGCTGCTCAACCCCAAGGCCAAGGACGAGGAGACGCTCGCGCTCATCCAGCACCTCACCCCTAGCCAGCGCTTCGACAAGTTGCTCGAGAACCAGCAGGTTCTAGCCGAGCCCATCGTGCGCAACGGCAAAAAGGCCACCGTCGGTTATTGCCCCGATGTATGGGGAGCCTGGGAGTAGCCTGTGTTATTTGCCGGCGCGTGGGTATAAGAGCAGGCGTTTGGCATAAGATTCAACTGTAAGCCATGTCTAACAAAGGAGGGCACATGCCCAACAAACCCGTGAAGATCATCATGCTTACCGGATACCTCGGTGCCGGCAAGACCACACTGCTCAACCACATCCTCGCTAACGACGGCGGCATCCGCGCCGCCGTGATCGTCAACGATATCGGCGAGATCAACGTCGACGCCAGCCTCATCGCCGACGGCGGCCTTTCCGAGACCGACGACCTCATCCCGCTCACCAACGGCTGCATCTGCTGCACGCTTTCGGACGACCTTGCCAACCAGCTGCAGGGCATCGCCGATTCGGGCAAGTTCGACTACATCATCATCGAGGCCTCGGGTATCTGCGAGCCTATCCCCATCGCCTACACCATCTCGAGCTTCTGCGACGAGGCCAAGGTGGGCGGCCAGCCCAAGCTTGCACTCGACAACATCGTGGCTGTGGTCGATTGCGCCCGCATGTACGACGAGTTCAACGGCGGCCGCGACCTGTTGGCCGAGGATATCGACGAGGACGACATCGAGAGCCTGCTCATCCAGCAAATCGAGTTCTGCTCCACGCTGATCCTCAACAAGACCGATACCGTGAGCCCTGAGCAGATCGCCGAGCTCAAGGCTATCGTGCGCAGCCTGCAGAAGGACGCCGTGATTGTCGAGGCCCAAAACGGCGAGGTCCCCATGGAGCAGCTGCTCGACACCGACCGCTTCGACTTTATGCGCGCCTACAACTCCGCCGCCTGGATCGAGGCCATGGAGCATCCCGAGGAGCACGACGACCCCGAGGTGCTCGAGTACGACATCGAGACCTTTGTGTACTCGCGCCGCAAGCCGTTTGACCTGCAGAAGTTCACCGATTTTGTTGAGCAGGAGTGGCCCGACGAGGTCATCCGCGTCAAGGGTCCGCTGTGGCAGACCGGCGATCCGGACATGTGCTACATGTTCGAGCAGGCCGGCCACCAAATGCGCCTGATGGAGAACGGTCTGTTCGTTGACTCCGCGCCCGAGGGCGAGAAGCAGAAGATCATCGACGAGAACCCCGAGATCATGCAGATTTGGGACGACGAGACGGGCGACCGCATGACGAGCCTGTGCATCATCGGCCGTCACATGGACAAGGATGCGCTCATCGCCTCCCTCGATGCCTGCCTGACCGACTGGCACCGCGCCTAGATTTATCCAAGCGGGCATTTTTCCGCCTACGTAACCGCCAAACCACCACGAAGGTGCCCTTCGTGGTGGTTTTTCGTTCTGAGCCAAGGAGATTCATGTTCAACATTGTGCTGTATGCGCCCGAGATTCCGGCCAATACGGGCAATATCGGCCGCACCTGCGTGGTTACCGGCGCCCGCCTGCATCTGGTGGAGCCGCTGGGGTTTTCGCTCGACGACAAGACGGTGCGTCGCGCCGGCCTGGGCTACTGGCAAAATTTGGACGTGACGACCTATGCCGGCTGGGAGGATTTCCTTGCGCGCAACGGCCTCTCCCCCGCCGACGAACGCCTGCATCTGCTGACCAAAAAGGCGCGCCGCACCTATGCGCAAAGTACCTACCGCGACGGTGACTTTTTGGTCTTTGGCAGCGAGAGTTCGGGGATTCCCGAGCCACTGCTTGCCGCGGCGCCCGAGCGCTGCGAGCGCATCCCCATGTTGCGCGATTGCGACTCGCTCGAAAACGCCGACGCCTGGGAGGCCCACGAGGAGTCGCTCGGGCATACCGAGGACAGCCACGAAGCCATCCTTCGACAGGATATCTGCGGCAACTTCGTCGACCCGGACGACTACCGCATCAGTGCTCTCAACCTCTCCAACAGCGCCGCCATCGTCCTCTACGAGGCCCTGCGCCAAACAGGCTTTTCGGGAATGTGACAAAGGAACTGTCCCTTTGTCACATTCGGTTATAGGTAGCGGCCGGTGATGCTTGCGGGGCAGGCCACGATGTCGCCCGGTGTGCCGACGCAGACGATTTGCCCGCCGGCATCGCCACCGCCCGGGCCCATGTCGATCACATAATCGGCGTTACGGATAAGGTCGAGGTCGTGTTCGATCACGACAACCGTGGCGCCCTTGGCAACAAGGCCGTCAAACACACTCAGCAACACCTGAACATCGAGCGGATGTAGTCCGATTGTGGGCTCGTCAAATACGAATACGGCATCATCCTGCACGCGGCCCATCTCGCTCGCGAGCTTAAGACGCTGCGCCTCGCCGCCCGAAAGCGCCGGTGTGGGCTCGCCAAGTGTGAGATAACCCAAGCCCAGGTCGTGCAAGGTCTGCAAGCGCGCCTGAACCTTCTTGAGTCCCACCGTGGCGTCGAGGGCCTCGTCCACACTCATGTCCATAAGCTGCGGCAACGTCAGCAAGCTCCCGTCCTTGCCCTCGCGATGGATATGCGAAGCCGCATCTGCATAACGTGAGCCGCGACATGCCGGGCAGACGATCTCGACGTCGGGCAAAAACTGCACGTCGAGCGATACCGAACCCGTGCCATCGCACGTAGGGCAGCGCAAAGCGCCAGTGTTGTAGCTAAATGCGCCTGCCTTGTAGCCGGCTGCCTTGGCCTCGGGCGTGCGGGCGAAGGCGCGACGCAGTTCATCATGGATGTCGGCATAAGTCGCTACCGTCGAACGCACGTTGGCACCGATGGGCGTGGCGTCTATCAGGTTGGCACGTGCAATGCCCTCGGCATCGACCCAACGCACGTGTTTTGGCAGGCGCTCGCCGGCTGCCTGCGCCTTAAGTGCCGGGATGAGTGTCTCGAGCACCAACGTCGTCTTACCCGAACCCGAAACGCCCGTCACCGCGACAAGGCGACCGCGCGGGATATCGACTTCGAGCGGTTTGACGGTATGGATGGCATCGGTCGCCATGCGGATATGGCCCCGGTCAAACATTTCGTCGTCAGGCACCTGCGGACGCAAGCGCTCAGGCTCCGAGCGCAAAAATGGGGCGATGCGGCTGCCCTGCGATTCTTCGACCTCGCCTACCGCGCCCGCGGCGATCACATTGCCGCCGCCTGCTCCGGCAACGGGGCCCATCTCGACCAGATAGTCGGCTTCCGCCAGTACGCGCGTGTCGTGGTCGACAACGACCACGGTGTTGCCGTCATCCACCAAATCGCGCATCACGCCTACCAGGCCGTCGACATTGGCAGGATGCAAGCCAATCGAGGGCTCGTCCAGCACATAGAGCACGCCCGTCGATCGGTTACGCACCACGCGGGCGAGCTGCACGCGCTGACGCTCGCCCGTGGAGAGCGTGGCACCGGCGCGGTCGAGCGAAAGGTAATCGAGGCCCAGATCGACCAGTCGACGGGCCGTGCTCAAAAACGAATCGCAGATATCCGTCGCCATGGGCTGCATCTCGGCCGGCAAGGATGCGGGCACCCCGCGCACCCACTCAATCGCCTCACCCAGCGTCATAGCCGCGGCCTGCGCCAGATTGATACCGCGCACCTGGGGATGGCGTGCGGCCTCGGAGAGACGCGTGCCGCCACAGTCACGGCATGGCCCCTCGCGCAAAAAGCGCGCCACGCGCTTGAGGCCCTTGTCGTCCTTAACCTTGGCGAGCGCATTCTCGACGGTATAGACAGCGTTGTAATAGGTAAAATCGAGCGGCGTGGCGCCCTCGCCGTTTTTGGGAACGTAGAGAATGTGCTTTTTAACCGCCGGACCGTGGAACACGATGTCGCGCTCTTGAGGCGTGAGCTGGTTAAACGGCACGTCGGTGCGCACGCCCATCTCGCCAGCCACCTGCTTCATCAGATCCCACATGAGTGTGCCCCAAGGAAGCACCGCGCCCTCGTTGATAGTCTTGGACTCGTCGGGCACCAGGCTCGCCTCGTCCACCTCGCGCATGACGCCGGTACCGCCACAGGTGGGACATGCACCGCCGCTATTGAAAGCCAAATCCTCGGCACTCGGCGCGTAGAACTCGCGGCCACATGTCGGACACGTGAGCGACAGGCCTGCAGCCACGTTAAGGCTCGGCTCCACGCGCGCCCCGCAATGTGGGCACACGTGATGGGCGCAACGGCTAAAGAGCAGACGCAGACTATTGTTGAGCTCGGTCATGGTACCAAAGGTCGAGCGCACGCCCGGCACGCTCGGACGCTGGTGCAGCGCGAGCGCCGCCGGCACGTGCAATACCTCATCCACCTGGGCGTGCTCGGCCTGTGTCAGACGACGTCGAGTATAGGTGCTGAGTGCTTCCAAGTAGCGACGCGAGCCCTCGGCATAAAGAACCCCCAGCGCCAGCGAGCTCTTGCCCGAGCCCGACACGCCGGCAATACCCACGAGCTTTCCCAGCGGAATATCGATATCGATGTCCTTAAGGTTATGGACGCGCGCACCACGCACCTCGATAGCCTGCGGGCTCATCTTCTGTTCCGTCACCTTTATCACCCTACTCATGCCATAAAATGCGATCGCGAATGTACTCGCCCAGCATGGGCACGGTAAACCGGACAAGGCCGTATCCGGCAGCCTCGACGACGCGCTCGCGAATCAGACTTGCACGATATTTACTCGCCCAGCTCTGGGTACGGTCACAGCGTTCAATGATATCCGCCGTGCGCGTCGGCTTGTCCTCGTCAACCGCCATAGCCTCGATAAAGAGGCGCTGAGGGCTGCGCAGACCGTAATACAGAGGTGCGTCAACCGCTTCGTAGAACTCGGAGACGGCATCCGCATGGCCATTCTCGACATCGCGCCTTTCGATGACCTGCGAGCCACGCCGGACAGCAGAGCGCCACATGTAATATCCCACCAGCTGGACCATGTAGGGATACCCCATACTCTTGCGCGCCGCAAGGTCCGCCGTCTCCGCATCAACGTAAAGACCGGCGTCCTTGACCGTCTGGACATATGAATCGCGCACCTTGGGCAAAGAAATCGCCCCCAGCGCACGCTGCTGCGCACGGCGCAAAAACGTCACGCTCGGCTCTTCGAGCAGGTCGTCAACCATACTGGGCAAGCCGGCAAATACCAGCGCAAGACCGCGCTGGTCGCTATCGGACAGGCCCGTAGCATCCTGATCTCCGAGCACCTGCTGATAGAGAACGGCAAGAGCCGCCAGTTCCTCGATTGACGCAGATTGCGCCTCGTCAATCGCAAACAGGATGCCCTTGCCTGGACCGAGCTTCTTGAGGCGCTCGTTGACCAGCCCCCGTAGCGTCTCGCCCTTTGCCCGAGCCGCCTCGACCGACATCCGACCAAACGACAGCCCAAACTCCATTGACGTCACAACGGGTTTATTCGAGCGAAGCGCGTCGGCCAGGCGATCGCACAAGCCAAGCGAAGCAGAATCGGAGACAACCGCCCATCCGCGCTCATTGGCTAGACGTTGCAGCTCCCGCAGGAGAACCGTCTTGCCGCAGCCGCGGTTTCCCGTAATGAGCATGAGCCTGCCCGGCGCTCCGGCGCCGTTATCGAGCCCTTCCTCGAAATCTTCGACGACCGACTCGCGACCGATGAGCATCGGAGGCCGCTTGCCTGCCGTTGGCTTAAAGGGATTTGGATTCATGTCGGCCTCCTCGGATTGGCAAACCCTGGTAATAGTTATACCAACTTGTACCGAGTTATACCAATAGCATGTGACAAAAGAACTGTCCCTTTGTCACATGTGGCCGAAAAACTCGGCGTCTGCTGCTCGCCAGGGGCGGAAGGTGGCGGGATCGATCTTTACGTGCGCCGCGGCGGGCACGTCGTACCATTTGACCGTGTAGCCGGCGCCGTGAGAGCAAAAGACCGAGTCGGGTGTGTTGGGCAGATCGGCCTCGGGCTCATAGGCGGCCGCCTCGATGACGCGCTCGGCATCATGACAGGCCGCATAACCGGCGAACTCCAGGTACAGATGCCCGCGACCGCTCGTGTAGGCAGCCACCTCCAGCGCATAATCCTGCACCTCGGATGCCGGCACGCGACCCACAAGATTCGCCCGGTCGCCCGCCATCGTCGGCGGCTCGTACTCGGCACTCATGCGCGTGGCGTCTGAGAGCGCCCGGCCCACGCACTCCCCCGGCACCTCGAGCTCAAAGTGGTACCACGGCTCCAGCAGCACCACCGCGCCCGCCTCACGCGCCCGCATCAAACCCTGGCGAATCGCGCGATACGTGGCCTGGCGAAAATCGCCGCCCTCGGTGTGTTTGGCATGCGCGCGGCCGCCCGTGAGCGTAATGCGCACATCGGTGATGGGCGAGCCGGTCAGCACGCCCAGGTGGTCGCGCTCCATGGCGTTGGTGAGTGCCAGACGCTGCCAGTTAAGATCGAGCTCGTCGGTCGAGGTCACGGTGCCAAACTGCACGCCCGAACCTGCTGGCAACGGCTCCAGGCGCAGATGCACCTCGGCATAGTGGCGCAGCGGCTCAAAGTGGCCCACGCCCTCGACCGGCTGCGAGATCGTCTCCTTATAGAGAATGCCGCCAGACTCAAACTCGACCGAAAGGCCAAAACGATCGGCCAGCACGCGCTGCACGACCTCGAGTTGCACGGCGCCCATCAACTGCAAATGGATCTGCTCAAGATGCGTATTCCAGCTTACGCCGAGCATGGGATCTTCGTCCGCCAACTCACTCAGCGCTTTAAACACCGCATGAACGTCGTGTTCGCCCGGCAGCACCGTATAGGTGAGGACCGGAGCGATGACGGGCGCATCGCCCGCGGGCTCCGTGCCCAGGGCGTCCCCTGGGCGAACGTGCGCAAGACCCGTCACGGCGCAAATACCGCCAGCAGCAACTTCTTGGGCAAGCTCATACTTCTCGCCGTTATAGATGCGTACCTGATCGACCTTCTGTTCCCACGCCTCGGCACTGGAATGCCCGCTGATCATCTGTTTTGCGCGCAGCGTGCCGCCGGTCACTTTAACCCAAGCCAAGCGCTCGCCACGATCCCCGCGGCTGACACGATAGACGCGCGCGGCAAACTCCGGGAGCCACGCCTGCTCACGAATCAGCGCGCATATACCATCCAGCAGCTCGTCAACGCCTTGGTCCTTGAGCGCCGAGCCGGCAAAGCAGGGAAAGAGCTTGCGCTCGGCAACCATGCGCGACAGCGTTGCGACAGAAAGCTCACCCGCTTCAAGAAACTCCTCGAGCGCCGCTTCGTCCAACGCAGCAGCGTCCTCCTGAACGGCGCCGCCCGCCAGCAGTTCGTTGACATCCAGGCAGCCCTCGGAAAGACGCTGCCCCAGCTGTGCCAGCAAAACATCGCGACCGGGATTCTCCAAATCGATTTTGTTGATAAAGATGAACGTCGGGATGTCATAGCGTGCAAGCAGGCGCCACAGGGTTTCGGTGTGCCCCTGCACGCCATCGTTGGCACCCACAACCAAAATCGCATAGTCGAGCGCGCGCAGCGTGCGCTCCGCCTCAGCCGAATAATCGACGTGGCCGGGTGCATCCACGAGCATGACGTGGGCATCGCCGTGGTCGAGCACGGCCTGCGACGAGAAGATCGTAATGCCGCGCTCGCGCTCGATCGCGTTCGTGTCCAGGTGCGAATCGCCATCGTCCACACGGCCGCGTTTGCGAATGCGGCCCGCGTTGAACAGCATAGCCTCGGCCAGCGTGGTCTTGCCGGCATCGACATGTGCCAAGATTCCAACGACCGCTTGCTTCGACATGGCTCTCCTCTTATTACAAGCCCATCGCACGCGGCAACGGGCATCCTCGTTCCACACTGGATGATACAATTTACGGGCCGGCGGGCGAAGCGGGCCCTATCCCCCGACCGAGCTCATCGCCCTGCGTTGCCGCGCGGCGATTTTCGTAGGTTCGCGCCTTGCGAAAGCCGGCACCTCCCCTTTTTGTCCGCCCGGACTCATCTGGGCGGTAACAACGCGAGCCCCACAACGACGCGTTTTAACAAAAATGGCCCCACTCGAGGCCATTTTTTATTTGAGCTGGGTGATGATACGTGCCTTGGCTCCTACGCCTCGCGCAGCCAATCAAACGCGACGCGCGGCGTACCGTCCGACACATATACGATACCGGCGCGCTTAAACCCGGCCTTGGCGATGGCGCCCTGCATGGGCAAGTTGTCCTCGTGCGTGTCGATACGCAGATGGTCGGCGCGTTCCTTGGCAAAGGCAAACATCGCAGCCGCGATACCGTGCACGGTGCCGTCGGACGCCACTCGGTGCAGTACGGCATACGGAGTGTCGCTACGCCATTGCCCGTCCTCAATGACGTCATAGCACTCGTCCGGCCCCGGCAAAAGGGCAAACGTCGCCACCACGCGACCGTCGACTTCGCACACGTAACTGCCATCAGCGGCAATATCGGCAGCCAGCTGCTCGGCCGAAGGCGTGCCCTCGGGCCACTGCGTGGCGTTGCCATGTGCGCGCATAAAGGCGCGGGCCGCGTCATAGATAGCCATGACGACGGGAATGTCGGTATCGAGGGTTTTTCTGATCATCACGCGGCGACCTCACGTTTATTGGTATCACTTTGATTGAGCAATGATACCAACGTTTGGAGAGGGTGCGAAGCAGATGGGGAGCAAGAAGCGAGCCGCCTGGTCAAAGGCCAAAAGCGAGTTTTTGGGCGCTGCCACCGGCGGCGATATGAGCGACCTGTTTGCGCGCGAGGGCGAGCGCCGCGACGCCCTGGACGCCGAGCGCGATGAGGCTTGGCGCTATAAGTCGTGCGAGCGCAAAAACCGGTACGACACACGCGCCGAGGCCGAGGCCGTTATGGCCGACTGCGAAAACCGCGGACGGCGTGGTTTGGCCTGCTACAAATGCGAATACTGTGGCGGCTGGCACCTGACGTCGCACCCTTGGAAATAGACCTCGCATCGGCACGGTGTTGACGGGACGCCAGCCATTGTGCGCAAGCTACGGGCGCGGCGGCACCAAAACATCGTAACGAACGGCCTTGCCCGCAAGTTGATAGCTCGGCTTGACGCCGGCAAGCAGCGGCCCCTTCACCGGCCGTTTGATAACGACCTTGCGCGGGTGCACCGCAAACGCAGCTTCGACCAGCGTCTCCTCATCGGCACACGGCTGTTCCAAATGGTGCAAAAGTTGGAACTTCTTTTTCACCGCCGCGCTCTTGGTGCGCTCGGGAAACATGGGGTCCAGATATACCACATCGGGAGCCGCGAACTCGCCCCGCTCGATCAGCTCAGTTACATGGCGAAGGCCGGCAATGCTGTCCTCGCCCGCATGCAAGCGCATGCGCGCCACGGCAGCCGCAAGCGCCGGATCATCTGCCGCGCGATCCAAGGCATCCTTGAGGAGCGCCGCGATCACGCAATCCTGTTCATACAGATCGACGGTAAAGCCCGCGGCCGCCAGCAGCAGCGAATCCTCGCCAAAGCCTGCCGTGGCATCAATCGCCCATGGTTGTTCGATGCCTTTTGCACGCGCGGCCTTCACCAGCAGCTCCTGTTGCAAGCGGCCCTGCTTGAGCCGTGGGAGCATGCGGGCAAAATCGGCTCGCAACTCCATCGAGCCATCGGTGAGCGTGAGGCCTTTGGGTGTCCTGGTTAACTCGAGCCCTGCCGCCCGAGCAACAGAAAAGGGATCGACGACGCCCATGGACACTCCTTAGCAAAGAAAACGAATACATGGGCGCCGTTTATGTCGGCACCCAACCGTCCGTTATTGTCCCACATGCGACATGGTCCACAGCATCCCAATGCAAAGCACCGCCATCAATACCGTGCACACGGCAGCGATCACAGAATCACCCATGCGCCTTCCCAACGACCGCGGCTCACGCACTTGCCTTGCTCCGTACATCATGGCTCCTCCTTGAGATTAGCTCCTTGTTACGGCCCCATCATCTCAGCGCCGCACATGAGCTGCCATCGATTTGGCTTACGTCCAGCTTTCCCTTTTGAAAGGTTGGACCGTACAGGCAAGAGACGCTTTCAAACGCACGCATCGCCGCGTTGAACTACAATGTGCTTCACCATATGTGCAGCACATGGGGTGCGCCAGGTTGGCGTACTCGTATCGAAAGGACCAGCCATGAGCTCCGCTCGTAAGACTCTCAAAATCCTTGCCCTCGTCTACTTTGTTTTGGGCATCGCCAGCCTCGTCATCGCCGGCGTCGGCATCGCCCGAGGCAACCTCGATTCCACGTACGGGTCGAACGCCATGCTCGCCGCGGCCGTGATTATCGCCAAGGGCCTCATCGATCTCGCCGCAGGTGTTGCGGGCATCAAGGGCGCCAACAAGCCCTCGCAGGTGGATGGCGCGTTTAAGCTCGGCATCGTTGCCGCACTCGCCACGATTGCGCAGGCCGTGCTCACGCTTCCCGCACTCGGCGGCAGCGCCGTCAATATCGGCGCCTTTGTCATCGTGGTCTACGACCTGTTTTTTGTTCAGCAGGCGCACGCCGTCAAGGCCGAGAACAAGGACCGCCTGTAAGCGCTCGCTTCTCATAGCCTCTGCAGCCAAGCAACTAAAAAGGGCCGATCGCACATCTCCGCGGTCGGCCCTTTGCATTTGCCCAGATAAAACCTGCCAAAATAAACCTGTCCCTTTTTGGTAGGTTAGTGGCGGTATTCGGCGATGATGAAGTCGATGTCGGTTTGAAGGGTGTCCAAGTTTGCCAGGCGCTCTTTGTCGGCAGGGCGCGTGCGGTAGTAGTACGGCGTCATCTGGAACACCGCCTCGATGTCAGCCTGGGTCTGAAGCATAATGTTCGCAGACACCCGCTGCGTTCCGACCAACTCGAGCTCGGTAGTCTTCGGCAGCTTTTCATCGTTGAGATATGGCGTGTCGTAGAGCACCTCCTTGAGCCCAAAGAGATGACGGGCACCCGGCACCACGGTATAGAGCGAACCCTCGGGCGCCAGCACGCGGGCAAACTCGCGCTCGTTAAAGGGAGCAAAGAGCTCAGTCACCATATCGAAGGCGCCATCGGCCACGGGGATGTCCTTCATATTGGCCACAAAGTAGGTCGCATCGCCGCGCTTGGCGGCCAGGCGCACCATCTCTTTGCCCAGGTCGAAACCGTAAGCATCCACGCCCGGCACCGCACCCATGGCACTCGTGTAATAGCCCTCGCCACAGCAAATATCGAGCAAGGTCATGGGGACGCCTGCAGACGCCGCGCGCCCAGACACCTGCTTGCGCACCAGCTCGACCATCGCATCGCGCAACGGCGCGTAGTATCCGCGGTTCAGAAAGTCACGACGGCTGCGCGCCTGCGACTTGGGATCACCCATGGAGTCACCGCTCTTGGACGAGCGCAGCAGATAGAGATAGCCCTCGCGCGCACGGTCAAATCGGTGTCCGCCCGCGCATGCAGCACCGCGTTCGTCGTCCACCAACGGTTCATGGCAAACGGGACACAACAACATGGCAACTCCTTAGCGCGGACAACACAACGCCCACCATTGTCGCACGCCTTCCCCACCTAGTCATTGGGGACGTTCTTAAATGACTAGTCGATTAGGAGTATCATCGTCTGCGCAAATAAGCACGAAAGAGCATATTAGAGATTGAGAGCGTATGGCTGATACCGCATCTAGGCACATTGACATGACCACCGGCTCGCTGTGGCGCAATATTCCCCTGTTCGCCTTTCCCGTCGCCGCCACGAGCATCCTTGAGCAGCTGTCGAACCTCATCGCCACGGTCATCATCGGTAACTTCTCGGGCGACCAGGGGACCCTCGCCATGGCGGCGGTCGGCTCCAATGTTCCGCTTACCAGTCTTATGATCAACCTGTTTATTGGGCTGTCGCTTGGCTCCAACGTGGTCATCGCCAACGCCATCGGCCGCAACGATCAGAACATGGTCAAGCGCGCCGTCCATACCTCGATTCTGATGGCACTCGTGGGCTTTGTCGTCATCGCGCTGGGTGAGATCTTTGCCGAGCCCATGCTCACCGCGCTCAATGTCCCTGCCGAAACTATGCCGCTTGCATCGCTTTACCTGCGCGTCTTTTTACTCAGCATGCCCTCGATCTTGCTCTACAACTTTGAGGCCGCAATCTTCCGCTCCGTCGGCATCACCCGTATGCCGCTGCAGGCGCTTGCCGTGTCCACCGTCCTCAACATTGGCCTGGACCTCATCTTTGTCCCCGTGCTCCACTGGGGCGTCGCGGGCGTCGCCATCGCCACTGCCATCGCCTACACCGTCAGCGCCGTCACGCTCTTTGTCCGCCTGCTCAAGACCGACTCCGTCGTTCGTGTCACCCTGGGCGACCTGACCATCGACCCCGTCGCCCTCAAACGCATTGTCAGAATAGGCCTGCCTGCCGGCATCCAAAGCGCCGTCTTTGCCGTCGCCAACATCATCATCCAGTCCGCCATCAACAGCCTGGGTACCGAGGTCATGGCGGCATCCAGCGCCGCCATGAGCCTAGAGTATGTGTGCTACAACCTGCTCAACAGCTTTAGCCAGGCCTGCACCACCTTTGTGGGACAAAACCACGGCGCTCGCCAGATCGACCGTTGCACCAAGACGCTCAAGGTTTGCCTGGTTGAAGGCGGCATCGTTGCGCTCACCACCATCGTCATCATCGTCGGTCTGGGACGCGAGATCCTGGCGCTGTTCAACAGCGATCCCAACATCGTCTCGATCGGCTATATACGCGTGTGTTCGATCTTCCCGGCGTACGCCTTTAGCATGTTCTACGAAAACATGTCCGGTTACCTGCGCGGCTTTGGCATCTCGCTCATGCCCGCCCTCATCACCATGATCTGCGTCTGCGGCATCCGCTTCTATTGGGTGTTCTGCGTGTTCCCGAACTTCCGCACCTTTGCGAACATCATGATGGTCTACCCCATCAGCCTGGGCACCACGGCGTTCTTTATGGTCGTGGCGGTATTGCTCTGCCATCCGGCACGCACCTACCGTCTGACGCAAGCCAAGACCGGGACGCGCTAGACACATCCAACAAGGTGGCGCATCGGCAACTAGCTCACGATATGCGAGCTCATATAATCGATAAAGCGCCTCGTGGCGATAGGCATGGTGTCCCAGCTGCGCCAAGCCGCCACCACATCACGCGAGGGAGCGTGCACGATGGGGCGCACGCAGATATCGGCCTTCATGCCCTCGACCGTACGACGGTAGAGCATGCTCACGCCAAGGCCTTCCTCCACCATCGCCATGATGGTGTAGTCGTCGGTAACCTCGCTCGTCACGTGCGGCGACAGCCCATGCGTCGCGAATGCATCGAGCACCAGACTCTGTTCGCCCTCATCCAGCAACACAAACGGCTCGGACGCCAGGTCGGCGAGCGTCACCTTTTCCTTTGCCGTCAGCGGATGCGCGGTCGGCAGCAGCGCCACCAGCTCGTCGTGATAGACCACGCGCTTCTGGAGCCCCGCGGTAAATCCGCGTGCCGTAAAGCAAAAGTCAACCACGCCATCGTGCACCCACTGGGCGTTGCGCGTGTAATCGCCCTGCTTGAGGGTAAAGCGCACACCCGGATGCAGGGCTCCAAAGTCCCGAATCACGCGCGGCAACACGGTGCGGCTCACGTTGGTAAACGTCGCAATACGAATGTCAGTCGACGAAAGCCCCAGCAACTCCTGACGCTTGCCCTCAAGCTCGGCCTCGGCAGTTACGATCTGGCGCAGATACGGCAGATACTGCTTGCCGTCGCGTGTAAGCGAGACGCCCTGCTTGCCGCGCTCGATAATCGTGGTGCCCAGCTCGCGCTCGAGCGCCCTGACGGCCTGGCTTACCGCACTTTGCGTATAGCCCAGCTCGTCGGCAGCGCCCTTCAGGCTGCCGCAATCAACCACCATACATACAATCTGGTACCGCGATGCCATCGTGCCTCCATCTCGATGCGGCTGTAAAACGTTTTGCCAGGGCTTTTTCTACTAGCATTAGCATTTCTTAATCATACTGAAGATACATTCGCTTTACTACATCCACATCTGGGAGCAGAATCCTTTTTGCGAAACCGTTCTGTAACAAAAGGAGTCCCATGGATCGCAAAAAAGCAATCGCGCTCTCATTTTCCGTTCCCGTTGCATGGGGCTTTTCGTACCCCCTTATGAAGATCGGCATGGACAGCATGAACGCCACGAGCATCGTTGCGCTGCGCTGCATCATCGCCTTTGCAGCTTGCCTGCTGCTCTTCCACAAGCACGCGATGCGTATCAACCGTGACGTGATGATTCGCTCCGCCATCATCGGCGCCATCATGGCAACCGAGCTCACCTGCATGTGCCTGGGCTCCAGCCTCACCTCCGCCTCAACCGCCGGCTTTTTGCAGAGCCTGACGGTCGTAATCGTGCCGTTTGCCAACGCAGCTCTGCTGCGTCGCGCCCCCGAGCGCAAGGTGCTCATCGGAACCGCCATCGTCACCTGCGGTATGCTGCTGCTCTCGGGCGCCGACTTTACCAGCCTGAATCCCGGCGCGATTATCATGCTGCTCTCGGCCTTTATCTATGCCGGCCACATTATCGTAGCCAAGCGCTTTGTCGAAGAGGTCGATCCACTGGCTCTGGGCGTTTGGCAGCTGGGCTTTGGCGGCCTGTTCTCGGGCATCGCGGCATTCACCTTTGGCGGTTTCACGCTTCCCAGCACGCCCAACGAGATCGTCGTTGTCGTTGCGCTCGCACTCATCTGCTCTGCCTACGGCTTCATCACCCAGACGCTCGTGCAGCCCCACGTACCTGCCGAGACCACCGGCTTTGCCTTCTCGCTCGAGCCGGTCTGCTCCGCCGTCTTTTCGTTCTTCCTGGTCGGCGAGGTCCTGAGCCCCATCGCCTTCTTTGGCGCCGCCCTCATCCTCACCGGCGTCATGGTGGCAACTGTCGAGCTTCCGCGCCTTCGCGCACATGGACACGCTCGCATGGCAGGAGCGCCCGAGCGCGTCTCGTAGACCCCACTCTTCATACAGCCGCGGCATAAAGGTAACCGGTGCGCCTTTACAATAGATGCCAACAGAGCATCTGCCATAAAGGAGCCCCATGGACACCGCAACCAGCGACCGCAACATCGCAACTTGGTTGGGCGATGCGCCGCAGCCGGTACGTGACACGACGAACCAGCTGCTCGAGCGCATCGCCCTTTTGCGTGCCGAGCAGACTATCTACCCGGCACAAGACGACATCCTCAATGCCCTCGCCTACACGCCGGCCGACCAGGTCAAGGTTGTCATCTTGGGTCAAGATCCCTATCACGGACCGAACCAGGCCATGGGACTGTCGTTCTCGGTCCCCGCGACGCAAGCCAAGCTGCCGCCGAGCCTGCGCAACATCTATAAGGAACTCAACGCCGATCTGGGCTGCCCCATCCCCGCCACGGGAGACCTAACCCCCTGGGCACAACAGGGCGCCCTGCTCCTCAACACCACGCTCACCGTGCGCGAGCATGCCGCCAACTCGCACGCCAAACTGGGCTGGAGCACGCTGACCGACTACGTTATCGAGCGCTGCTGTCTGCTGCCCCAACCGGTCGTCTTTTTGGCATGGGGCCGCTTTGCCCAGCAGATGGTCGAGGGCAAGCTCGCCGCGACTGGCGCGGGCAAGGCAACCGGCAAGTACTGCTTAGCCTCCACGCACCCCTCGCCACTTTCGGCCAACCGTGCCACGGCAGAACTCCCCGCTTTTATGGGGTCGCGCCCCTTCTCCGCTGCCAATCGGCTACTCGAACAGCACGGCTCGACCCCCGTCAACTGGACTTGCATCGACTAAAAATCGAGACATCAAAAACGCGCCCGACGGCTTTCCATCGGGCGCGTTTCCTATTCGGGCCAAATAAATTGTGTGCGGCCGGCCTCGCCGCCATCGATCAACAGGCTCTGCCCGGTCATAAACCGGTTGGTCACGCCCACAAAGTAGATCCACTCGGCGATCTCTTGGGCGGTGGCCCAGCGTTTAAGCGGCGTGAGCTCCATAATCTGGTTCCACAGGTGCTCGTCTTCCATCACGCAACGGTTGAGCGGCGTGATGACGCCGCCCGGGTCCACACTGTTGGCGATGGCCTGCGGCGCCAGGCGGTTTGCAAGGTTTTTGGTGTAGGCGATAACGCCGCCCTTGCTGGCAGCATAGGCGGGAAACTCCGATCCCGTATGTCCACTCGCCGACCCCACGTTGACCACGGATTTGATAGCCGGCGTCGGCTTGGCGGCAAGCCCCTCCCCCACAAAGGCGTAGCGTTCGGTCACGTTGATGGTGCCACACAGGTTGGCGGCAATGTCGTCTGCCGAATCCTGCGCGCCGGCAACATTTACGATTACCTGGGGTTCAAGGTCATCTGGAAACGAGTCCGGTTCGCGGACATCAACGATCAGATGGCGGTAGCGCTCGTGTTCGACCGCCGCCGGCAGCAGATCAAAGCCCACGACCTCGTGGCCCTCGTCCAAAAAGCGCTGCACGCACGCGGCTCCGATACCGCCCGAAGCGCCCGTGATCAAAACCCGCATACTTGCTCCTTAGGCGGTTGCGTGGCGCTCGAGGTACTCGGCGCCAACATTCTCGCGCTCCCAGCCGCGCACGACCTTGTAGCCCACGGGGCTCAGGAAGACCTCGCACAGCAGCTCGGCGACAGCGCCGGTCAGCGAGCACATAAGGACCTGCACCCAGGTCCAACCAAAGAACGTGTGGCTCACCACAATGGCAAAGACCAGGTTGTCGATAAACTGGCCAACACCCGTAGACACATAGGAGCGGAAGGCAAAGCTCGCAAAGTTATTCTTTTTGAGCATACGGCCGAGCGACTGGTTGAGCGTGGAGTTAACCACGGCAGAAACGAGCATTGCCAGCGAAGAGCCCAGCACCACGTACCAGGTGCCGCCGATGGTGGCGTTAAGGGCGGTGTTGACCTCGATCATGCCCGTGTCGTAGTAGGCGCCCCACATACCGGGCGTGAGCGAGCATGCCCAAAAGCACAGGCTCACGGCCAGGTTGACCAGCAGCGCGAGGATAGAGATTTTGATGGATGCCTTGGCGCCAAAGCGCTTGCAGATCATGTCCTGGCACAAAAACGAAACCCAGCTCACCACAAAGCCGCAATCGAGTGCCAGATACGGCAGGCTGATGAGCTCTTTGTTGGCCAGCAGGTTCATCATGATGACGCTCACGAAAAACAGCGAAACCGTTGCCGCGGGAATGCTCCGCAACAGGACCTTGTAGTCCTCCATGACCTTCTTGATCATTATGTACTCCTTTGGTTTTAGGTTTAACGAGCAGGATATCGGACCCGAACTGCTCGGACGCCCCGATCTTGAGACGACGGTGGGTATGATAGCCGCTCACACGGCATCAGGCAAGCAAGCGGCGCGGCAGCCCCGCAGGGCCACCGCGCCGATGCGTTAAAAGGCTACGTTGCCAAACTCCGACAGGATAAGGTCGGGGTTGTGGTCGGTAGCCCAGTCCACGTTCCACGGGCTCGTGAACAGCAGCAGCTTACCGCCGCGCATATCCTCGACGCGCAGCGTGTCGCGCGTGAGCGAAAGGCCCGGGATATCGATGGTGTCGGGGTCGTTCTGAATCCAGCGGATGTCCGTATAGGGCAGCGGCTGGCGACGAACCTCAACACGGTACTCGGCCTTGAGGCGGCGCTCGAGCACCTCAAACTGCAGCACGCCGACCACGCCCACGATGACGCTCTCCATGCCGGCACCCAGCTCGCGGAAGATCTGGATGGCACCCTCCTGGGCAAGCTCCTCCATGCCCTTCACAAACTGCTTGCGCTTGAGCGTGTCGACCTGCGTAATGCGAGCGAACATCTCGGGGGCAAACGTCGGGATCTGCGGATACTGCACATGGCGCTTGCCGGAGCACACGGTGTCGCCGATGCTAAAGACACCCGGGTCGAACAGGCCCACGATATCGCCCGCGTACGCCTCGTCCACGATGGCGCGGTCATCGGCCATCATCGACGTGCCCGTGGCAAGCTTGAGCTTGCGGTTACCCTGCACGTGGAAGGCGTCCATGCCGCGCTCGAACTTGCCCGAGCAAATGCGCACAAAAGCGATGCGGTCGCGGTGGTTCTTGTCCATGTTGGCCTGGATCTTAAAGACAAAGCCGCTAAAGTCGTCGCGGCAGGGATCGACCGGCTCGCTGGTGAGTGTATCGGTATAGGCGCGCGGCGTCGGGGCCAGACGCAGGAACTCCTTAAGGAAGGGCTCCACGCCAAAGTTGGTGAGCGCCGAGCCAAAGAACGCCGGGCTCAGCTTGCCGCAGGCCACGGCATCCAAGTCGAGCTCGTCGCCGGCACCATCGAGCAGCTCGATGTCGTCCATCAGGTTCTTATGGTTCTCTTCGCCAATAAGCTCGTCCATGGAAGGATCGCCCAGCTCGGCCTCAACCTCGGCAACCTTCTTGGTGGCGTTGGCATGGCCGTCGCCCTCAAAGGCAATGACGCGACGGGTCTGGCGATCGAACACGCCGCGGAAGTTGCGGCCGCTGCCGATCGGCCAGTTCATAGGATACGTATTGATGCCCAGGACGTTCTCGATCTCTTCCATGAGCTCAAACGGATCGCGAGCCTCGTGGTCGAGCTTGTTCACAAAGGTGAAGATGGGAATGTGGCGCAGCGTACAGACCTTAAAGAGCTTTTTGGTCTGGGCCTCGACGCCCTTGGCGCCGTCGATGACCATGACCGCGGCGTCGGCGGCCATAAGGGTACGGTAGGTATCCTCCGAGAAGTCCTGGTGACCAGGGGTATCGAGGATATTGACGCAGGCGCCGTTATAGGTGAACTGCAGCACCGAGGAGGTAACGGAGATACCGCGCTCCTTCTCGATGTCCATCCAGTCCGAGACGGCATGCTTGGCCGAGCTCTTGCCCTTAACCGAGCCGGCAGTCTGGATGCTGCCGGTATAGAGCAGCAGCTTCTCGGTAAGCGTGGTCTTACCGGCGTCCGGGTGGCTGATGATCGCGAACGTGCGGCGCGACGAGATTTCATCCGACAGGCTTGCCATGCGGATCCTTTCTTGCATTGAGTGCATTACGTCGTTGTAACCGTATTATTGTAGCCGCGAAATCCCGCCATAGGGCACCTATCAGGACAAATTCATCAGCCGAGCTCGCCGTGCACCGGGCAGCCGCCTCAAGGATCGTCTCAATCTGTAACAGTAAGACGGGTTTTGAGCCCCTACCTGTTACAGATCAAGACAAACTGGCAGGCCCGCCGGCACAATCTCAATCTGTAACATCTAGCCGCCCAAATCGGGTCTAACTGTTACAGATTGAGACAAATAAACAGGCGGGCAAATAACATCTCAATCTGTAACAGCAAGCGACCCAAAACGGACCTAGGTGTTACAGATTGAGATTGTTTTGAAGTAAGCGCGACACTGGCAGGCTATTCCACATTTCCTCTTGCATAACTGTGCATAGTGTATATATACTGTGCTTACCGGTTATATACACGTGTAGCCCAACAGCTAAGGAGCCGCTGTGGACATCATCCTATCCAATTCGAGCGACAAGCCCATCTATGAGCAGATCTCCTCGCAGGTCAAAGCTCAGATCCTTTCGGGCACGCTCGCTGCGGGAGCCAAACTCCCCAGCATCCGTGCACTCGCAAGCGACTTAGGCGTGAGCGTCATCACCACCAAGCGCGCCTATGCCGATCTGGAGCAGCTCGGCTTTATCTGCACCGTGCAGGGCAAAGGCTGCTTTGTCGCCGAGGGCAACCAAGAACTCTTGCGCGAAAACCAGCTCTGCCATATCGAAGAGCTACTTGCGAAAGCGGCGAGCCAAGCCGAAGCCTTGGGCGTCACGCGCGACAAGCTGCACGAGATGCTCGACCTGGTAGCCCCCGAAACCATGCAGTAGCCATCTGCAAGAAAGGCTATACCATGCAAAAGTTGCTAGAAATCAAAGGTGCATCGCGCCGCGTAAGCGACCGCTTTTCGCTGCGCGACGTCACGCTTGCCGTGGAGCCTGGCCAGATCGTCGGCTTTGTGGGCGCAAATGGCGCCGGCAAGACGACGACCATTCGCGCCGCGCTTGGGCTTATAAAGCTCGATGCCGGCGAGGTGCATCTGCTTGGACAGCGCTGCGACGCCAACGCACCCGACGAGACGCAGCACCACCTGCGCTCCCGCGTCGGTCTTGTCCTGGACACGTGCCCCTTCCCCTCCACGCTCAAGGTGGGCCAGATCGAGGCGCTCGTAGGTCCGGCATACCCCACGTGGAGCTGCGAAACGTTCGCCGGATTCATCGACCGATTTGGCCTCGATCCCAAGACGAAGGTCAAGGACCTCTCCCGCGGCATGGGCATGAAGCTGCAGCTCGCCTGCGCGCTCAGCCACAATGCCAAGCTGCTCGTTTTGGACGAAGCCACTGCGGGCCTCGACCCCATGGCACGCGAAGAGCTGCTTGACGAGCTGCTCGCCTTTGTTTCCGACGGCCAGCGCAGCGTGCTGCTCTCGAGTCATATTACGTCCGACCTCAATCGCGCTGCCGACCGCGTCATCTGCATCGATAACGGCTCGATTGTGTTTGACCTGCCGCGCGAAGACATTACCGACCGCGCCGGCGTCGCCCACTGCACTCAAGCGCAGGCGTCCGAGCTCATGGCTTGCGTCGAAGGCGCCCGTGCCGCCCACCACGCCTATAGCGTGGACGTGCTCGTGCCCAACCGTCGCGATGTGCTCGAGGCCTTCCCCGAGATTCCCTGCGACCGGGCAACCATTGATGACTATCTTCGCCTCACGCTGAAAGGGGCTTCGAAATGAAACGCGCCTTTATGTCTGAGCTCGCCATCGTCCGCACGCTCGTCCCGAGCATCGCGGGTGTCGGCCTGTTCATCTTCGTCGTGTTGACCCTCGCCAACGCATCGGACGGTGACTCTGGCATGAGTGCTGGCGCCTGCGCGGTCAGTGCCATGTCACCCATCATGGTCATGAACTCGCTGGCCGGCTACGACAATCAAAACGGATGGGAGCGCTATCGGGCAACGCTGCCCATCTCGCGCAAAGACATCATCTGTGCACGCTACCTGAGCATCATTGTCTTCTCAGCCGTCATGGCGTGCGCCGCCGCGCTTTTGAGCATCGTCTCCATCCCGCTCTTCAACAGCGCGGGTATTCCCTCGACGGGACAGACCGTCTTTGAGACCACAATAGCCTCCGCCGCATCGATGCTCATCTCCCTCATGATGGTGTTTTTGGCACAGCCGCTGTTCTTTCGATTTGGGCACATGGAGGCGCTGCGCCTTTCCGTCGGCCTGTTTGCCCTGCTCGGGTGCCTTGCCATGGCAGCGCTGAGCTCCTCCAACCCCATCAGCAACTGGCTCATGTCGATTGCCGGGGCGAATCCCGATCCCGCCGTCCTCGGCTGCCTGTGTGCAGGAATCGCGGTATTGGCCCTCGTGCTATGTGCACTTAGCTGCATCGTCAGCGCCAAGGTCTACCGGACACGCGACCTGTAGGCAAGCGCGGTATCATCGGGCATGCGCCGCAGATCTGGCGCGGTCTTTTATGAGGAGGCGCTCAACCCGTGTCGTGGGTTACAGCAGCATTTGCATCAGCTTTCTTTGCCGGCATCACATCCATTTTGGCCAAATGCGGCATCAGGCACACCGACTCCGACGTTGCAACCGCCATCCGTACTTGCGTGGTGCTCGTATTTGCCTGGGCAATGGCGGGCATTTCTGGATCCATCGGAGCAATCGGCACCATTCCCGCCAAAGCCTGGCTATTCCTCACCCTCTCGGGACTCGCCACCGGCGCCTCGTGGATCTGTTACTTTAAGGCGCTCAGCATCGGAGACGTCAACAAGGTTGTACCCGTCGACAAGATGAGCACCGTGCTCGCCGTGCTGATCGCCATAGTGCTTTTTGGTGAGACAGGCAACCTGGCGGTCAAGCTCGTGGGAACCGCCGTCATCACGCTCGGCACGTTTTTGATGATCGAGAAAAAGCAGTCCATCGGCGCAGAGCAAAAGCAAGACCGAGCCTGGCTCGCTTACGCCCTCGGCGCCGCCGTGTTCGCGGCACTCACCTCCGCCCTCGCCAAGATCGGCATCGAAGGTGTCGAGTCAAACCTGGCCACGGCGATCCGTACCTGTGTGGTACTTTTTATGGCATGGGCAATCGTGGCTGCCAAGGGAAAGCTGGAGCAGGTCGCGCGCATTGACCCGCGCGAACTCGCATTTCTCGCGGCATCGGGCATTGCGACCGGCGCGTCGTGGCTGCTGTACTACTACGCCATCGTTGCAGGCCAGGTGAGCGTCGTCGTGCAAATCGACAAACTATCGATTGTCGTATCGGTGCTGTTCGCACGACTGGCCTTCAACGAAAAGCTGTCGCATCGAAGCGCCATCGGCCTTTTCCTCATCGTGCTGGGCACCGCCGCGCTCGCGATTTGGAAGTAGCGTCGGTGCCAGGCGAGATTCAGTCCACCCGCAAATCCGTGACACAGCGCCCACACCGGGCTTAAGATGTTTGCATTGACCGTGCGCCACCGTGCTACTTGCGCAGCGGTTTGGGCAGCGGAATGCCTGCCGCAATGACGGCGGCGATGATCATGCAGACGATACCCTTGAGCGGGAAGCACATGAGCAGCAGGCCCACAACCATGACCGGCTGACGCATGACCGCACCCATCGTCGATGCCGTGCAGACGGCGACGCAAAAGACCGGATCGGCACCGGTGAGGATGGCAAGGCCGTAGCCCAGGCTTACGCCCGAGAAGATAACCGGGAAGAAGTGGCCGCCGCGCCAACCCATATTGATGAGGGCGGGCGTCAGCATGGCCTTGACCAGGCCGGTCGCGATAAGCACGCCGGCGGGAATGGTGAGGTAGGTCTCCATGAGCACGTCGGCCTGGGTCTCGCCGGCAAACATGGTGTAGGGCAAAACCGTGCCGCAGATAGCGAGGGCCAGACCAGCCAGCATCGCCTTGACGACAGGGCGCTCCCCTATGGCATGGGCAAGCGCTTCGCTCGCGTGCTCCGAGACAAAGTACAGCCAGCCGCATACGGTACCGACCAACGCCAGCGGAATGAGCCAGGCAAGCTCGAGGTTACCCACCTGGGCAGCCTCGAACCTCGGCATGCCCATGCCGCCACCCATGAGCTGGCCGAGCAGCAGATAGGTGCCCAGACCGCCGGCAATCGCGATGCCGTAGACCACGGTCTTTTGTGCCTTGGGCAGCTTGATGGTGATCTCGTCGGACGCGGAGTCCTCGCCAGCGCCCTGGCCGTCGGCGCTACCGGCGAGCGGCGCCACAAAGCCAAACACGGGCGCGGTAAAGAGCGCCGTCAGGGCAGCCTGGGTGCCCAACAGCGTGAGCTCCCTAAACTCGGCGCCAAAGCGACGCATGCGGTCGCCGACCCAGCTGCACAGACCCGCGATAACGCCGGTCAGGCCGGCCTCCGGTCCAATACTTCCGCCAAACAGCAGCGGCAGCAATGCCGCGAGTGAAAGCTTGCCCAGGTTGTCGTACGGGTAGCGACCGTCTTGTTTAACCTTGGCCATCACCTGGTTGAGGTCATCGGTCTTGGTGCCCGTCATCTTTGCGTACAGACCAATCAGCAGACCGCCCAGCAGGCAGACGAAAAACGGATACGGCAAAAAACCGAACGGACCGCTCGCGAGCTCGGGCGAAGCGACGCCCAGCATATGCGGGATCTCGGTCCATAGATAGTCGATACCGTGCTCCATCGCAAAGAAAAACAGCCAGACCGCGGCGCCTGCAAACGCACCGGTCACGGCCACGCTAACTAAAAACAGCGCACGGTTTTTGGGTTTTGCAAGGTTGTCCATCGGGGCCTCCCGTTGGTCAAAAGCGACAAAGATACGTTTTATTGTAAGACGGGCGCGGCGCGGGTGGGCTAACCATCTACGCCGCGAACGGTGCCACTGGGCGCCGTGCGCGCGACAGGCCTAAGGCTCAGCCGCCGATAATCGAGGCAATCTGGCGCAGGTCATCGGCAAAGTAGATGCCCTGCTGGCGCTGCGGGCTCGATAGACCTTTATCGATCATGTGCTCGAGCAGCGACTTGAGATCGTTGTAGTAACCGTCCAAGTTGTACAGGATGCACGGCGCGCTCAGATGCCCCAACGACACGGCCGACATGACCTCAGCGATCTCCTCGAGCGTGCCCGTGCCGCCCGGAAAGGCAATGAACGCATCGCCAAGCTCGATCATCTTGGCCTTGCGCTCGGCCATGTCGCTCGTCACGATCAGGTCGTCGATACCATCGTGCTGAAACTCTGCCTCGATAAAAAAGCTTGGCTCCACGCCGGTCACGTGTCCGCCGGCATCGAGCACGCTATCGGCGAGCGCGCCCATCAGCCCCGACTTGGACCCGCCGTATACCAGCGCGTGGCCGTTGGAGCCAATCCATGCGCCAAGCTGCCGCACTGCAGGCAGAAACGCCGGGTCGTTACCGACGCTGGCGCCCAGGTATACCGTGATATTCATATTCGGTCCCCCTCATTGTGACGCGCGGCGCACGTTCTAGCGCTGGCGTCGGCGATATTCGCGCACGCGGCGCGACAGGTCGGCGAGCTCATCGCGGTCGAGCTCTTCCAAATGCTCCAGATCGTCCATAAAGCGCGCCATGGTGTCCTTTTGGCGCATCTTGATGAGCGTGTTGCAGTAGTTCACTGCCACGCCCGTGAGCATGGCGATGTAGAAGATGCTGATGACGCTCAGGACGACGGTGATAGCGCGGGCGACCGGCGTTTCGGCCGGGATATCGCCAAAACCGATCGTCGATACGGTCTCAAAGCTAAACCAGAGGCCATCGCCAAACGTAAGGGTCGTGGGCTCGGACAGCCAGACGGCCGTCGAACACAGCAGGTAGAAGATAAGAAACAGGCCCGTGATGCGCGCAAAGCCAGCTTGGCGCAACACGTCGGCAAGCGTCCTCAACTTGTTCATCGCGACCCCTTTTCCCAGACGCCCAATCACGTTCGCTCGGTATTGTCCCACAACCGGCAGTTGGGGACGTTCCTTTTGTGCCGGCAGAAAGGGACTGTCCCCAAGTGCCGGGCGGGACCGTTTAGCGGCTCAGCTGCCGACTAAGCATGCTGAGCTGGTATCCTTATGCGAAACTGTCTCAACTCGATAGGATTTCATGTGAAACCTTCCGCCGTCCTTCGCTTAGCCCTACGCCGCACCCTGGCCGTCGCGCTTGCCGCACTCGCCATACTGAGCACCATCATGCCCGCCCCCGCCTTTGCCACCGACTCCGACCAACAGGTCAAGACGGTCCGCGTTGGTTGGCTCGTCAACAACAAAGGCTTCCAGGAAGGCACGCCGGGCGAGCGCCTCTCGGGATGGGGCTACGAGTACCTCCAGACCCTCTCGTATTACACAAAGGGCTGGCAATACGAATACGTCAGCGGCACCTTCTCCGAGCTTATGGACATGCTCGAGGCAGGCGAAATCGACCTCATGCCCAACATCTCGTATTCGGCAGAGCGCGAGCAGAAGCTGCTCTTTTCCTCGAACCCCGAGGGCACCGAGCGCTACTACATCTACGCCAGGCCCGATCGCGACGACCTTGCCAAAGGCGACCCCCAGGCGCTCCAAGGCCTTACCATCGGCTGCAACGCCGGCGTTATGCAAACTATCGTCGGCCAGCAGTGGCTCGCCGACGAAGGCGTTACCTGCACCTATAAAGAAATCGACACCGGCAGTGCCCTCTTTGAGGCGCTTGCAGACGGCGAGGTCGACGCCGTCATCATGAACGACACCATTTCGTCGCCCGATGCGTCACCTATGTTCTACGTAGGCTCGAGCGACTACTATTTTGCCGTTCCCAAAAGCCGCCCTGATCTGATGAACGACATCAACGCCGCCATGACGACCATCGCCCGCGATAACCCGCGCTATAACGAGGAAGTCAAATCGAGTCACTCGACCCAAAACAGTGGCTCGTCATCGCTCACCGGCACCGAGACCACCTGGCTCAAAGAAAACGGCAATACCATCACGATTGGCTATCTTAAAAACCAACTTCCCTACTGTACGCAAAATGACGACGGCGAGATGGAAGGGTCGCTCGCCTCGCTTGCAACGACGTTGCACGACAAGTTTGGCATTACGGTCAAAACAATCGCACTCTCGAACAACAAGCAAATGATCAAAGCCCTTTCCAACGGAACCATCGATGTCGCCCTGCCTCTGTTTCGCGACTACTGGCTCGCCGAGCAGACAGGGGTCATCCAGTCAAACTCGATGGGAACGGTTTCGCTGACCGCCATTCACAGTGGCAAAAACCTGAACAGCGACCTTAAGAACATCGCTTGTACAAAGAGCACAATCGTTAACCGTTTTGAGCTCGAAAGTCTCTTTCCGAACGCAACGGTAACCGAGTATTCGAATGACGGCGAGGTGCTCAAAGCCCTCAATGAGGGGAAGGCACGTTGCATCATTGTCCCCAGCACGCGCCTGGAAACTCTCCGCGACATCTACGACATCGAGGATTTCGAAACACAGGAACTCACCAACACGGCGCAACTATCGTGTTTAATTTCGCGCGGCAAGCCCGAGCTGCTGGGGATCATCAATAAGGGCATCGTCAATGCAGGTGAATCGCTCTCTACAAACAGCTATTTCCCCACATCGTACTCGGCGCAAGAATCGGATGCGTTCCGACTTCTCTACCGCAACCGCATCGTCATTGCGGCAGTCGTCATCTGCATTTTGCTCACCGGCATCGTCATCCTTGTCTGGTCGCTTTACCGCGCACAGGAGGAACGGCAGAAAGCCGATGCCGCCAACGCCGCCAAAACCGCTTTCCTCACGCGCATGAGCCACGACATCCGCACGCCGCTCAACGGCATCCTGGGCCTTATCGAAATTGAGGAATTGAGAGAAGGCGACATGCAGGTCGCCCGCGAAAGCCGCGCCAAGGCGCGCGTTGCCGCCAATCACCTGCTGTCACTGATTAACGACATCCTCGAGATGGGCAGGATCGAGGAGCGCAAAGTGACGCTCGAGCACGAATCATTCAACCTTAAAGAGCTGTGCGACAATGCGCTCGTACTGTGCAAGCTCCGCGCATCGGACCGCGGCATAACCATGCTCGACACCAGCGAGCCCTACGCTGTCGACCAATATATGATCGGCAGCCCCACCCATATTCGGCAGATCCTTGTCAACCTGCTCGACAACAGCATCAAGTACAACAAGCACGGAGGCACCGTCACGTTCTCATCGACCATCAAACCGGTCGACGACGAGCACGCCGTGTTTTGCTTTAGCGTCTCGGATACCGGCATTGGTATGACATCCGAGTTTTTGGCACACATTTACGAGCCGTTTGCCCAGGAAGGCGACGATGCGCGCAGCAAGTTCCAAGGAACCGGCATTGGCATGTCTATCGTCAAATCGCTCATCGATATGATGGGCGGCACGATTGAGATTTCGAGTGAGGTTGGCGTGGGGAGTACGTTTGACGTCCGGATTCCGCTCGATATCGACAAGAACCCTCAGATAAAAGAATGTGCAGACACGCAGGTAAGCAGCTGCTCACTCGCCGGCATGAACGTCCTTTTGGCAGAAGATAACGAACTCAATGCCGAGATTGCCCAAGCTCTGCTCGAAAGCGAAGGCATCGTCGTGACTCGCGCCGCCGACGGCAACGAAACGGTCGATCTATATGTTGGTCGTCCCGCCGGCAGCTTCGATGCAATCCTGATGGACATCATGATGCCGGGCATGGACGGCTACGAGGCAACCCGCGCGATTCGTCTGAGCGAAAAGGCCGATGCGGCCGACATCCCCATCATCGCGCTCACCGCCAACGCCTTTGCCGAAGACGCCAAGGCGGCACACGACGCCGGCATGAACGCCCATCTGCCCAAACCGCTCGACTTTAGCAAGCTCAAAAACATACTCGCCTGTATCAAGAAAAATGGGGCTGTTTCGCTATAGTTTGTGCTCAACCACCATGCACAGCCAGAAAGGAAGCCAACGATGTTTAGGCCCTTACGTCGAAAGAAACGCGCCATCACTGACGAGGAAGCGCGCGAGTTGCTCGCCACCTGTAAGCGCGGCGTCTTTGCCGTCAACGGCGATGATGGCTACCCCTATGCCATTCCCGTCAACTACTTCTTTGACGCCGAGCACGACAAGATTTATTTCCATGGCGCCAAGGCCGGCCACAAGGTCGATTCGCTCAGGCGTGACGATAAAGTCTGCTTTACCGTTTACGGCAACGAGTGGTACAAGGACGGCGACTGGGCTCCTTACGTCATGAGCACCGTGGTCTTTGGCCGTTGCCGCCTGGTAGATGAAGCGCCTGCGTTTATCGAGGACAAAGTCCGCCAGCTCGCGCTTAAGTACTACCCTTCTGCCGAAGAAGTCGAGGAAGAAATCGCCAAAGACATCAAGGGCGTCCAACTCTACGAGATTTCAATTGAGCATCTTTGCGGCAAGCAGATTCAGGAAAAGTAGCGAATGCGAAAAACGCGCTCGCTACCCTCTGCGCCCCATGCGCCCACGCATTTTGACGGCGTGGGCACATGGGGCAGCACTCGAATCGAGCGCCCCCTATACCCCAAAAACGTAGCGGTCCAGGCGGTCGCACGCCTCCCTTACGCGCGAAAGCGGCAGCGCCAGATTCACGCGAATGTGGCAGGGCCCGTGGAACGGGCGGCCGTCCTGATACCCCACGCCCACGCGCGCCCCCTCGTCGAGCAGCCACTGAATATCGCGGCCATGCTCGCGGCACCACTCGGTGCAGTCCAGAAACACCATGTAGGTGCCCTGCGGACGCGAATAGGACACGCCCGCAAAATGCTTGTCCACGTAATTGCAGAAGTAGTCGACGTTGCCCTCGATGACCTCATTGAGCTCATCGAGCCACTCGTAGCCCTGCTGCTGGTAGGCACCGATAAGCGCATGCATGGAGATGACGTTCATCTCGTTGTAGTGGGTCTTGTCGGACACGGCGCACACGCGGTCGCGCAGCGTCTCGTTATAGATGATGTGGTAGCTGCCGACCAGGCCCGCCAGGTTAAACGTCTTGCTGGGCGCGTAGAGGGCAACCGTGCGCATGTGGGCGTCCTCGCTCACCGACTGCGTCGGGATATGCTTGTGGCCCGGCAGGATGATATCGGACCAAATCTCATCCGAGATCACCACGCAATCGTGCTGACGATAGATGTCCATGGCACGTTCGATCTCGTCGCGCTCCCATACGCGGCCGCAGGGATTGTGCGGCGAGCAGAACACGGCGGCATGGATATGGCTTTGTGCGAGCTTTCGCTCCATGTCCTCAAAGTCCATGCGCCACACGCCCCGATCGTCGAGCTTAAGCGGGCTGTGGACAATGCGATAGCCCGCGGCTTCGATAGACTTGGTAAAGCCGATGTAGGTGGGACTGTGGACCAGTACCGCATCGCCCGGCTGGACATATGCGCGCAGCGTCGACACGACACCGCCCAGCACGCCGTTTTCGTAGCCGATATGCTCCGGCGCCAAGCCCTCAACGCCGTTGCGACGGCTTTGCCATTCGATGATGCGGTCGAAGTACTCGTCACGCGGATTGAAATAGCCAAACATGGGATGCTGGGCGCGCTGAATGATGTGTTCCTGAACCGTGGGCACCGTGGCAAAATTCATATCCGCCACCCACATGGGGATGAGGTCGAAGCCCTCGTCGGGTGCGTTCGGAGCCATGTCGGGAATTTCTCCCCAGGAGTCAACGGCGATGGCGTCCATACCGTGGCGGTCGATAAGCGAGGTAAAGTCGTATTTCATGCTGAGCTCCCGTGCAAAGCGGATTGTTTCGGTAGGCGTTATTGTCCACCAGCGTGGGCGGTTTTGGAGCGGAGTTTGGCGCTTAATTTGACGGGTGCGGACGAATGGCTGGTTAGTCTCGCGCGTCGTTGATGGCGGTTATCGTCAACCTGGTTCCGTCGACCGTAAACGATATGTCAAGCCCAGCGTAAGCCAAATGGTAAACGCGGTTTGGCTCGTGTTTGCTGCCCGCACGGCGCGGATCTTGGCGGAGCACCTCGATCAAGCCGGGGAGCTTTGTGTCCGGGACCATGTCCCGCAGCGCTTGCGGGAGCTCGACATCGAGCTCTTGCCATGGCGCGTCCTCAATCCAGCCGCCCGTCGCATCCGGGTGACAGTCCGCAAACGGAATGTAAGGCTTAATGTCGTAGATGGGCGTACCGTCGCGCAGGTCGGCCCCCAGCACATGGATGATGGGACCATCGTCGGTGAGCTCGACACGATCAAGCTTGACGCAGGTGAGCCCGATGGGATTAGGGCGAAACGGACTGCGCGTGGCAAACACGCCCACGCGTTCGGCTCCACCCAGACGCGGTGGGCGCACGGTTTTCGACCATTTTGCGTTGGTGCCGGACCTGTCCTGCGTTTTGGCATCGGCGGCTATGTCCTTAGCCGTGCCGCCGGGCGTTCCGTTTTCGAAGCGCCAGAGCAGCCATAGGTGAGAGAAGGAGTCCAGACCCTCAACTGCAGCGTTGGAGGCAAATTCCGGCTCAAAGACGATGCGTCCCTGCAGATGGGGCGCCAAAAAGCTGTTGCGTGGGATGCCGAACTTCTGCGGCAGGTCGGTATGTATGTGTGCAATAGGTTCCATGCCGGTCATTGTACGGCATGGAGGCGTGGGGTGTTGCGCGCAATTCTTCGCCGCGGTCCCCGTCGTGCAACCAACGGTTGCTTGGAAGGGTGCCGGCCGCCGCGTATGCTTAAAGCAACAAACAGCAGAAAGGAGCCGTCATGGCCTTTGCAGAAAAGCTCATCGCCATCCGCCGCGACAACAATCTCACCCAAGAG